>JAEEIK010000080.1 GCA_016281335.1 Lachnospiraceae bacterium | reverse complement strand
GCGAACTTAACGCAACGAAGCTTCATGATGAAGTGATCAACGAACTCCTGGATCTCTTCCTCGGTGAACTTACCGTTCTTGAGATCTCTCTCTGCATAGCAGTCGATGAAGGTAGAAGTACGGCCAAGGCTCATTGCTGCACCGTTCTGCTCCTTAACTGCACACAGATATCCGAAATATGTGAACTGGATAGCTTCCTGTACGTTTGAAGCGGGCTTGGAGATATCTACACCATAGGAAGCAGCCATTTCTTTCATCATCTTAAGAGCAACCATCTGCTCGGAAAGCTCTTCACGAAGACGGATAACATCATCTGTCATCACTCTGCCGGTAGAATCCTTCTGAGCCTGCTTGTCTTCGATCAGTCTGTCGATACCGTAAAGAGCTATTCTACGATAGTCGCCGATGATACGTCCGCGGCCGTATGCATCAGGAAGACCTGTGATAACGTGTGATGAACGGCAAGCACGCATTTCCTGATTGTATGCATCAAAGCAGCCTGCATTGTGTGTCTTTCTGTGAACCGAGAAGAACTCGCTTATCTCGGGATCAACGGTATATCCGTTATCTGCGCAAGCTTTCTCTGCCATACGGATACCGCCGTAAGGCTGCATGGAACGCTTGAAAGGCTTATCTGTCTGGAAACCTACGATCTTCTCCTTGCTCTTGTCAAGGTAGCCGGGGCCGTGAGATGTGATGGTTGAAATAACCTTGGTATCCATATCCAGAACACCGCCTGCCTCATGCTCCTGACGGGACAGATCCAGTACCTGCTCCCACAGATCCTTTGTTGCCTGGGTAGGTCCTACGAGGAAAGAATCATCACCGTCATAAGGTGTGGAATTCTTCTGGATGAAATCGCGAACGTCGATCTCGTTCACCCACTTACCGCCGGTGAAGCCTTCCCACTCTGATCTTAACTCTGCACTCATTTGCAATGCCTCCTATAAATAAATGATTTAAATAAAGAGTTACTTAATGTATATTCATCGGGAACACAGAGCGGTCCCGAACAAATACGTATCTATCATTATAGTTTTTCTTACTATTTAAAGCAACAAGACAAGTGTATTTTTTCAAGAACAATTCCTGTTTTTCCTTATAAAATCAAGTTATCGTAAACCACCGGCTTCTCCTTGAGGAGAAGCTGTCAGCCGAAGGCTGACTGATGAGGTGTCCCCCTCATTTACTATACTCTACCACTTCCCCACACACTCTTCCGTAACAATTGTTACCTCACTGCAAAGGAACTTCTCCCGGCTGTCCTTCGGGCAGGGTCTGCTGCTGCTGTAAAAGCAGCTCCTGCAGGGCCGCTTCCTGCGCAGCCTGCTGTTGCTGGAACAGAGCTATCTCTGCTGCCAGCTGCTCCTTCCTCAGAGCGCCGGCTTCGTCCAGCTGTCCTTCTTTTTCCAGAAGCTGCAGCGCAGCCAGTTCCTCGGCTTTCTTGGCCATCTCTTCCTGCAGCGCAAGAGCCGCTTCTTCCTCGTAAGTAGTCTGACCGGTCTCTTCGCGCTTGATTTCCGCATATACCTCTTCATCCGTCAGCTTTCCGGAATATCTCCAGCCCGTAAAGAAAAAGTTGCTCTTCAGTATGTTCAGTGAAGCCGAATATTCGCTCTCGGTATAATCCAGCATCGCGTTAAGGTAATTATCCAGTTCCCTCTGATCAAATTCGGAAGCGGCGCGCTGCCATTCCGTCTTGTCATCGGGTTTATTGTATTTCACGTATTCCGTGATAAAGCTGCCGTTATAAAGCCTTGCCCTGTGGACTCCGTCGGAGAAGATATCCGTACCTGCCAGGAGTCTTGAATCAAAATCGATATTCATCAGATTGAGCACGGTGGGGAGCAGGTCCACGTTACAGCAATAGGTATCCGTCTCTATCGGCTCCTCCATTCCCGCATTGTATATGATGGCTGTGGAATGATACTTTTCAAAATCAGCATCCATGGGCTTTCCGCCGTTCAGTTCCGTCGCTGCCGTATCGGAAAGATAATAAGGGAAATGATCGCCCACCATGACTATCACGGTATTTTCAAGCTTTCCGGCTTCCTTCAGTCTGTCCAGCAGATAATCCATCGCCTTCTCCAGTTCGTACTCGCCGCAGAAATAGCCGATGATCTCTTCATTTTCATACTTGTCTCCTGCAAGTTCCGTTACCTTTTCCAGATTGATCCTGGCCATGGCGGAAGTGGAGTTATAAGGTCCGTGTCCGCTGAAAGTCATATAATACGCATGGAAGCGGTCTTCATTGATAAAATCATCCACCGACTGTTCCATCATGGACAGGTCGGAAGCAGGCCAGGCAGTCATGAAGTTCATGCCTTTCCCGAGGAATTTCATATTCTGATAACCGAGGTTCGGCCAGGAATAGCAGCGCTTGTAATAGTCGCCGTAATAGTTATGATAAGCATAGGTCGGAACGCCTTCGGCATCAAAGAAATCCCCGAGTCCGTATGGCATATACAGATTTGCCGATTGGGCAAGACTTCCGGCCGCCGTTCCTCCCGAAGCCCATCTTGATACATCGGGCCACAGTCCCGTATCAAAGGCAAACTCTCCGTTGGTCGTGGTATTCAGAAAACTGTTGTAGAAATTATTCAGAACGATGCCGCTGTTGGCCATCTTATAAAGTGTCGGCGTGATATCCGGATCTATACCGTAGTTTGAAAAAGATTCCGCGCAGATCCATATCAGATTGTATCCTTCAAACATGCCCGTTAGGTCATTGGTAGTCGTCGGTTTTTTTGAATCAAGATAATCCACGAGCGACAATGCCGTTTTATCGTTAGTGCTTTCCCTGATCTTTTCAAGCTCAAGGCTCTCATCCACCCAGGCATGCGCCTCACCCTGATAGTGATAGCCTGTATCCTCAACCACTTCTTCCTCAGGTTCTTCGCTCTCCTGCTCTGTATGCGGCATATCAAGCACTACCACTTCTTTTTCCTTACCCAGTTCCAGAGCGGAGCTGTCCACCTTGGTCATGGCCGCAGCTTCTTCCGCATTTCCGAAATAACGGCTGCCCGCCTCCACCAGCGTAGTCGGCAATACGCCTATCTTTGAAGAAGTCGTGTCGGTATCCGCAAGTCTGTCCTTCATTACATAATATGCGCTGCCTCTACCGGTACCGAAAAGCCCTACAGCTCCGATCCCGGCTATCCAGAGCAGTATGCTCAAGATCAATGCAACTCCGTGAAGCGCGATGCCGTAACCCTTTGAAGCCAGCCCCAAAGCATAGGAAAGAAGCAATGCGATAAATAAAGGGAGTATCATCAGCAGCATCAGGCCGAAGGAACTGCCTAATTTATCTTTAATGGCCCAGCCGAAATTTTTGAAAACGTCGCCGCCCATTCCCAGCATGCTCACCGAGAACAGCGATCCGAAAATGGAATAATATATGAGCTGTGTAAAATAGTAGAAGCCCACAACAAACATTATCAGCAGATTCACTATATTGTTTACCGGCGTGCTCTTTTTATGGAAGCCCGTAAGCGCCGTCAGGAACATTGCTTCCGCAGGCACAAAAAGAAACAGCGGTCCCATATTCCCCGTACCCGCCGGAACTATCCTGCTACGCAGTATCAGTTCCCAGTATAGTATGGAAACAAAGTATATCAAAAAATATATCAGCAGATTTTTCAGTGATTCCTTCAGTTCCTTTTTCATTGTCAAAAGCCGGTCCTTTTTATTTGCAGCAAATTTTAAGACATGGTATTATACCATAGATGCTTATTTTTATGCAAGTTATGAGGTGTGTGAGAGCCGTGGAGCAAAACATCAGTATCAATAACGAAGAAGACTATCAGGCTTTTCTTAAGAAGCTCCCGAAATACCGCGGTATACGCGGGCGTTTTACTGACTTTGTAATAACAGGAAGCGTGCATACGGAGGAGCTGCAAGACTTAAGCAAAGCGCTTAATATTAAAAACCGCAGAAAGCGCATCACATATATTTACGACCGTGCCTGCGATATCATCGACAGCTACAACGAAAAAAACGGCATCTGCTGCCGCTATAACGATCAGGGCATCTGTGAGGATCCTAAACATCAGACAAGGAAGAACGGCTGCTGCTGTCACTGTTATCTGCAGAGTTCCTCAGGCTGTCCCGACAGAAATCTCTCCTGCAAGTTTTATTTCTGCGATCATATCTGCAAAAAGTTCAAACCTCTTACGATGGAGGATATTGACCTGCTTAAAATGTTCACAGTAAGTCAAAGGGAGATCATAAAAAACAATGTATTCGTGACACGCAAAACATACATCAAGCTGCTCTGTCTTGGCAGTTATCTGCTGTTCTGCATGTACTCCGTAATAAAATTTTACAGGATAAAGAACGTGTTCTAGATCAGCGCCTTCACTTCATCAACAGAAAAAACATAGTCCTTATTACAGAAATCGCAGTGCAGCTTAACTTCTTCACCCTCTGCGATCAGTTTGGAAAGTTCGTCCCTGCCCAGGCTTATCAGCGCTTTCTCAACACGCTGCCTGTTACAGGAACAGCGGTAAGAAACTTCACACTCATCTTCTATGACTATATCCCCGAGCAGCTTTCTCATCATGCTTTCCGGATCCGTATCTTCTTTGAAAAAGTCCGTTACGGAAGCATGCTCCTTAAGGCTGTTCTCCAGCGCGCTGATAGTCTCCTCGGATGCAAAGGGCAAAAGCTGCAGTATAAAGCCGCCTGCATGCATTATGGAAAGATCCCTGTCTACCAGTACTCCCAGTCCCACAGAGGTTGGTATCTGCTCGCTCTCCGCATAATAATAGGTCAGATCATCACCTATCTCGCCGCTTGCCAGCTGTATCTGTCCTATATAGGGATCCCTGTCTGCCGAACCTCTTATCACCGAAAGCGTTCCTTTTCCGACGGCTCTGCCCACATCCAGATGTCCGTTCTCTTTTAAGGGCAGTTCGATCTTTGCGTTGTTTATCAGGCCTTTCACATGTCCGTTTATATCCGCGGTCACAGTCATGCCGCCTATGGGTCCGTCGCTCTCTATACGCAGCGTCACCAGATCATCTTCATTTTTCTCCATACGGCCCATCATTGCCGCAGCGGTAAGCAGTCGTCCCAGCGCTGCCGAACACACCGGCGCAGTCCCGTGTATCCTTGCAGCTTCCTGCACCGTATCTTTGGTGTACGCAGCATAGAATCTCAGTTCATTACCGTATGCCAGTCCCTGTATCATCCTGTCCATTTTAACCTCCGGGATCAATCAAGGGGACGGTTCTGCGGTTGAAAACCTCTGATTTTCAACCGCAGAACCGTCCCCTTGATTGATCTGTTATTCATTTTTATATTAGTAGCGGAAGCACATTGCTTACCTTATCATGTATCACGTAGTCGGCGAACCTGTCCGTATAATGCTCTTCCTTCGTGATCAGCACCACCCTGTCCCCCTTGTAATTACCGGTACAGAACTTGACCATATTGTCATACATATTCGTTCCGAGTACCAGTATCAGATCGGCTTTCTCACAGGCATTCACGGCCTCGGTCATCAGATCGTTATGTATCTTCTCTCCGAAAAGCATAATGCCGGGACGTATGGCCGATTTGCACTCATCACACTGGGGCACGCCCTTTGCGTTTTTCATATACTCTACGCTAAAGGATTTGCCGCATCTGGGGCAGATATTGTTTTTTATATTACCGTACAGCTCTATGACATCCCTAAGTCCTGCTTCACTGTGCAGATCATAATAATTCTGGGTGATCATCTTCCTGATCCTGCCGGTCTTCTGCAATTTTCTTAAGTCTTTGAAAAGTGATGCCGGCTTCATCTCCGGTCCCAATATCTCTCTTTTATAGAAATCAAAAAACTTGTCTCTTCTAGCGCTGTAATATCCCACGCTCATCATCTCATCCGGAGATTTATGATAAAGCTCTTCTATACGGTAACACTCTCTGGATGACCATATGTTTTCGCCACCGCTTTCTATAACGGTACCGATGCCCAAAAGCACTACTATATGGGAAGATTGCCCTATCATCTCCTTTACTTTTGCAATAGTCCCACTCTGATCAACCATAACATCACCCCCTTATCTGCCGTTTCTTCCTTCATCAGCTCCGTATTTCACAAAATGCAGATAATACTGTTTGAGATCCGCGCCGTATGCGTTCCTCAGATCCGCATACCTGTTCATGTATGCGTAAGCATTGAAGTTCTCGCTGCCCTGGCGTCCTTCCGGCATCCCGAAGTTCACGAAATGCTTAAGAGCTGCCGCGGGATCGTCCCCGTACAATACTCTGACGTCGGGATACTTGGAAGTGTAATATGAATAATCAAATACTTCTGAATAATTAACTCCGTTATATACAACTGCAGACTTAGCAGCCGCCGTGGGCGTTTCTGAACTGTTGTAAGCAGGGATCGAATACAGAGTAGCCCGGCTTCCGTCCGTGGTATACCATACGATCTGATTGCCCGCCAGCACAGGTTCGCAGTCGGAGAGGCAGCCCTGGATCGTCTTCACCTGGCTGGTCATCTGTCCGCCGCCATTTAAGTATACGTAGTTGACTTCACCGGATTCACCGAAACCGTAGCGGTTCTCCCATATCACCACGAAATCGTCATTATCGACTTTCACGAGGTAAGGCGTCATCACCGAAGAAGGATCTCCGTAGGCATAGCCGGTAAGGAAGCCCAGCCTTACATTTTCTGTTGAAAAAGCGTTCTTGGGTATCGTAGCGACAAAAACATTTTTATTTGCGCTGCTGCCGTCCTGGGGCGCCGTACATCCCACAAGTATGGAATACTGTCCCGAAGACTCCAGACCTCCTATGGATGTCAGCGGCGTAGGGTCCGAATAATTGCCGTTCAAAGGCATGGCATTCGCAAAGGAACAGGGCGTTACAAAGCCTTCTCCCGTTGAGCCCGATGAATAGCTGACTACGGTCATGCCCCTCGGTTCATCAAGACTGTGGTCTGCCGCAAAGAGATAACCGTTTGCCGCATCTATATAGGTAGCCGCCGTATTCCTTGCGGAACCGTAACCGGTACCCAGATCATCACACTGTGTCTGCAGAAGCGCCATATCGGTGGAACGTATCTCCATCGTAAGCGCACCCTGCTGTCCGTTATATGCCATGTGCCCGCATCTGATGAACAGCTTGTCACCGTACTCCGCAAAATCCGTATTACAGCCGTAGAAAGGAGACTGGGTGTTGCAGTATTTAACAGAACAAGCTCCCAGCCTGCTCCAGTCCTTGCCGTACTTCACCACCCTGAATACCTCGTTGGCATTCTCAGTCGTCGGATTGTTCTGACCGAAGATGAAATAATTGTACTGCGCTCCCGAATAGAAACCTCCGAAATGAGTCAGCTCCATAGGAACGAAGTGCTGCAGCGTCAGCTTCATGGAAGGAGAATAATCCTCTATCAGAATGATATCTCCCATATTCTCCACCCTGGAGAAATAGCCGCCGAGACCTGCTGCTATATAACAGTCAGCTACAGGTTTCCTGTAGGTATAATCATTTTCATGGATATTATTACTGACCACGCCCCTGCTGGCCACGCTCTTGGCCTTTAAGATAACGGGCGTGCAGACAAGAGCCACTGCCGCGCATATGGCAATGCCTCTCACCAAAAATCTTCGCTTTCTCTTGTTTTCAGCCTTATAAGTTCTCATACTGCGTTTATTATATCATGTTTTGCGGGATTTTTCCACCACAGCATATAGTATAAAGCGGCCCCTAAAGGGCCGCCGCATATCATTCTTTATGTTCTTCCTTCCACTTCTTTATCTCTTTAAGCCGCTTTGCAAAAGCCTTCTCATTACCCTGGTCCGTGGGGGTGTAGAACTCGCTTCCCTTAAGGCTTTCCGGCAGACAGCTCATGGCCGTGATCTTCTCCTCATAATTGTGGGCATACATATAACCCTTGCCGTAGTCAAGATCCTTCATCAGCTGCGTCGGCGCATTGCGTATATGCAGGGGCACAGGCTCGGTCATATTCTGCGAGACCGCATCCCTGGCTGCAAAATAAGCAACTTCCATGGCATTGGACTTGGGCGCCAGCGCCATATAGATCACTGCTTCCGTCAGGTGCACCGAACATTCAGGCATGCCGATAAGCCTGCAGGCTTCAAAAGCTGCCACCGCCACCTGCAGCGCATTGGTATCTGCCAGTCCCACATCCTCGGAAGCAAAACGCGTCACGCGCCTTGCGATGTAGATCGGATCTTCCCCTGCCTCCAGCATCCTGGCCAGCCAGTACACTGAAGCATCGGCATCGGAATTACGCATGGACTTGTGCAGGGCGGATATCAGGTTGTAATGCTCTTCGCCGTTCTTATCATATAGAAGTGATTTCTTTGAAATGCACTGTTCCAGATCTTCATTGCTTACATTTACGGAACCGTCAGGATTGATCTCGCCGTTCAGTATCACCATTTCCAGCGTGGACAGGGCTATACGTGCATCACCGTTTGCAAAGGCAGCGATCTTGCCCGGTATGTCACCTTCAAACTCTATCTTCTGCCCGCCGAAACCGCGCACATCCGTGAGCGCATGATCTATCAGCTTCCTTATATCATCCGTGGACAGAGCTTTCAGCACAAAGACCTTGCAGCGGGAAAGCAGAGCCCCGTTTACCTCAAAGGAAGGATTCTCCGTAGTGGCTCCTATAAGTATGATGCTTCCCTTCTCCACAAAAGGAAGAAAGGCATCCTGCTGCGCCTTGTTGAAGCGGTGGATCTCGTCCACGAAGACTATGGTCTTCTCACCGTAATGTCTGCGCTCCTCGGCCTTCTCCATCACCTCGCGTATATCCTTGATGCCGTTCATGACGGCAGAGAAATTGACAAATACAGCCCTGGTCTGTTTGGCTATGACCTGGGCAAGTGTTGTCTTGCCGACTCCCGGAGGTCCCCAGAGTATCATCGAAGATATCTGGTCACTCTCGATCAGACGGCGTAAAACCTTGCCTTCTCCCAGCAGATGTTCCTGCCCCGCATACTCTTCAAGGGTCTCGGGACGCAGTCTGGACGCCAGCGGACGCGGTATCTCATTTTCAAAAAAACTCATCTGTTCCATAAATCGAAAGTATACCACAGCGCAGCTTTTTTGACAAAGCCCCGAAATAATGGTATCCTATCGGTCATGAACAGGCGTGAATGGAAGCGGCAGCAACGTCGCCGTTTCGTCGGAGAACATCATAAACTGTTTATCATAATCTTTTCTGTGACGGGTGTACTGTTGATCACAGCCGCTACGGTCTTAATAATCATGCATGGTAAAAAGAATAAAGACACGAAAGAAACGCCAGAAACCGCTGTCGCCGTGACTGAAGGCTCTAAGGAAAAAGTGGTTCTGGACATGGGTCTCGACCTGCCGTCTGCAACGGAAGAAGTTACTGATGAGACTGAAGAAGCTTCCAACTTTTCACTTTCCGAATGGAAAGAGGATCACACCCGTGTAAAAGGCATATATGTCACAGGTCCGGTTGCCGGCAGCGAGCGCATGGACGGCATGATCAAGCTCATGGACGAGACAGAGCTTAACGCCATGGTCATAGACATAAAGAACGACGGCGGTGAGATCACCTTCAAGATGTCAGAAGATACAGAACCCGGCAGACTGGGTAACTGCGTGAGATATATAAGGGATATAGAAGGCCTGATGCAGACCCTGAAAGAACACAACGTGTATACCATCGCCAGGATAGTCAGCTTCAAGGATCCTCTGCTGGCGGAAAAGAGACCGGAACTTGCCTTATATAATGAAGAAGGCGAGCTGATAACAGACGGCAACGACTTAGCCTGGGTCAATCCCTGCAAAGAGGAAGTCTGGGAGTACCTGACCGAGATAGCCGAATACAGCGCAGACTTAGGCTTCGACGAGATACAGTATGATTATGTGCGTTTCCCGGTAGGCGAGGAAGCCGAGAAAGCCGACTACGGAGTAGAGCTCACGCCCGAAAACAAACATACTTATATAACAGGTTTTCTGAACTACGCTTCCGAACGACTGCATAAAAAAGGAATCCCCGTGACCGCCGATCTCTTCGGCACCATCATAGGCAATCCCATAGATGTGGGCCAGGTTGGCCAGGATTACGTCGAACTGGCGCAGGCCGCCGATGCCCTCTGTCCGATGATCTATCCTTCCCACTATGCCGCAGGAGTCTTCGGTCTCGAAGTCCCTGACGCCCAGCCTTACGAAGCCATTCTGGCCGCTCTCGAAAAATCCAAAGACGAATTAAAAGATGTTCCCGAAGACAGCAAGGCTGTGATCAGGCCCTGGCTCCAGGATTTCTCCGCACCCTGGGTTGAAGGCCACATCACCTACGGCATCGACGAGATCAATGCCCAGATCAAAGCCGTCTACGACGCCGGCTACGAAGAATGGATACTCTGGAATGCCAGGAATAACTATACAATGGCAGGGGATGAGGAATAAACTTTATCACTCACCATGTCAGGATTCACTGCTTTGTATAATGAAAACCGCTGTCAAATTCACTCTCGTTTCCGTATACCTGTACAGTTATCGTTGAACCGTCTTTATCTGAAATCATGGTCAGGTTCTGACCGTCATAATACCAGGTAAAATGTCCTGCGCCTTCTTCTATTTCTTTCCCGCACTCTATGCAGTACATATGTAATGTCTCCTAATCTAATGCCTCCAGGTACTCCTTCAGGTACGGTACTATGATCTGTACCCTGCCCCTGCGGGGTTGATCTAAAACACCTGCCTGGATCAATCGTCTCTTGTATGTCTGTACATACTGATTGCTCACGCCCATTCTTTTTGCAATCTCGCCTACGTCGCTGTCCTTATTGTCTTTTGCCATCACCTTCAGGAAATCATTATCCCTGTCTGACAGCATGGCCAGCGTAGTCATACAGATATCATTCTGAAAATCTTCTTTCGCCCTTTTCAATGAAGCCCTGATATCTTTGTCACTGACTTTCCCGCTCTCATCCGCAGCTATTGTTATATAATGTCCCAATAATTGCATCATATACGGTGAGCCTTCGGCTTTGGCAGCCAGATCTCCGATAACTTTTTCACTGATCTTTATTCCCAATTCCGAAAAAGCACGGATATAGTACATCTCAATCTCGTTAAGTCTAAGCGGTTTAAGATCGATCTTTACGGCTCTGTTAAGGAAGGTAAGAACATGATCGTTCAATACAGATGATATCGCCTGGGGAAGTCCTGCCATAACAATGGCTACATCCCTTCCTTCCCCAACCATTTCCTGATAAGCTACAATCAGCTGTTTTAACGCTTCATTATCTGCCTGTACTTCATCTATCAGTATCAATACCGGATGCCCGCTTTTATTGAATGCTTCACAGCATTCGGAAAGCCTCCGGACTATACTCTTCTGTTGTACCGCTCCGTCACCAAGCTGAATGCCTGCGCCAAATCCCAGAATGCTGATGCTTCCGCCCGTAACTTTGCCCTTCCTGCTTTTGAGGAATCTCTCTCCGTCCACATACAGCTTTTCCACTATGCGTTCGGACATATCTTTGGAAACAACCGTTGGCGATGCCACTACAAAGCCTTTTTCCCTCGCCATGTCAGCCAGTTGCAAAAGCAGCACAGTCTTTCCCATACCTCTTTGTCCCAGCATGAGCATAGCACGTTCCCGGCTTCCGGGTACTGCTTCCATACATTCCCCGAAAGCCTTCAGAACATCTTCCCTGCCCGCGAGATTACGCGGCTTATTCCCAAATGACGGCACAAAAAAATTATCTTTCAACTGCCTCTCCTTTTCATTTTATTCACTTTTATTCATTCTTATTCACTTTTATTCATTTTATTCATTTGGGCGGGGTTTGTCAATATACTCTACACTGTTTTTATCCATGTTTCATTATGAAGAGTTCAAGGTCCATATTGTCTTATTTCCAAGAAATCCTCTATTAAGGCAAAGAGATTCCTTTTTTATGGAATCTCTTTTAATATATGTACAATGAATTACATTAATGAATTCACAATTCTCGGTTATGCAACTTTACAAGCTTGACATAAGGCATTAAACGATAGCTTTCCACTATATACAGCTTTTTGATCATTTACCAGCTCCCAAAACATATAAAGTAAAGCGCCTTCAGTTCTGCCCTATATCCTATATAATTATCTTTATATGCTTTCATTGTTATTTTTATGGTTTTCTATTTTTCAGACATTTCCCTTAGTAGAAGATAGCTCCCGTACATTGATACGATTCCCTTTAATGCTCCTGCAATATTTTGAATAAACATTGACCAATCAGAGGACTTCGATATAACAAGTTTTCTAGCTTTATCATATGTTTTTTCATCAGAAATACCATTCTCTTCGGCAAGTTTTTTCCACTTATCCGCCTTTTCATCATCTCCGATATATTTATCTATCATATATAATTCATAGCATGCCAATCCGTAACCTCTGTCCGCACTCAAATGCAGCCAATTTATACGCTCACTTTCATTACTTTGAAACCCACCTAAACCAAGATGCCAAGCATTGGAGTAAAGATAAGTAACTCTGCCATATTCCTTTACTTTCTTTGCTTTGTCTCGTTCTAATGCTCTTGAATACCAACGCAATGCCTCCTGCATATCTTTTATACATGAACTAGCATAATACATATCTCCTATAAGAATACACAGTTCAGTTATTCTTATATCATCCTCAATGGTACTCTGATCAAATGAGTATAACGAATTTTCATCTAAATGCTTTTTAAAACTCTGTTTTACGGACTTCATGGCAGAACTTAGTGCGTAATAATTCTCTTTTTCATCACAAGCAAATAAGTCCACCCCTTCACATAAATATAACATTGCCATTTCATATGCTAATATATTGCCGTTATTCATTAATCTCTGCCACATATCCCATGATAGCATAAAATCTATATATTCTTTACACCTTTTTCCATTTTGCTTATCTTCTTTCTTTTTAAAAACACCAGTAAACTTATTAATAGTACCTTTTCTATAACGTCTATGACTATCAATTATATGATTGAGCTCTTTAGGAATAATAGCAGCAAATGTCAAATCCTCCATTATTTTTTTCCATCTCAATTTCTGTTCCTTTGTCATTTTTGTTCCAGACCTAGAATTTAACAAACATGCATAATTATATACAAAAGGTTTTGCTTTATCTATTTTATCAAGAAAGAATTCTACTTCATTATTTTCATCTATAAGATTTATCTTTTTGAATATCCCGAATAATACATGAAATGACAAATATGTCTTAAGCGTATCATTAATAACTCCAATATTTTTTTTAATCTTTCTTTTCTTAGTTTTTTCATCCCCATCAAATTCAAATGCCGTTTTTACGATTAACTCACCATTTTTTTTCTCAATGCCATAAAGTACTTCTTCTGTTTTTTTATTTCCATACCGTGAACCAAGAATAACCATTGACATATCATCATAAATTATTTCTAATGGACTATCAGTGTAATTTATTAAAACGTTATTTTCATAAAACACAACATCCTTGTCATCTTCATTCTGTATCTTATATACTACCTTATCTGCATAAATAGACACGTCTTCTTTAATGTCTATCTCATTTATATTTTTTATTAAATCAACTATCATACTTATTTCCATATTACACCTCCAAAACATTTGTCATCAGTTCAAATACCCTTATACCTACCCAGATATCAAAAAGATCTCTTCTATTCAAGCACATAGGTATCATTTCCTTCATCTTCTCTGTAACGTCAATCAGTATGCGTCTTAGATAATCTATTTCTCTTATTCTTTCATTGATCTCTATATTAAAATAGTTATTCATTTCTGCACGTAGCTCATTTTTTTCTAAAATAGCATTCAAGCTGTTTTTCTCCGCTTGCGCATCATAGTATGATCCTTCGCCGAACAGTATAGGAAACAGATTATTTCTAAAGCTATGCTCATCAAAGCTTCGTTTCATAGAGATTTCGTTTAATTGTTTTATATCCATAGAAAACTGCAAAACCGCGCATCTGGGCAACGTCAATCGTTCTACCGGCATGATTCTTCTAAATTCATCCGCAAAATGCATCATTGCTGAAACCGCATTGCTTCTGGCTGTAGTATCGCCCCACGCCACCATTTCAGAATAATCGTTTTCATAGGGAATACTATTATTATATTCCTCTTTTCTTTTATCAGTTTCATTTCTGATTATGTTAGCTTCTTTGCTTTTTCTAAAGTTTCTGAATATTCCCATTTTTTAACCACCATAAGTGTAGTATGCTAAACAGAATTTATCAAAATCACCTGATGAATATCTATTAGAAAGCGAAAACATCTGATTAAACCCATTTATTCCTTCAACGAAACTGTTTATATCACGGTTTTCTATCCCCTCATTCAACATATCCCGCGATTTCGAAAACGTTATCATTTTATTAAAGTTATTTACAGTTTTATTTACAAGCATATTAACCCGTATTTTATTGCATTCCTTAATGGTAAGCTCATATTCTTTTACTACTATTTCATAATTGTCTTTTGATTCTTGAACCTCTTTCTCAATATATCCCGAAACCTGATTAAGTGTATACTCAATTCCCAAGTCTATAAAGAAAGATATTCCGCCGCTTGCTATTGTAGTTGCCGTTTTAGTCAGACTTTTCAATATTGTTTTAGATAATACTTCCACAGCTTTTACTCCGGCAACTTTACTGGCACATCCGATAAATATATGCGCTCCTTTCTCTATAATATTATCAGCAGCTTCTTCCAAAGTGAGATTTCCTGACAGAACACCTACCACATCATCTCCGATAATCGCACAAATTCCGGCAACCTGAGCAATACAATCCACTTCCTTTATATACTCAGGAAATCCTTGCATAATCAATTCTCTTCCGCCGCTATATACTGCTTCCTTAGTAACGGATCCGATAACGCCAGTCAGGTTATCTATTGCTTCATCAATACTAATATTTCCTTCATATAGTTCTATTCCATTTCTGATTATGGTCCAACTGACACACACCATATTACTATAAATACTTTCTTTTGCTCCATCCTTAAACGCCTCCGAAGCATTATGTATTTGCGCCTTTCTAACACCAGATTCTATAGCCTTAGCTGCATCATAATCTGCATTTATCATGTTAACATAGGTATTTTCATCAAATTCACCTTTCCCTATCTGATCTCTAACATAATCAGTATTAAAATTGTCTGATTTACTCTTGTTAATATTTTCCGAAGTGATTCTCAGATTCGCATCTTGATTTGCAATCCTTTTTAGATCTTCTGCTTTAAGAAAACGATGGTTTTTATACTCTTCTATTATCCGCTTAAGCGGTATAACATGATCTACATTCGCTGTATCATCTGTTCCATTTCCAGTTCCCGGCATCGACACTTTTTTCCCCGTATACTCATCAGCGGTAACATCTGAACCATTGAAAGCGCGTCCACGATAACTATCATCCCCCTTATTCCTTCGCGAGACATCATCTATAAGTCGTCTGGCTTCTACACCTCCCCTTTCAAGTATATCCCTGTCTTTTATGTACTCATTATCAGAAAGACTCTCTCGTCCAGACAAGAATAGTATTGTTCCAAAAAGCTTTTCTGTTTCGCTTGGAATCCTATCATTTGCTTCCATACTTTGTTATCCTCTGAATAATACATTTCAAAAGGTTTTTATATCCTTAATACTCTTCCCCTGGCTCATCAGCCACATTTCAATTCCTTTTCCAAACACTTCCGCCGAAACTACATATCCGTCTTTTTCTGCTTCAAGTATTTCTGCAGTTGGTAATCGATCCAATACTGCATCTATATCTGTCCCAGTGTATTTGAACTTCACTTTCTGAAGCTTCCCTCCATACATGAACTGTATCCGTTTTCGGAATTCGCCTTCTTCGAACCTGCTACTGTAGGGAACACGAAATCTTTCGTCCAAAACTTTCAGCTTCTTTATACGGTCGATCCGGTATATCGTCGGAAACGAATCATTCAGTACATCAAAATCTTTCTTTACTTCTTCATCTTCTATAAAAGCCGTCAGATAAAAATAGTATTCCGAAAACATGATCGCTGCCGGCTGCAGCTTTCGATGAACTATCTGTTTATCCTTTGTTCTGTAATAATCGATCTCTATATATCTGGCCTCTCGGATCGCCTGACCGAGATTCCACATTTTATCTATAAATTTAGTTCTATGCCGCAGTTCCACATAATGATATTCTTCATTGCGGATCAGATCCTTAACAAGCTTCTGATTACTTTTGGGAACACTGCATGTGATCAGCTTATCAAGCATCTGAATCATCTCTTTCTTAGTGAAGGCTCTACTGTCCAGCAGTATCTTGCATAGCGCCAGCACTTCACTGTTCGTTAATCTTATTTTATAAAGGGTTTCCAGACGGTATCCCTTTTCTTCACGGTCATAGACAACCGTATTTACGATACCTGTCCGTTCAGACTCTTCATCGAGAAAAGCTCTTATATCATCTATGTCACGCTGTATGCTTTTCTCGTTTACCTCATAGTTTGCCGCTTCTTCTGATTTATTAATGACATAGCCGTCCAAAAGCTTTGTATATAGCTGTAATACTCTGTGAATCTTATTACCTTTCAGTGCTTCATCCATAATCGTTTTCAACCGCATTGCCTCAAACTACAAGTAACATATTTATCAGATTCTAAGTCTTACAAATTGGCAATATTTTACCACTTTTAGCGCATTTACACCATAAAATATAGCAATATTTACCAAATGTTCATAATCAGAACAAGAGTACTTCCAATCCGATATTCTTTCTTGTTACCCGTTTTCCTCCCTCTTCTCCCTTATACTCGCCGCCAGTTTACGCAGTTCGTCGGCATTTCTTTCTTTTACTTCCTGATACCGTTTTTTTGTTTCTTCATCACTGTTCAGTTCGATATAGGCCCTGAAGTATGCCTCCGGATCATGCAATATGTAATACACGAGTTTCCAGATATAACGACACGGTCCTATTGCATTCGCCCTGGTAGGGATATACCGCTGATCTTCAAGATACTTGATGTAAAGTGCAGGGATCCCCTGATCCAGCATGAACTTCCAGTTCTCGTTCACATTGATCTTCAGCTCCCCACCGCGTCCCTTTCTTATGTACTCGATCAGATCAAGCGCCCCCTCTTCCGGCGCGCCCATACTACTGAGATATTCCAGGATATCTTCACGGCATGACGGCATCTCTTCATTTATTCTGTCCAAAGAAGCGCCACAATCGGGACTTTGCGCCAATGCAACGCAATATACAAAAACCAGATCTCTGAAGCTTCGAATCTTTATTATATCCAAAACACGCTCAAAAGCCGGGATTCCGATTTCCGGCAGATCCTTCATTGCCCGGGAAATACTATAGCTCTGTTTTTTGGTAAAGAAAGTTTCGATATCTTCCGTCTCATCGGAAGGCTTCATGCTACTGTATCTTTCAGTCCTGTGAAGCAGATCCTGCAAACGTCCGTCATCAAAGAAATACATATAAGGAACATTGTCTCCGGAGAACCTTCCCAGTCCCTTACTCCTCTGGGTATCTTTTTCAACATATCTGAAAGAAAACAGCTTAGCCGAAATATTGGAGGCGATGTTGTAACTGCATTCATAGACATGTTCATCAACCTTAGAAAGATAGCCTTCTCCGACAGCCTGTAATATAGTCTTTGAGAGCCACTCCGTTGCACCTTTCTTTACGCACAGATCAAAATGAGGCTCTTTGCTCAAATCTTTTCCCATAAAGAATCTGTGATCCAGCCGATACCCGTCCCTAATCAGTTTTTTGTGGCACACGGGACAGTACTTTTCCGGAAGCGTTCCATAAAACCATTCCTTTGTCTCGGGAAATTCGGTATAGTCCCGGTTGATACAGCGATAATGCGGCGGCAGCGGATTGATCCCGCCTGTGATTCCGCAAAGATATGCTACCATGCTCCCTGCCGCAGCGCCCTTCTGATAACATTCATTTACCTCAACCTTACCCTGATTCAACAGTTCTCTCAGTACCAGATAGAAACCCTCATACCCGTTATCACATATCGCGGCTAATTCTTTTTCCATCCTTTCGGCAGCCTCGATTGGCGGCTGTTCTCCGTACAGCTTTCCAAGCTGTTTTCTGCAAATACTGTACAGCAGTTCTTTTCCATTGTGCCACTGAAAATTATATATAGTTTTTTCCATATCTGTTCACCTCCTAGCCTATAGAATGTGCACCTGTTTCGGAACGACTCTTCGCTTTGCTCATCTCCCTGATATTGTTGATATCCTTATACGTCAGTGTTGTTTTGCGAATAAGTGCATCTGTAAGTGCATCCAGAAAATCTCTGTTTTCAATCAGTATTGACTTTGCTCTGTCATAATATGATTC
Organism: Lachnospiraceae bacterium; assembly: GCA_016281335.1. Classification (GTDB taxonomy): domain Bacteria; phylum Bacillota; class Clostridia; order Lachnospirales; family Lachnospiraceae; genus NK4A136. The sequence goes on along the minus strand of JAEEIK010000080.1, from coordinate 57,216 downwards.
CATTGCTTTCGTAATAGCACGATCACGGCACTCCAGGGAATACTGCGAAGGATTACTGATATCTATATAGACAAAACCAAATGTGCAATTATCTGTGACCAGGTCATCTATGCGCCAAAAAGCCCTGTGCAGATCGTTATCACAGCCGATATCCGCCATGCCGAAAACCACCTCCGTTGCTGCTTTGCCCCCAAGTATCCTGATTATTTCATTTTCTCTGCTTGTAAATGAAACTCCACAATCGTCTGCTGAATGAGCCGATACTACTCCTCCTGTTTCACCGGAATAGTTACATACAGAGGCCAGATTAATTGATCCCGGATTCAGTATTTCACCTATCACCGCGTGACCTGCTTCATGAACAGCTGCATAATGGAGTGTTTTCTCCGCTTTTTCAGTGAGTGCTTCCGGTGCATCATAGAGTACGCGCATACAAGCTTTTATAATATCTTTCTGCTCTATTCTGTTCCGTCCGTCACGTCCGGCATATATTCCGGCTTCGTTGAAAATACTTTCCAGAACCGCACAGGAATACCCGTCCAAAATCCTGACTATCTCTTCCAGATCAACGTCTTCCGTAACACGTTTTTCCCAGAAATAATTTGCTATGATCTTTCTGGCATCATCTCTTTTAGGGGCGTGTAGTTTTATGATGTTACTGAATCTCCCCTTTCGGAGCAATGAATCCGGCAGATTATCTATATCATTTGCAGTAGCGATAACAAAAACTCCGCAATCTTTACTTGCATCTATACATGCCTGAACTGCAGCATATTCTTCCGCATCCTTATGATCCTCATCATTATTTGCATATTTATCAAGATCATCCAGAAGAACAATGCACGATGTCTTCTCTCTTGCCTTTTCAAATGTCCTGCGAATCTCATCTATAAAATACCCATCCGACTTATTCTTTCTGATCGTATAGGAATCACATCCGGTTTCTTCTATAAAGCACTCTGCCATCGTGGTCTTTCCAAGCCCCGGATCCCCATACAGCAATAAGCCCTGTGGTATCGTTACATGCATTTCCCTGTATATTTCCGGATTCTTAAATACATCACACAGCCTGTACAGTTCCTCTTTCACTTCTTCATACCCGAATATCCTGTCAAATGCACTCATATCTTTGCTCTCCCTTCCTTAGCGATATTCCGTCAATAGCTACTTTTAGTGATATTGTATAAGACGGCATGGACATATATTGTCCTTCTCAAAAATTATTAAAATAACACTGACACGTGTGGAAAAGAAAAGTACTCGTGTACGTGTCGGCTCAAATCGTGTTTCCGAAAACCGACACGTGTACGGAAAAAAAGCGCGTGCTACGTGTCGGCACGATAAAACGCTGACACGTGTGACAACAAAAACCTTCCGTGTACGTGTCGGCTCAAAACGTGCTTTCGAAAACCGACACGTGTACGGAAGAAAATGCGCGTGCTTCGTGTAGGCACTACAAAACATCGACACGTGTGACAACAAAAACCTTCCGTGTACGTGTTGGCTCAAAACGTGCTTCCGAAAACCGACACGTGTACGGAAGAAAATGCGCGTGCTACGTGTAGGCACTACAAAACATCGACACGTGTGACATCAAAAACCTTCCGTGTACGTGTCGGCTCAAATCGTGCTTCCGAAAACCGACACGTGTACGGAAGAAATTGCGCGTGCTACGTGTCGGCACTACAAAACATCGACACGTGTGACAGCAAAAACCTTCCGTGTACGTGTCGAAACCGGAAAATCTTATAAAACAGCATCCTTACAATTATGCAAGGTTCAAAAAATCTGAAAAGTAGGTGCTATATTATACAGTGTAGCGGTTTTCATACAAATATGAGGGGGAGATATCATGAGAGAAGCAATACCGGCGGGAAACAGAAGCGCCGAAAGAAATTTCCACGACATTTTATCAGTGACCAAAGAAGGTATGCGCAATGCTCTGTTCGGGCTATCCGGAGATTTTACCGCTGTCGGAGTTGAGCCGGAACGAAAAATGTATCTTAAGAGCATAAACGAAGATCCTATCATATCCGATGCGGATAAAGCCGATCCTTCCAAAGTAGAAGAGCTGATCGCTCAGAAAGCATCCGCCTTCGAACAGTTAAAGCTGGCTCGCGAAACCGGCATTATCACCAGCTCTCTCGCCGGGACCGGTAATAACCAGCAGCTTCAGGGATACTCTACCCTGTCCATACTTAATTATATGGCAAAGCATCCCGGCGTTTCTCTTGTGGATGCCATGGATCCCACAAAGGATATAGAAGCTAAACGTGAATCAACAATGGAAGTGATCGCGGCCTGTGCCAGGACCACTAAGATAACCGAGATAAGCAGGGGAGGCACCACGGCCAGAGTAATGGAAGAAGGCAGCGGAGAAGATATGATCCCCATAATCAGCGGAGCCGTAAAAGTCCTCTCCTCCATCAATGTCAGGGATACCGCTCTCGAGCTCATGGGAGCTGATCCCAACACAACAACACCGGAGCAGGCCAAAGCCATTTTCAGTGATCCGCAGTACCAGAGTACCGTCCGTCCTGCAATGGCTTCCATCGCTTCCTTTTATCACGAAGCCAATACAGCCCTTTCCAGTTTCGGCATGGGACTCGACCAGCACGCCAAAGGCTTAAAAGGCGCCATAGCGCAAGCCGTATACGATAAGATGGGTCCCCTTGAACGTGAACAGTGGGAACTGACACAGCGCAATCTGAGTTATCTTGATCATGACAGCGCTCTTTACAACCTGAGCATAAACGGAAGCAGAGAGATCGACGACCCCCAGCATTACACGGGCATACTCGATAGCGGCAAGATCGCCAAAGCTGCTCTGATGGCTCCCCTTGTTCATGACAGACTTGCCGAAACCGGCACCCTTGCTGCCATTGACAGCGATCCGCAAAAAACCGCAAAGCGCTTTGCTTCTATTGACGCCGAAGCGATAGTATTCGGCAGTGATCAGCCGTCCAAAACTGATCTTGCTTACGGAGACGTTACAAAAAACCTGCTTTCACAGGGTACTCCGGCCGAAATGAAGGCAGAGATGGAGGGAAAGTTCTTCTTTAATAATGCAGCTCCCCTTTCCCTGACTTCAAGCATAAGAGAGGAACTTGAAAACGCGCGTACACCCCAGCAGATGGAAAGCGTCATAGCCGCTCTCAAAGCTGCCGCGCCCGACGTGATGAGTGATGATGCGGCAAAAGGCATGATAGGCATGGCCAGAAATACCGGTAATTGTCAGAATATAAGCTTTGTTGATCCTAACTACCAGCCTGCTGCCGACGGAAAACCCGCCGCAGGCGCAGGCAAGGTCGGAACCATAAGCATGATCAAACCCGAAGTATATGCCGACCTTAAAGCCAGTCTGGAAGAATGTCTGTCACGTATAGATGCAAGCAGTGATCCTGCCATGAGATCCATCGATGTACGTTATATGAGTGAACGCGCAAAGCAGAATGCCGATCCGGTAACTGCCGATGCACTGGCAGCCGGCAATGCTGCCCTGGATGTTCTCTCAGGTATAACCATGGACCGGGTACAGGCAATGGAAGACCTCTTTGCCAGAATGAAAGCGGATCAGAGCCGTCTCCACAAGGATTCGGACGAGTATAAAGCCATGTATCAGGCTGTCACCAAAATACATGAACGCGCCGTTCAGGGCTATGACCAGAAAGATCCTGCAGCCCAGGCCGAAATGTCAAAGCTTTTTACGGATGCTTTCCAGGCTGCCGCCAAGTATGCCGATATGGAAGTGGAGGGCAAGACAAAGAAGACTCAGAGAGGTCTCGACAGAAAGAACTTCACACTGGCCGTACTCACTACCACAGCCCAGCATCTTGAGGGTGAGAGTACCTGGTATCTTCCCAAGAATTACGACAAGAGACGCATGATCTCGGAGGATCCTCTTACGGTCGCAGATCCCGGCATCGATGCCCTTATGAAAGAGGAAGCCCGTTACAGCAGAAGCTTCCGTGAATACCAGATCGGAAAGGAGCCCGTTACCACGCCCCTTCCTAAACAGCCGAAGGAAGAAATGAGCCGCAAACCCATCCCGAGAAAGCCGACCAGTCTGGACAGACTGATGGAACTTGAAGGCATGGAACATAAAAGCAAGAATCCTTATAAAGATAAAGATGGCGATCTCGAAAAGATGATGGAGGCCCATGATCAGAGGATGGCGGAAAGACGCGCCAGAGAAGCCGCAAATGCTCCTGCCCCCCCTGCTGCAGGCGGAAGAAGACGCTGAGATATATTCCAAGCATAAGAAAAACGACAAAACGAAAAAAGTTTTGTCGTTTTTTTAATTGGTGATATAATATATCTGATATTTTATGTTCTGAGATCGATGAAAAAAAGAAACTAAAGGGGGTATTACTCATGTCTTCAGAAACATCAAGAAAATCGCTTTTCAAAAACCGTCCTCCCGTATTATCGAGGATGAGCACCAAGATCACCATTCTTATCAGCGCCATAGTCCTTATAACCGTTGTGATACAGGTCATCGCGGCTACAAGACGCGCTTCGGGCGCCATGGAGCAGACTTATCTGAACTATGCACAGAACCTTGCCGAAGAAGCGGCAATAGGCGTTGATTTCGCAACCGAATTCGGAGAGCAGGCTTACGGCGGCTACGCCAAGAACCTTGCCGAAGAAGCGGCGATCTCCATTGATTTCTCAAAACAGTTCGGCGAAACCATATATCAGGCATATGCGCTCAATATGGCCATAGAAGTGGCAAAAAGCCTTAATATTGCCGCTGCAAATGCCGAAGAAGCTCTCACCACCAAAGAACTGGATAAGACCCTGAAAGAAGTAAACATCAAGGATGTGGAAGGTTCTTATGCATATATGGTATCACCCACCGGCACCATGCTCTGGCATCCCACCCCGGAAAAGATAGGCAACCCGGTGGAGAATGCAGCAGTTAAAGGCATCGTTGAAGATCTGAAAGCAGGCAAGACCGTGGAAGACGGCTCCTGCCTCTACGAATACAAAGGAGCGCTCAAGCTGGCCGGCTATGCTTTCACGTCAGACGGCAACATCCTCATCGTTACCGCAGATTACGATAAATTCATGAAGATCGATTATGATACGCTTCTCGGCAACATAGCGATCGACGGTGTTGAAGGTTCCTATGCTTACATGGTGTCCCCGGACGGTACCATGCTCTGGCACACCAATCCCGACAAGATCGGACAGCCCGTTGAGAATGCCGCAGTCAAAGGCATCGTTGCCGATCTCCAGGCCGGCAAGACCGTCGAAGACGGATACTGCATCTACGAATATAAGGGTGCTCTCAAGCTTGCAGGCTACTCCTTCAGTTCAGACGGCAATATCGTTCTTGTTACCGCGGATTATGACAAGCTGATCAGGATCGATTATGACAAGCTGATCGGCGAGATAGAGATGTCGGGTGTTGAAGGTTCCTATGCTTACATGGTATCTCCCGACGGCACCATGCTCTATCACAAAAATCCCGAGAAGATCGGACAGCCCGTTGAAAATGCCGCAGTCAAAGGCATAGTTGAGGATCTCCAGGCCGGCAAGACCGTGGAAGACGGTTCCTGTGCTTACGAATACAAAGGCGCTTACAAGGTTGCCGGCTATGCCTTTACAAAGAGCGGTAATATAGTCATCGTTACCGCTGATAAGGACGTGATGATGGCAGGCGTTACCAGCATGAGAAGGGCCCTTATGGTATACGGTATCGTAAGTCTCATAGTTGCCATAGTCCTGGTAGCATTCTTTACTGTCTTCATGCTTCTGGCTCTCGGCAAACTCGTTCCCGTTATCAACAAAACGGCAGAGTTCGACTTTACACCGAGTCCCGATTCCGCATCTCTTGTTGCAAGAAAAGATGAGGTCGGCATGATCGCAAAAGCTCTGGCCCAGACCAGAAGCAACTTAAGAGAGATGGTAGAGAACATGTCTTCTACCGGAGCAAGCATAGACGAAAACGTGGATGATCTGCGCCAGACTATAGAGAAAGTCGGAACGGTATGTGTCGACAATTCCTCTACCGCACAGGATCTGGCTGCTGCAATGCAGGAGACCGCAGCTGCAACTACCATGATCAACCAGAATGTCGAAAACATACAGGAAAGCGCACGTGGCATAGATTCTCTCGCTGAACAGGGTTCACAGCTTTCAGGCGAGGTTTACAGACGCGCCACCGAGCTGGCTGCCACTACCGATAAGGCAAGCAAAGAGACAATAGAGATGTATGAGGATGTCAAGGTCAAATCCGAAGAAGCCATTCAGGCATCCAAGGCCGTTAACAAGATCAACGAACTGGCCAACGCCATCATGGCAATATCCTCACAGACAGGACTCCTTGCCCTTAACGCTTCGATAGAAGCTGCAAGAGCAGGTGAGGCAGGCCGCGGTTTTGCAGTCGTTGCATCAGAGATAAGCAATCTGGCAACCCAGACTTCCGAAACCGTCAAGAACATAGGCACCATAGTTACCGAAGTAAACAGTGCGGTTGATAAGATGAGCGACTGTCTGACCCAGACCACTTCTTTCCTTGAGACCAACGTACTTTCCGATTACCAGAAGTTCGGCGAAGTCAGCGTACAGTACAAAGATGACGCAGATACCTTCGGCGACAGCATGAACAATATCAAGAACAGCATTGAGAATCTTACGAAAGAGATCGAGAAGATCGCAGGCGCTATATCCGGCATCGACTCTACCGTCAACGATACGACCTACGGAGTTACCGGCATAGCTGAGCGCACCAATGAGCTGTCGGATGAGACCTCCGAAAGCCTTTCCAAAGCGGACAGCTGTAAGCAGGCCGTTTCCGATCTAAACGAGATCATAGAAAGATTCAATCTGTAAACAACTTTAAGTCAGGCAAAAGCCGCGGGACCAGTCCTGCGGCTTTTATTTTTTCTTAACGTTCTTCTTCATTTCCAGGAACTCTTCCTCAGTGATGTAATGCGTGGTTTTCTCACCGTATACCGCACCGTCATCACTGTGCTTGATCTTTATTCTGGAAGCCAGGTAACCATGATCCTTACATCTGCCTGCAGCATCATATACCTTTTGGTTCAGCGTATGCCATCTGATCCTCTGCTTCACTGCCTTGCCGCTGCAGTTCACACAGTGCAGGGCCGTGAATATCCCGTCCTCCATCAGCGCTTCCTTAGTCGGATAGGCAGTAGATATCAGTATATCCTTCTCTCCCTCTTTAAGCTTTAACTGCGTCTTCCTGGACTTCGGCAGATGATATACATCATAGGCTTTATACTTCCTGCGTATCTCTTCGGGTATCAGCCTTAGCACCTTTGAAGTGTAATAGGCATCGGCATAGGCTCTGTGAAAAGGCTCATCCTTATCTATACCCAACGCATCCACCGCGCCTTCCAAAGCCCTGGTCTGCGAGGGCATCCCGTTCATTGCTCCGTACATCTTCTGCACGTTCATGTATTTGATCGGTCTGTCGCTTAATTCCGGCATATCATAATAATTCAGATTGCGCTGAAGCTCCGTAAGGTCCTGGGATCCCCAGGTGCAGAAAACATAGTCGCTGCCGCACCATTCAAGGAACTCCGCTGCCGCTTCGGGAAAAGGCGTTCCTTTTTCCAGTTCGCCCGGTTTCAATTCCAGCATCTTTCTTATGCGCCAGTTGATCGTATCGTATACCTGCGGCTTTATCAGCCTATTGAACTTCGATACCGGCTCCAGCTCTTCATTAAGTTTAACGGCGCCTATTTCGATTATCTCAAAAGGAAGCAGTCTCTCTTCGGTTTTCAGTCCGTCCTCCGGCTGGTTCCATTCAAGGTCAAATACAATGTAGTTCATATATTCCTCATCAGTTCTTCCACGTACATCTTTACTATATCAATATCGGTATTTGCATAAAGCATGCGTGAACCCGCCGCATCCTCCAGCTCGTTGAAAACAGGATGTCCCTTATGATAGATCAGGTCGATTGCGGCATGGTCGATCTTAAGCCCTTCCATGACCTGCATAGCTACCCTCACTTCTTCCGGAGTCAGCTCATGCCTCTTTGCTCTTCCGCCAAGGCTGTAATTACTTCTGAAATCCTTATCGGAGGAACGCATCATTCCGGCAACTATGCGATTTCCCACAACGTAGATCCTTAAGTCTCTTCCGGGAGTGTCGCATACTTCCTGAAACAAAAGTTTCCTGCCTTCAAGTTTCTTTATTATCTCCAAACGATCCTTTTCATCCGAAGCAATAAACACTTCGCTTCCGCCGTGTCCGTCAAGCGTCTTTACCACACAGGGTATTGGTATCTCATCGGCATTAAGACTTGTCTTCATCACCGGCACGCCTTTTTCCTTTGCGGCCTCATATGCAAGAAATTTATCATTTCCGAGCCTGCACACTTCCGAAGGATTGGATACCCTCACACCCCGCTCTTCAAAAAAATAAGCCGCACGAAGAGATCTCGCACGGTTTATCACAATATCCGGCAGCTCTGCATTTTCAAGATTGTCGGTATATGCAAGAGAAAATCCCACTCCCCTCTTTTCGAATTCCTCTGCAAATAGCCTGATATACTCTCTGTTTTTAAGCGCATCCTCTTTCCGGTAAAGGATCAGCGCTTTCATGAAAGCTTACTCTTTATATATCTGATGATATACTCAGCAGCATTGATCCCCGTGCAATCAAAGAGATTCTTGAAATGCGCATTGGAATTTACTTCACAGAGCAGCGGCTTCTCGCCCGGTCCGAAGAGTATGTCAACGCCTGCAAAATCAAGGCCTAAAGCCTTGCAGGCTTCCACAGCCATCTTAGCCTGTTCCTTTGTGGGATTGTAAGGCTGCATCGTGCCGCCGTTAGTGATATTGGCCCTGAAGTCCATGGGATTGCTGCGCTGCATCGCAGCAACTACCTGATCTCCCACCACCTCAAGACGTACATCGCGTCCCTTGGAAGAGAATACATATTCCTGAATTATATAAGGTCTGTCACCAAGTGTTATCACGAATTCTTCCAGCTGCTTTCTGTCCATTGCAAGATATACCTGCTGCCCGAAAGAACCGAAATTTTCTTTTACCACACAGGGAAAGCCGAGTCTGCTTCCTGCCATGTCCAGAAACTTCTTATCGAAGAGTCCGTCTGTATGGAACTTCTTCGGAGAGATATAAGTATCCGGCTGCTTTAGCCCGGCAGCTGCAAGTTTCAGGAAAGTCACCGCCTTGTCATCACAGTCAGCGATAGACTGGGCGGAATTGAATACTTTCATTCCCTGTCTTTCCAGTTCAAATGCAAGACGTACATCCTTGTCCCAGAACAGTATGAAATCCGGCATCTCCAGACCTATGTCCGCTGCAGACACCACCATCGATGCTCCATCTTTTTCAAAGGTACAGCCGGTGGTGAAGAAATCGTAGAGCCTGTAGTTACAGGAACCCAGCATGGTCCATATCTCCGAGTTGCTGCGCTTGGTAAGCTCTATATTTTCAGCCATTGCGGCCTTGAACAGCATTGAAAAAAGTTCATTAAACTTATCCGTCATTACAAATTCATTGACTACCAGCCAGCCGTTCATCCTTATACCTCAACCTTTATCTGTGAAAAGACTTCTCCGATATTGCCGTGCAGACTGTAATCCGCAATGCCGTCCCTTGCCGTTTCGTCTCTGTTTATAAGTACCAGTTTGTTGCCTCTGTAATAATCAACAAGACCTGCAGCGGGATACACGACCAGTGACGTTCCGCCGATGATCAGCATATCGGCCTCAGCGATCGCCCTTACCGAACGGCTCATGATATCATTATCGAGTCCTTCTTCATAAAGCACTACGTCAGGCTTGATGTCTCCGCCGCACTTATCACATTTAGGTACTCCGCCTGCATTATAGAGATAGGAAGCCTCAAAGCTCTTTCCGCATTTCTCGCAGTAGTTGCGGAGCACGCTTCCGTGAAGTTCCAGCACGTTCTTACTGCCTGCAGCCTGATGCAGACCGTCTATGTTCTGGGTGATCACGGCCTTTAATTTACCTGCCTTCTCCAGTTCCGCAAGCTTAAGATGCGCTGCATTGGGCTTGGCCGGATTAGGACCGCAGGTGCACTCCAAAAGCTTATCGTTATAAAACTCAAAAAACTCTTCCTTATGGGAAACATAGAAGGTATGTGAAAGCATGGTCTCGGGCGGATACTTGAACTTCATATGATAGAGCCCGTCCACACTCCTGAAATCTTTAATGCCGCTTTCGGTGGACACCCCGGCGCCGCCGAAGAAAACGATATTGTCGGAACCGTCGATGAGTTCCTGCAGCTTAGCTACATCAATATTCATAACCCCTACCCCCTTTTTGATATATCAAGATTGATCATATCCAGATACGGCACCAGTATGGATCTGTGTTTCGGAAGGAAATAATCCGGATCAAGCTCCTCGTGCCTGAAGCTCTTCCTTCCGCCTCCCATCGCCCGCTGCCAGAATCCGTACAGCTCTTTAAATCTAAGGTAATACATCTCATCCAGAGTCGTATAATGAATGAGAAAGAAAGCAACCCCCTCCTGCTCTTCGAAATCCTTCATGAACTCCACCTGGTGTTCATGTATGTTCTGCAGTGAGAAGGTACTCCCGCTGCATTCCTTTGCATCAAAGCACACCGGTATGCCCTGCACCGCTCCGATATAATCCACCGTACTCTTCTTATCGAAGTAGGCCAGTGTGATATGCCGGCTTGCCTTGTCCATCTCTATCGGCGTTATCGGCGTGGGGATCTTCTGAATGAGAGCCAGTTTCTGTTCCCTGTACTTCTCATTGCTTCGGTTTATCATTTCCTCTAAAGTAGAGCCCCTTAAGCCCCTGGTATTCCACGTTGCCATAGATCACTGCGTCCTTAAGGGTCTTGCCGCTTCTTCATCCATCTTGATGATCACGTCATCGCCCTTTTGGAATATCATCATCTCACGGCCTTCTATTACTGCCGTAAGTCCTTTATCATTGTAAATGCGCACCTCATCCTTAAACTGGAAACGAAGCAGTATACCGTCTTTCTCATGCAGCTCATATTTTACATTTTTATCAGGTCTTAAAATATAAGCTTTATGAACCAGCTTGGGATCTATTATGGTCCAGACCTTTGCTGTATACACATCCCATTTCCCCGCAAATATAAGATGATGGTCACCGGGTTCGGAGATATCCACGGTCTCCTTGCTCTCCCAGTACTGCATCCTTTTTATCTCATCCTGTCTGAATTCCGAGGTCCATTTAGCTACTTCTTCCCTGGTCACAGTACGTCTCAGTATCTGTTCCTTGGTTAAAGGACGTCTGCCTCCGAGACCGCCTTCAGATCCGGTATTGCTCATCAACACCCCCCATTAAACTGCCGCCTGTATATCAGACGTTTTAGGCGCATACGCACCCTTAAATATACTATCACAATCAGAATCCAAACGCAATAAAATATTGAGCAAAAAATTAAATTTACCCTTTACAAACGCATTTGGATATGGTATCATGATTCTGTATCTATAGGCGCTACATAGAAAATCAGAAAGGAATGGTGAGAAAAATGAGCGTAAACGGAATTACGGGAAGTGTAGCGACAGTAGCCAGTTCGGAAAAAGTTTACAACTATGAGCCGAACGTAAAGACCAAGACCGACAGTTCAGGCGATGAAGTAGCCAGCACCAGTTTAGTGAACAAGAATGCTCCCGCTGCAAGCAACGGAGTGATCTATGAGCACAGTACCGATGTGCAGGCTGCCAAAGCAGCAGCAGAGAACACCAAGAGCTACAAGCAGGATACCGGACTGGTTTCCCAGCTCAAGGCAGATGCGGAAGCACGTTCCCAGCAGCTGATGGACATCGTCAACAAGCTTATCTCAAAGCAGGGACAGACTTTTGACATCGCCAACGGAAAGAACCTTAAGAGCGTATTTGAGAATCTTGAGGTAGATCCCGCTACCCGGGCCCAGGCTAAGGCAGACATTGCCGAGGACGGCTATTGGGGTGTTAAGCAGACATCGGAGCGTATCTTCGATTTTGCAAAGGCTCTTACAGGCGGAGATCCCGACAAGATGGAAGACATGCGCAAGGCTTTCGAGAAAGGTTTCAAGCAGGCTACCAGCGCGTGGGGTGACAAGCTCCCTGACATCAGCCAGGAGACCTACGGCGCAGTACAGTCTCTGTTTGACAGTTATGCCGATCAATTCAAGAGCGAAACGTGATAGACTTCTCAAGATGAAAGAGTTCCGTGAAAGCGGAACTCTTTTTTTGTTGAGAAATGCTGTATTCTATGGTATTCTATAAGTTATGAATAATAAGGTTTTACATACACTGGAATTTAACAAGATAAAAGATCAGCTGAAGGCCTGCGCCGTGAGTCAGCCCGCAGTCCGCATGTGTGACAATCTCCGTCCGTCTTCCAATCCGGAATGGATAGCCAAAGCACAGAACGAAACGGAAGCCGCCCTTAACAGACTCTTGAAGGACGACCGTATTTCTTTCGGCGCCAATTTTGATACACGCGAACTGATGAAAGGCGCGGTTATCGGCAAAGTCATGAGTCCTTCGGAACTTAACTCAATGGGACGTCTCCTTCTGCTGGTGGATTCTCTTATCGAATATGACAGGAAATACGCTTCCGTAAGCGGTGTTGAGGATTATCATGATGATTTAAGCCCGTATTTCGCAGGACTACTGCCTCTTCCGAAACTTGCGAATGAGATCACCCGCTGCATCATGCCGGATGATACCATCGCCAATGATGCCAGCGCTGCTCTTAAGGATATAAGGAATTCCTTCTCGGTCTACTCCGGGCGCATCCACTCCCAGCTCAATCAGATGGTAAGCGGTTCTTACGCCCAGTATCTGCAGGATGCGGTGGTTACCATGAGAGGTGACCGTTACTGTATTCCCGTTAAAGCAGAGCATCGTTCCAAGGTACCGGGCATAGTGCATGACCAGTCTTCAACAGGCTCCACCTTTTTCATTGAGCCTGCTGCCATAGTAGAGCTCAACAATAAGCTCACACAGCTGTATCTGGACGAACAGGAAGAGATAGGCCGCATACTTACAGCCCTTACCGCACAGGTAGCCCAGTCCGCGGATATCATCACCGAGGACCAGAAACTGGTCACCCTGCTTGACTTCATGTTCGCAAAGGCCAAATATGCGCTGAAGCTCAACGCTACCAAACCCGTATACAATGAGGAAGGCAGGATCAAACTGAGGAGCGCAAGACATCCTCTTCTGGATCCCGCAAAGGCAGTACCGATCAATATTTCCCTGGGTGAAGAATTCACTTCTCTGATCATCACCGGTCCCAATACCGGCGGTAAGACCGTATCACTGAAGACCACGGGACTCCTTGCCCTTATGGGCCAGGCCGGACTGCATATACCGACACTTGACCGTTCGGAGCTTTCGGTATTTGAAGATGTTTATGCCGACATAGGAGATGAGCAGAGCATAGAACAGAGCCTCTCCACCTTCTCCTCCCATATGACTTCCATAGTGCAGATACTCAAGCATGTGAATAAGCGCTCGCTCTGTCTTTTCGATGAGCTGGGCGCAGGCACCGATCCTACTGAGGGCGCGGCTCTTGCCACTGCCATACTCGAGCACCTTCACAAAAAAGGCATACGCGTAATGGCCACTACCCATTACAATGAACTCAAGACCTACGCCATCACCACAGAAGGCGTTGAAAATGCCTGCTGTGAATTTAACGTTGAGACCTTAAGTCCCACCTACCGCCTGTTGATCGGCATACCCGGCAAGAGTAATGCTTTTGCCATATCAAAGAAATTAGGTCTTCCCGATGCTATCATAGAAGCTGCGGGCAAGCATATCAGCACCGATCAGGCAAGTCTCGAAGACCTGATCTCCGATCTTGATTCCAAGCGGGTTCGCCTGGAAAAAGAACTCGGCGATTTTGAAAAACAGAAAAAAGAGATCAGCTTAAGGGAACAGGAGCTTGCCGAAAAAGAAGACAGGATAATCAATCAGCGTGAGCGCATCATCAACGAAGCAAGGGAAGAAGCAAAGGATATACTCTCCGATGCCAAGTCCGTTGCAGATGAGACCATACGCGCCTTTAACAATCAGGGCGCTCCGATGAAGATACAGACCATGGAGAAGAAACGCAGCAATGTCCGCGAATACATCTCCAAACACGAGGAAGCCCTCTATGCAGAGGCCATGAAGAATTCCCAAAAATATCAGAAGGAAAAAGCCGCTGATGTGGTTACGATCTCTGAAAAGAACGCCGTTCCCGGCACCTCCGTCCATGTGCTGAGCATGGATGTGGACGGCACCATCGTCTCCAAACCGGACAAGAACGGCAATGTAAGTGTACAATGCGGCATCATCACTTCCAAGGTAAAGCTCTCCGACCTTACGGAGATCACTGATAAGAAGACAGCCGCAAAGAAGACTTCGGCAGGATCCTTTTCTTCAGCCAAAGTCTCCACGATCTCTCCCGAGATCAATCTTATCGGCCAGACAGTTGATGACGCTCTCTCACTGCTTGATAAATATATAGACGACGCAATGATGAGCAGGCTTGATAAGATAAGAATCGTGCACGGAAAAGGCACAGGCGCTTTGCGAAAAGGCATACATGATTATCTCCGTTTCCATCCCGGCGTAAAGAGTTTTGATCTGGCTACGCACGGAGAAGGGGATGCGGGCGTTACAATAGTGGAACTGTAAAAGGAGGAATAAAATGTCAGCAAAACAGAAGATCCTTGTAGTTGATGATGACGAGAATATCGCAGAACTCGTAAGTCTTTATCTTACAAAGGAATGCTTTGAGACCATGATAGTAGGAGACGGTGAATCCGCACTGGAAGCGGTGAAAAGCTTTGCTCCCAATCTGATCCTTCTTGATCTGATGCTCCCCGGCATAGACGGTTACCAGGTATGCCGCGAAGTCCGCGCCACTTCTTCGATACCGATCATACTCCTCTCCGCAAAAGGCGAGGTCTTCGATAAAGTACTCGGCCTCGAACTCGGCGCCGATGATTATATGGAGAAACCTTTTGACTCCAAGGAACTGGTCGCCCGCGTAAAAGCGGTCCTCAGAAGATATAAGCCGGTTGCTCCCGCAGTTGAGCCGGAGATAGTCGGAGAAGATGAAGTAAGATTCCCCGATCTTATAATCAATCGCGCCAATTACAGCGTGACCTACTGTGATAAGAAGCTGGATCTGCCGCCCAAGGAGCTGGAACTCCTTTATTTCCTGGCTTCCTCTCCCAATCACGTATATACGAGAGAACAGCTGCTCAATCAGGTCTGGGGTTACGACTATGCCGGCGACTCCCGTACCGTAGATGTACATATCAAAAGACTCAGGGAAAAGATCAAAGACCACAGGTCCTGGAAACTTTCCACCATATGGGGTGTAGGATATAAATTTGAAGTGCTATGAAAAGAACGCTTTATCTTAAAATGCTCATAGCCTATTTTATCTTCGGCGTGTTCGGCTTTGTGATAGTGGCGACTTTCATGCAGCAGATGACTACCAAGCAGCTGCAGAAGAGCAAGGCCGAAGAGCTTTATAATGTCGCAAACACTCTTGCCGATACGGATGCCACCGAGCTTTACCGCAATGAGTTATCCCTTACCACAGTAAAAACAAATATCGATGCGATCTCCAGGATAATAAATGCCCGCATACAGATTTTAAACCCTTCCGGTCTGATCGTTCTTGATTCCGCATCAGAGATAAACATTGACGATCCGGCTTCGGTCAATGGTTTTGATATCACCAAACTGTCCGGATCCTTTTACAGTATAGGACGTTTTTATGATCAGTTTGAGACCGATCATCTTTCGGTTGCAGCCCCTGTCACCACCAATTACACGGTCCGAGGTTATCTTGTGATACACTATGATATCTCGCTTCTTGAAAGCAGCACCAATACTCTCGTTAACATAGACTATATCATGCTGCTCATACTTTTCCTCTTATCGCTGATCATACTGATCTTCTTCTCGGAACTTGTATACGGGCCGCTGCTTCGCATCATAACGGCAACAGAGCAGTATGCTGCCGGCAATCTGCGCTACGAGATCTCCATTGAAAGTGATGACGAGATCGGTTATCTTGCCGCCTCCCTTTCTTATATGGCTCAGGAACTGGCTAAAGGTGAAGACAATCAGAAGCATCTTGTTGCCAATGTTTCCCACGACTTCCGTTCTCCCCTTACTTCCATCAAGGGTTATCTGGAAGCCATGAAGGACGGCACCATACCTGAAGAGATGTATCCCAAATACATAGGCATAGTGATCAACGAGACCGACAGGCTCATCAAATTAACAAACAATCTGCTTACGCTCAACAACCTTAATACCCAGGGCATGATACTGGAAAAGAGCAGCTTTGATGTGAATGAAGTGATAAGAAAGACCATCTCCACTTTTGAAGGAAGCTGCCGCGAGAAAAAGATCTCCTTCAGGCTTTCACTGACAGGAGAAAAGCTTCTTGTCTATGCGGATCTGTCCAGGATACAGCAGGTACTATACAACCTTATAGATAATGCGATCAAATTCAGTCACAGAAACTCCGACATAGTCATAGATACTTCAATAAGACACAACAAGGTCTTCGTCTCCGTAAAAGACAGCGGCATAGGCATACCCAAGGACAGCGTACCTCTGGTCTTTGACCGCTTCTACAAGACCGATATCTCAAGAGGCAAGGATAAAAAAGGAACAGGCCTCGGCCTGTCCATAACAAGAGAGATTATCCGCGCCCACGGCGAAAACATCAATGTTATCTCTACCGAAGGCGTCGGAAGCGAATTCATTTTCTCACTTCCCCTTTCTTCCGAAGATGATGACGAGGAAGACGATATCCTGGATTAATCCCTGTGTATCACCCAGCGGTCTTTATCTTTATCAAGTATCAGTGTCGTATCTGAAAGGTCAAGCAGGCCTATGGTTCCGAAGTCCAGCTCTCCTTCTTTTTTGGTGTCCGCTTTAACGGACAGTTTCAGATTGTTCCTGCCGTTCAGTTTGCTGAGCGTGGCATCACTGTATTCAAACAGGCTGCCGTCCTTGAACTTCTTTCCGTTTAATATCTCTATAACGCTTGAGGGATCGGAAGAAAAAGTCACATTAAGCTTTTCAATATCTTTTCCGCAGGTATTAACAAAGACTATCTTAACATCCTTTTCAAGCAGGCTCTGGTCTATCTCATAGAGCCCCTCGGAGCCGTCTTCTTCCGTACGTCTTACGGGCGGCGATATACCTTCTTTTCCCGTAAAGTCCACAACATCTCTCTTACCGCAGCCAAAGAGGGTCGCGCTCAGAAGTAATGCGATCACTGATTTTTTAATCGATCTTGATCTCATGTTTTCTCCACTACCGGATCGGGTGCTTTGGTATACAACAGTTTCAGCAATATCGGTACCGATATACTTGATATTATAATCAGTAATATCACTGCCGTAAAGTATGAAGAATCGATTATTCCGAGATTCAGTCCTTTATTGGTGATGATCAGCGCCACTTCACCGCGCGTCATCATACCAACGCCTATCTTCAGACTGTCTATCCACTTGAATCCGCAGAGTTTTCCGGTCAGTCCGCAGCCTATTACTTTGGCCAGCATAGCCACGATCACAAAGGCCACAGAGAACAGCAACATACCCGCATCAACCTTGGTAAAGTCGGTTTTCAAACCGATACTCACGAAGAAGACCGGCGCAAATATCATATAGCTGTTTATGCTTATCTTTCTGTCTATGTATGAAGCATCACGTATATTGCAGAGTATGATGCCTGCTATATATGCGCCCGTGATATCTGCAATGCCGAAGTATCTCTCTGCGATATATGAAAGTATAAAACAGAGTCCGAGTCCCATGATAGGGATACGTCTTGTATGCGGATATCTGGCATCGGTCCACTTTGCTATCCTGTAAATTATATAACCGCATACCACGCTGAGTATCAGGAATGCCACGGTTTTCAGCAGTACTGTCTTGCTGTCGCTTGTGGGATCTTTCAATCCCAGCACAAAGGTAAGTACAACTATGCCTATCACATCATCTATGATGGCGGCGCTCAGTATGGTCTGTCCCACACGTCCGCTTAAATATCCCATCTCACGCAGCGTCTCAACCGTGATGCCGACGCTCGTGGCAGTCATTATGCAGCCTATGAAAAGCGCCCTGAAGAATTCTTCACTCCCCCAGCCTGCAAAGCCGTTGATACACATATACATGAAGGCTCCGCCCGCCAGCGGCACAAACACGCCTACGCAGGCAACCAGCAGGGCGATAAGGCCGGATTTTTTCAGTTCCTTAAGATTGGTCTCAAGTCCTGCGGAAAACATGATAAGGACCACGCCGATGGAAGCCATCTGGCTTATGAAGTCTGAAGGCTGAACCAGCTTTAACAGAGCCGGTCCCAGTATCAGTCCGGCAATTATCTCTCCTACCACCATGGGTGCCTTGCACTTTTTCGCAACAAGTCCCATAAATTTCGCAGTAAGTATGATGATCGCAAGATCTCTGAGGATCATATAGGTTTCCATTGTAGTCCTCCTTGCGCGCGAGTGCGCATATTTATCTTTCTTTGGTATAACGGTTTATCCGTTACACTAAAGAATCTCCGCCGTATTTCAGCGGAGACTCCCTTGGTCCATTGTTATCTTTTTTATTCTATAACCAGTTTGTCCCAGCTGTCATCGGGTACCAGCGTGATATAGGTCTTGCCTGTGCTGAGTACAAGAGGATTGCCTGCAGCATTTCTGAAATCGGTCAGACCGTCTTCCTTTGTCTTGGTCCAGGTGATAGGCACCGCCTCTCCGTTAGTCAGGTAGTAGCCGTCCCAGGGTGTGCTCACCAGTACGTTATATACCAGATATCCCTTGGAATCCAGCTGTGCGAAGCTGCACTTCTGGATGATAACATTCTTGAAGCTAGTTACCTCGTTGCCGTGCAGAGCATCAACATGAGGCCTGTTATATTCGTAATACTCGTAAGTCTTGGTGTCCGGATTGTAATGCAGCTCGGAACCGTTGTGCTTGAAAGGAAGCTTTACTTTCTCAGCCTTCTTTGCCATCACGCCGTAATCATTTGAGAGGTTCTGCTCTCTGGTCGTAAACTCGAAGTGCTCACCGGGATAATACTCGTTGTATTCTCTTGTATATCCTGCAGAATCTATACGCTTGCCCAGACCGTCATAGCTCTTGCCTGTGTTGGGATTGGTATAACCTTCATAAGTGATATACTCAGTAAACTCGGTAGCCTTGCCGTTGCTGAAACGCGCAAAACCGCCGCTTAAGTTATTGGTATAGTCTTTGGCTATATAGTTATTGATATAGTAAGGACCGCCGTCATGACAGAGGATCGCATTGTATTCTGCTGCCAGCATGAAGTTGGTGGGACGTGTACTTCTGACGCTACCGAACTGCTTTATCTCGGTCCAGTCCTTCACGATGCACATAAGACGGGTAACGCGGTCATTCATCGTAGAGTTCATGATCTCATATACGATATCAGCCTCATTAACTCCGAAGTGATCGAGAGCCGTTACCTCGTTATCCACCATTACTGCGATGGGACGCTGGTTCTTGATATCATCATCGATGATCTCGTTGGTCAGCTCACTCCTGTATTTTCCGGGAGGCAATACTTCTTCCTCCTCCTCATATCCGCCTTCATCAGAGACAACCGGTGTCTCATCTCCGGGTGCTGCCACAGTCGACTGGATATCACCATTGCCGAGGCCTATGGACTCGCCGACAACGACTTCTTTATCCTTCTCTCCGCATCCGCCAAGCATCAAAACCATGGCAAGCGCAGCTGCTATCACTCTCTTCTTCATTAAATTTCCTCCCCAAATTAAGTCAAAAAAGTAATCAAAGCAATTATAACATAAGTAATCTGTTTTGCAAGATGAAATTATGGTAAACCATTTTAGTTCATCCCGTATAATATACGTACCAGCTCGGAATCTTTATCAAGGATCACGGTATTATTTTTGCTTCCTGACAGAGAATTCTTCAGCGCATCGATACCTCTGATGAAATTGTAGAATTCAGCCTTCTCCTCCGTGCTGTAAGCAGCCGAAAGAGTCTCCATATAGCCGGCCTCTCCTTCTGCCTTTATCTTCTCCGCATCCCTCTTGGCATTTGCCTTCTTAATGGACACCTGTCTGTTCGTATCGTTCCTGATCTTCTGGGCATCCGATTCACCTGCTGCCCTATAGGAAGCCGCAATGTTCTTTCTTTCGGAGATCATGCGGTCGTACACCGCCTGCTTGTTGTCATCGGGAAGCTCCAGTGCCTTTATTTCCGCCCGGAGTATGGTGATTCCGTATCCTGCCACATCGGGCGCAGCTTCTGTGGTTATGGTCCTGGTCAGGGTAGTGCCTCTGGCTTCGATCACTTCGTCCTGGGACATGGAAGAGATTATGTTTTTGGTAGCGTTGTACACTGATACACCGACTCTGTCACGGCCTCCCGTAATGGAAGCATTCAGTGTCTTGGTGAAGGCCACCGGATCCGTTACCTGCCAGAGTATATAATCATCGGCTATCATGGACTTCTTATCGGAGGTGATGACATCCGAAGGATTGATATCATATACCTGTATCTTACTGGGTATACGGCGTACCGTATCGATAAAGGGCGCTTTGAAATAGAGCCCCGGCTCTGCCGTGCTGCTTATTATCTTGTTAAAACGAGTTACCACAGCGTACTCGTCTTCTTTAAGCGTAAACATTGATCCTGCCAGTATCACTACAGCAAGAACGATCACTATGGTCAGTAAAACCGCTGTTTTATTACTCTTCTTTTCCATGATCATTCCTCCTCGCTGCTAACGTCTTCAGTAACGACGACGTTGTTATCACTTTCACCGGTAAAGCTTTCCAGCGGAAGCATGGTCTGGGTGTTTCCGTCATCGATGATTATCTTTACTCCCGGCAGCACCTCTTCCATAGCCTCATAAAACATACGCTGCTTGGTGATCAGCGGATAGAGCTTATACTGCTCATACATCTCGTTGAATCTGGCTACCTGGCCTTCGGCCTCCGCGATTCGTGATTCCTTATAAGCCTCAGCCTCCTGCATTATCTTATCTGCTTCCGCATCTGCAGCGGGAAGCTGCTCGGACTGATACTGCTTGGCTCCGTTTATCGCAGTATCAGCGCCCTGCTTGGCATTCTCCACATCCTTAAAGGCAGCAATGACCGCATCCGTAGGCGGTTCCACATCCTGTATCGTTAAGTTCACCACCTCTATGCCTATCTGCACATCATTAAGTGAAGCCACCAGCTTGTCACGTACCTCAGCCTGTATCTGTCCCTTGCCTGTAGTCATTACCTCATCCACCGAGTAATTGACCACGGTCTGGCGTATGGCAGCCTGGGCAAGATTCCTTAATATCAGCTCGGGATTCTCTGCTTCATAAAGGTATTTCTCCGGGCTGCTCACTCTGTACTCCAGATAAAAGTCTATATTTACAAAATTGAAATCCGAAGTGATCATCAGCGATTCGCTCTCATTGTAATAAGCCTCAGCATCATGCTCACCGTCGGATTCGGTACCCGTAGACGTGGTATAACCTATGGGTATGCCGTGAGTCGTGGTATCCACCTTATCCACTTCCTGGATGAAAGGTATCTTAAAATACATACCTGCGGTCTTGATGTCTATTACTCTTCCGAACTGTGTCACCACTGCCTGCTGCTGCTCGCTCACATTATAAACGCTGTTCAACAATAAAAATGCGACGACGGCGCCCGTTATCGCTACTGTCACATACCTTTTTATCCTTTCCCTTGTCTGCTCATCGGCATCCTTCATCTTAGGAATATCACCCATTCTTTACTGCCTCCTTCATGGCTTTCTTTATCTCATACATCCTCTCATCGGCCAAATGATATGCTTCTCGCACATTGCCGCTGGCGCAGTCGTATTTTGCGCTTCCCAGAGCAATATCCAGGGGAACGGGATGTCTGTCCCTCATATTGTACTCGGCTACCAGCTCCATCATACGCTCGCCGGCACGTCTTACCTTATCTTCGGATGCAGGTTCTTCCACGATAACGAAGAACTCGTCACCGCCTATACGGTAGCATTCACCGTACTGTCCGAAGCTGCGCTTGATGATCTCGGCGCCTTTCTTTATATGCTTGTCGCCCTCTTCATGTCCGTATACATCGTTGACGGTCTTTAAGTTATTGATGTCAAGCAGTACGAAGCAGCCACTGCCCGTCTCCGCTTTCTTAAGGGCTGCGGTCTTCTCGCCGTATGCTGTCCTGTTATTCATCTGAGTCATGCTGTCGGTATGCGCAAGTCTCGTCATGGCCTGGGCTTCATCTTCAAAGTGGGCATACTGCATGATGCTGTAAACTTCATAGATACCCATTATTATCATGAAAGCGGCAAGACCGAATCTCGTAAACATTGCCGTATCCGTGGTATTGGCTTCCAGTCGGTAACGGACTATATCCGCCAGCGCGCCCGCAAACATGAAGAAGCAGGCCACACCCATAGTGATGTAGGCTTTCTCATACATCTGCCTCTGTATGATGCTGTCTACGATGTATATAACACTCATCGCAAGAGAGATCAGTATCAGAAGATGCGTGATTATCAGCAGTTCATGATAATCTTTCCAGCCTGCCGATGTAGAGATCATGTTGATCAGCGTATTTACAAGGCTCACCGCTATGACTATCTTCACCGGCATCTGCTCCAGCCTCTTGGTGATACAGGTCACAAAAGCAAGAGCCGGAAGCGGCATTATCATTACGCTTATATAGCCGAGAAAATGTACGGCTGCAGGATTTCTGGTGATCAGCTGCAATACAAGTGTTTCGGTTATGGTCCAACAGGAAACGACAAGTGTAAACACACCCATCGCAAGCAGTTCCAGCCTGCTGGAAGGTCTCTTCCTTACCGCTATGGAACTGATGGTAAGGGCTATGCCCAGCAGCAGAAGCAGCAGACTCACAAGGAAATTGGGCATGTCTTTCTGCAGCATGTCATACATGAACCTGTCGGATTCCTGCAATCTGGCAAAGGTTATATATGCCTTGTGATCATTGTAGGGATTCTCCGCCTCTATGCGTATGGTTGAAGCGGTATCCTTGATATCAAGATCCACACAGTGATACATCAGACCGTAGCTCTTGCCGAAAAGCCTGAATATCCTGGGCTCATAGCTGTACACCTTACGGCCGTCCTGGTAAACATAGAGATCAACGTTCTTTGATCTGAAGCAGAGTTCCCTGCCGTCCAACGTTTCGGGATCTATCTCCCGGATAAACACATTCAATCCGGAACCCAGCTTGTCAAAACTCGCCACACTGCCGTTGGTGTCAGTCCAGCCCGAAGAAAGATCCGTGATCTCTCCGGTCTGAAAGGGATCTGTCTTGGTTGTAAACATAATGGAAAAAGCAAATACGAGGATGGCGATAACCACCGTATTTGTGAACGTATATATCCTGTTAGCCTCTTCGGCCATACTGTCCATTGTCATCGGTAAAACTTCCGTTTCGAAAAAATATGCCTAATCCCTGCCATTATAGCACTAAAATATATATTTGTACAGTAGGCTTCTCAGTGTTCAAACACCGGCAACTCCGGCCCGTGTTCTGTCACGATCTGCTCCTTAACTTCTTCAAGAGGCACCGGCACGCACTGCCTCATAATCACGCATTTTGCCTTGCCCTTTAAGAGCATATCCGCATAATCGGCCGTAGTTTCAGGCCTTTCCTCCAGCAGCATGGCTCCTTTGTCGCCCTCGTACATATAGTGGATATCCGATCCGGCGGTCATGGGCAGTTTCAGCTTCTTTGCATATTCATACGCCAGGGCATTCATATTGGGCTTGTTGGCCGCATTATAGACTTCTATGCCGTCGCAGATCGAGGGAGTCAGATGAATGGCTGAAAGATAGCCTCTTTCCCTGTAGGGATGAGCCTGCACCATTATGCCTCCGCCCTGATGCACGCGTCTGTACACTTCCTGTCTGTCCTGTTCAAGTATATCCGGGTTTTCCAGCAGCCATTTCCTGCCGGGACCGTAGATCAGATACTCATCTCCCTGAAAATTATACTCTATCCCGAAAAGTACCGTGAAGTCTTTGCCTTTGGACTCCTGCAGCGCTTCCTCATAGCCGCTCATATACATATCCACCCTTTCGTTCCAGGGAAGATCTCTCGGCACCGCGGAGTTTCCGTTGAAAAAATGATCTGTTACTATGATGCCGTCAAAGCCTTCATTCTTCATATATTCGATATATTCCCTGCCGTGAGCCACTCCGCAGGCGCTTGCCTGGCAGGTATGAAGATGCGTTTCAAATATGTATTTCATTTTCCTCTCCTTTATAATGAGTGCTGCCTGACATGAAGCTGTTTCTCTTCATCCACGTATACCGTAACATCAACGTTTCCGGGTACTACCTGTCCTTCATTCAGAGGCAGGGTCACACGGAAATCCGTATTGCTGCTTTCATCGAAACATGATATCTCTTCGCCCTCGTCCGGAACATATTTTATCTCTGTCCTTATCCTTGTGCTGTCTTTGATATTGCTCTGTATCTTTACTTCCATTACATCAAAGCTGTCTGTGGGCAGGAAGTTGATTCCGTATATCTGCTCATCTTCCTTTTCCAGCTTCTCTTCATAGCTGTCGTAAAATACCTGTTCTTCGGAGACTTCAGCTTTTCTAAGACTGATCAGCAGTTCCATGAATTTAGCTGCTCCCTCCGAATTCAGATGATTGTAATCCCGGAAATCCGAAAACTCAAGATCGAGATATTCCTGCTTTGCCAGATTGAAATCATAACAGCAAAGCTCATTATCCTCCGCAAATTTCTTAAGCTGTCTTACATAGGAAGCATAGCCGCAGTTCATCAGGTATACATCATTTACCGGTGAACAGTACAGTACCAGTTCTATTCCCTTATCCTTACACAGCTTCACCAGTTCTTTGAGGTCTTCATAGTTGTCACCGGAGAACATGTTCTCTTCAATGGTATCCTGAAAACCGTAGATTGCAAGGCTTTTACCAAGTTTATTCTTTGAGCCGAAATAACCTTTTCCTTTATACTCTTCAGGCTCCTTATATTCCAGTCTGTTTTTGACATTCTCTTTTATCTCTGCCGGGTTTAGGAGTTTTCTCCAATATCGCCTGACAGAAAGCGCTCCCGGCACATAATAATCGGAAGATGATGCCTTAAGAAAATACTGCAGCTTATCCAAAGAGAATCTCGTGTTATCGAGTATCACCCAGAGGTTTGTCATATCCTCGTCATCTCTTTCGCTGTGGGAAGCGCCTGCATGACCGCCTTCCAGCCATACCTTGAAATACATTTCAAGATACACGGTTTTTACCGGATGTTTCTTAAGTGTTTCTTTTAAGAGAAAGAGTGAACCGTCAAGGGCCTGATCGGATGTGCCAAGATTAAAAGATGCGGTATTAAGACTTAAATCCATCACATTCGGATCTATGCTGTTATAGCTGTGGGAAGAACCGAGATATATCGTATCCCATTTTTCTTTGCCGGAATATATCTCTCTGAAAGAGCCCCACTCTGTGGGAGGCACCAGCAGGAACTCCAGTAATTTATATATCAGAAAAACAAACAGCAGAAAGCCTGCGGTCCTGAATATCCATCCGTATCTTTTTTTACCGGTATCTGCGCTCTTATTCTTTGCCGCAGATCTTTTTATAGCACTCATAGGTCTTTTCGGCGGTAATATCCCAGGAGAACAGCTTCAGCCTTTCTTTCTCCAGGGCTTTAAGTTTCTCTCTCAATTCATCATTATATATCAGTTCTTCTATCTGCTTTTGCATATCGGCAGCATCCGCTGCATCAAAGTATAAGGCAGCATCACCGCCCACTTCGGGAAGTGAGGATGCATTGCCTGCGGCTGCCGGAGCGCCTGCGGTGAAGGCTTCCAGCAGCGGTATCCCGAAGCCCTCATACATCGAAGGAAAGACAAAGCAGAGCGCCCTGGCATACGCATTGAAAAGGAAAGCATCATCCGTATCCTTGCGGATGATCCTGTCCCTGAATCTCTTTATCATCTCTTCTTCTTTTTCGCTGAAAGCTCCTCCGCCGATGCAGAGTATATACAGACTCTTATCCTTATCAAGTATGGGTTCCATAGCCTGATAAAAGGTATCAAAGTTTTTGTAATCCCGCCTCTGCCCCACAAAGAGAACATATCTTTCGGGAAGCTTTATCTCTTTATTAACGGCTGCTGACTTATCAAACTCAGATGATGCAAGATGCACCACACTTATCTTATCTTCGGGAGTATCCGGATAGAACTTCAGTATATCCCTCTTGGTACTTTCCGAGATCGAGAGTATATGATCGCATTCTTTTATCAGGAGTTTTTTTCTGATTATATCAGTGTCATCGAGATGTCCCGGATACTGTCCCCTGTAGATCTCATGTATCATGTCATAGACAGTGATCACGACTTTGACATTTTTCTTTTTCGCCTTTTCGAGAAAATAGGGATCATAATAGGTAGGATGCATTATATCCACATCCTCCTTTATCGCAGACAGATCCAGCATGCGGTTCAGTCTGTTGAACAGCCCCCACTTCCTGCCTGTCAGTTCCTTATGTTCAGGTATCCTGTCGGCAAAATAATGGTTGACGCTATGCAGGCATGGCAGTTCGCATGTCACACCCTTCTTCTCTTCAAGTCTTTTTATCACTTCACGGAAGTACCGCGAAATACCGCCGTACTTCTGGAGTATCAGTATCTGATAATCATATAAAAGTTTCATGGAAAGTATTTTACCACATCACCCCTGTTATTGCATTATATTTCTCCCGGATATATAATGTATAAAATTTATCCCCAAGGAGAACAGCATGGGCAGGATACAGGAACTGCTGCGGCCTTTTATCCCGCAGCCCGTTCTTTATGAGCATTTTTCAAAACGCTTCAATAAGGTCGACGACCTTTCTTTTGACGAACTCGAAACAAAACTCTCCGCCAGATACGAAGAGATATTTAAGCGTCCACTTAACTGGGATGCTCCGTCCTGCTATTCCGAAAAACTGACGGTTGCCAAGGTCTACGCTGCTTCTGAAGACAAAACAAGAGATTCCGACAAGGTACTGGTCCGTGATAAAGTATCTAAACTCATAGGCGACAAATACCTTATACCCGTGATAGGCGTATATGAGCATCTGGCAGATGTAAAACTTAAGGAGCTTCCCGAGAGCTTCGTTATCAAATGCAATCATGACAGCGCCTCAGTCACTCTCGTTAAAAACAAAAAAGAGCTGTCTGCTTCCGACTGGAGAAAGCTGGTGGCAAAGTACGATCACTTCTACCTGAAACGTCAGTTTGAAAAACTCAGTTACGAATTCCATTACGCCGGCATCAGTCCGAAGATAGTCATTGAAAAATATATGGGGGATGCCGTGCAGGATTACAAATTCCTGTGCTTTTCCGGAACGCCCCGTTTCTGCTGGGTTGACAGTGACCGCTTCGCTACGGATCATACCCGCGATATCTACGACATGGAATGGAAGCTTCAGCCTTTTACCAGAGGTGATGTTCCTAACAGCAAAACAGGCCAGCCCAAGCCTGATAACTTCGAGGAAATGGTCAGACTCGTTGATATACTATGCAAAGGCTACGACCATGTGCGCACCGACATGTACGATATTGACGGACATATTTATTTCGGAGAACTTACCTTTTCTTCAGGCGGCGGTGATTCCCGCATCGATCCGGATGAATGGGACTACAAAGTGGGAGAGCTTTGGGACTTCGATAACAGTAAAAGAAGCGAAGTAAAAAGCCGCTGTCATAAGATCAGCGACTTTGTAAAAAACTGGTAGTTAAGCTTCCGACTTATCCTTTCCCTTCGGATGAGCCAGATGCCATCTGATATACTCTTTAATCTTTTTCCCGTAAGCCACGAAGAAATCCCTGCCGCAGTATGTATCTTTCCATTTCAGCGTATCCTTTATCTCCGAATTTGCGGTGATATAGATCCTGTCCTGTCCCGTATAGGGTATGGCTTTCATCTTCCTGTTACTGAAATGAATATACAGCCTCTCCTTCTTTCTGCCGGTCAGTTTATCCACATGATAGATGGCTCCGTTCTCCCACAGCCAGTACTGGAACAGCGTATTCTCCTGCACCGTGTTGTCTATCATCTTTGTATAACCCTTATGTTCCTGATAGATATTTGCAAAGTTCTCCCTGGTCCAGAAGATGCGCTTACCGTTCTCCCTCACTATCATCGGCACGCCTATCCATTCGTCAAAGCCTGTCTCTCTTACGTTATCCACGATGCTTGCCCAGGTGAAATCCTTATTCTGTGACCAGTCGGGACGCTCAAGCAGATAGTAGTCTTTTACTTCATCGGTGTTCCTTATTATCTCAAGATTACCGAGAACCTGGAACCAGTCATACTTATCCAGAAATTCATCGGTATATACTTTTCTCAGATCACCGAGTATCAGATCGCAGTCACCGAAAGCCCAGAAATCATAGCCTTCTATCCACTCGCTGAAGACCTTGCCGTATACCGGCTTGATATCGCAGAGCTTGCGGGTCTTCTTCATGTTCACGTATCCGACCTTTTTATGTATGCGCTCAACACATTCCGCATAAGTCATATATACGAGATGAATATTCGGCGTATCCTCCCATTTCTCAAGAGAATGATCATCCGTGAAGATAAAGAAATCGATAGTACTGTTGGCCTTTGCGGAAGCCATGAACCAGTCTATATATTCGGGCCAGTGTCCTGTTCCGTCCAGGAAATAAGCCAGTATATGGGCTATGCTGTACATGAATCTTTCCCCCGCTGATAATACTGGCAAAGCCTCAGATCGTGAGTCTTTGCATACTCTATGATACTTTCGGTTATCTCGTCATTATACTTTTCGGTGCCTTTATCGCTCTCGAAATACTGCAGCGCCATCTCATCAAACATGTGCTCGTATTTCTTTCTTATCATCAGCGCAAACTCATCCTTGAAATACCAGGAAACCGTATGCTTACAGTTTGCCATATAGAAGACTTTCTTTGCTGTCTTGATCTGTTCTTCGTTTAAGCGCTCCACCTTATCGAGATTCTCAAGCATCTGCTTATACTCTTCGATGTTCGCAGGTTCCATCGTATAACCGAAGCCCTTGTAAAAAGGATGTCCCACGATCAGCGCAGGCACTCCCCTGCAGGCCGACTCGGCGCCGCCGTTGCCGCCTATGGTGATGATCACATCTGCGATCTTACCCAGGTTTTCCGCGCTGTATTCATCTGACATGAAGTACATGTTTGCCGACTTGTGTCTCTCAAACATTTTTTCTATCGAGTCTTTTGATTCATTGTAAGACTTACGTGAAGGATGAGGCTTTAATATCCAGTTCACGTTATCTATCTTCGATGCCATTTCCAGTGTCTTGTCACACCAGTCGTAATAGTCACGGAAATAGGTCATGCCATAGCCGAATACCGCATCGGAGAAGGTATGGGCAAGTATCACCGCATTCTTCTTTTCGGGATCCAGCTTAAGCGCCTTTACGATATCCTCTTTTTCCATGACCTTCTTACCCTTGAAAGCCTGGCGGTCTATGGCTATGCCGTTCTTACCTTTAAATCTTTCCTCGATATATTTTTCCGCATCTTCAAGCATCTCATCGCCGGTAGTATCTATGAGTTCATGCACGCATTCATTAAGACGCTTTGCCCTTCTCTTTAAGAGCAGATTATCTTCAAAGTATATATCTTCTTCGATCTGCTCATCACTGCGTCGTATCTTTGCTCCTTTCTCATGGAAAAGAGCTTCTATCATCCATTCATGATAAGCTACGTCATCGGCTATCATAAGTATCGGTTTCTTTTTGCGAAGAACTTTTTCGAGACTGTAATACATCCACAAAAGATGGGTGATCTTTCTTAAGCAGGTCTTGTTCCTGCAGCTTCTTAAAGTTGAAAAAGAAGAGGTCCTGAGTATATCCTCGTATATCGATGCGCCCACCGGCACCCGTCCCGACTTAAGTTTGAGCAGGCCTTCACCGCTGCCGTCCGTTATCATGAAAGCCGCTGTCTTAAAAACAGTTTTTAAGAATGCTCCGAAGTGTTTCTTTATCTCATTATCTATGCATATGAGTTCTATGCCGAAGGAATCCAGCAGTTCTTTTAAGCAGGGATCCTCTCTCCAGTAAAGCGCTATTATCCCGGCTCCCGTTTTCTCAGCCACGCCCTTTGCATACAGAAGTTTGGGATATATCCAGGCTGTCTGCATCCTTACCATCGACAGATTGATATAGATATACTTTCCGTTACTGCCGCTGTTTTTATTCATGCCTTCAGCAAGAGTGACCTCAGCCAGTTCATGCAGAATCTTCGGATCACCTGCGTATTTGCTCTTTGTCATTTTTTCCCACCTTCAAAAAACAGATACGGATACTTCTCTTCGATATATTTAAGGAGTCCCGGATCAAGTCCTATATCCTTCTTATCTATCAGACTGTAATCGCCTGCTTCCTCATGGTTCATGCTGCCCTTACCGGTCTTCAGGCATTCCTGTATCAGTTTCTCCATGCTGTTTGCATCATCAACCTTATAGCCGTCCATTATGGCGTTCATCTTTTCCTTAACTCTGTCAGCCCCGCCCACATAGGAAAAATGAAAGCCCGAATTCTCTATCATCGGCAGCTTGCTTCTTAAAAGTCTCAACTGTGTCGGAGTCCTGTAGAGCTTAGCCTTAGCCATAACGGTACCGCTCCAGAGCTTCTCGGCTTTTAAGTTAAAATAGAAATGAAACATCTTCTGTCTGAAAGCAACCGGTGAGAAATCCATCAGATCAAGGACATTGTGATGCTTATGCAATATGGCAGTGCTCATGAAACGCTTCCAGCCCATTGCGGAATAAAGAGCTGCCAGCTGTCTTCCCCTGCTGGAACTCTTATGAGGCTGTACCATTTTAAAATCGGTATTCTTAAGATCTTTAAGAACTGCTGGGTCAGGGATCTCATCCACATCAGAGATAAGGATGATGTCATCATCCTCCGCGATCCCGTTATATGCGCTCATCAGACAGTTTTTCTGGTAATGGTTTATCTCCGTTCTGGAAAAGCCTTTTACGTCAGGCACATAGTCCGGAGAAATATAGATTATCTTATCTTCGAATTCCTTGAACCGTTCCCTGTTTTCCATGAAATAACGCGGCTTGTCATTTCCGGTATAGGTCTTGTCAAGCTCTGCGATAACGAAATGATCCACCACATCATTAAGCATGCGCAGGCGTATGTCCAAAAGGTCCAGCTCATTAAAAAACGGGATACAGTCAAATATCTTCAATCATTTACCTCCCGGGAACACAAGCGCTTGTTCCCACACGCTTGACAATTATACCATATCTTGATGCTTTTGTCATCTTGATGCTATTGGCATCTTGCCTTAGCCCTTACGATAATGTATAATGAACGCCATGAAAACAGAGAAAAAAAGCAATTTCAAAAACATATTCACCAAAAGAAATGTTGCGGTATTTCTTCTTATTTTTTCAGTAGTCAGCTATTACTATAAAGACAGCAACTCTATAATGAGGCAGAGCCTGAAATACTGGACCTGCCTTTTTAACGGCGAGTTCTTCCGTTATTATAAAAACGGCGGCGGCGTATGGGGCATACTTCTTCATACTGCCCTTGCCATCTGGCATCTGCCGGTTTATATCATAAGCTGCATCCTTCCGGATGTTAACGTTAAGAGCATCTTTTTGATCCGTGTCTACAGCAAGCTGTTCAATCTGCCTTTCATACTTTTTTCGGGGAAGCTGTTTAAGCGCATCTGTAAGAGCTCCGGACTTAATGAAGACGACGGTGAGACAGCATATCTTCTGTTCCTTACAAGCGCTTTCAGCCTGGCTGCTTTTTCGGTAGCCGGCCAGTGCGACATGCCGGGCATATTCTTAAGCCTTCTTGCCCTGTCATTTTTCCTTGAAGAGAAGGAAGTGCCTTTCCTTATCGCCTATACCTTTGCAGTACAATGCAAATTCTTCCCTTTGTTCATTTTCGTTCCGCTGATACTGTACCGTTATAAGAATATCTTTTCCTGCATATGGCGGGCGATACTGCCGGTATTTGTCTATGTCCTGTTCCAGCTTCCTTTTATGATGTCCACGGGAAGTTCCGATACCAACGGCGGCAAGCATATAGTCATGAAGAATCTTTTCGGTGATAAGATACAGGTTTTCGGCAATGATACCTATCTCATATGGATACTCTTCTGCATAATCTGCATCTACGCCTATGTTAAGAAAACAGAAAAGGGAAAGGCTTTTGCATGGGACTCACTCTATCTCGGCACTGCAGGCCTTCTGCTGACTCTGCTTCCGGTCTATGTCGAACCCTACAGATTCGCTTACCTCGCAGCACTGATGCCTCTTCTGCTGCTTTTAAGAAAAGACTCGCTTCCGCGCAGGCTTGCGGTCTATACGGTCTTTGAAGTATCAACGATACTCGGCGGCATGTATACCGACAGGCATGTATATGACATACAGAACATGAGCGGCATGCTCTGGGACAAGGTATTGCCGATGAGAAAATTCGAGTTCCCTACTCTTTCGGCTACCTTTGATTTTCTTGACAAAGCAAAACTCACTCCCTTCTTTACGGTGTTTACGGCTGTGTTTGCCGCATTTACGCTATACTTCCTGTATGAATATCATCCCTCAAGGATCAAAGAACACAGGGAAGAAAACGAAGCGATACTTCCGATCCATTACATTCTCAGGGAAGCCGTATGCTTCATCATTCCCTGCATCACATGTATTTACTATATTTACGGCGTGTTCCGCAACTTTGTGCTGCATTTCTTTCCGAATATAAATCTTCCTATTTAAGCTTATGGACAGAGAAACTAAAGCAAAGATAATAATAATCTACAGCGCAGGTCTTATTTTTGCGGTAATGCTTACCGTTATCCTTTCAGTGCTGCTCACACCCAAAAAAGAATATATCGAAGAAGAACCGGAAGTTCAGATCGTGACGCAGCCTGTTGAGGTCCCTGGTGATGCTCTGGTAGAAAAGGAAAATCAGACAGAGGATAAACCCGAAGTTCCCGAAGACAAGCCTTCAGAAACGCCTTCCGGTCATGAACGCGCTCTCAGGGACACTCTTGTAAAGCTGAAAGGTAACGGAGAGGATGAGGTAACTGTCATGATATACATGAACGGTTCCAATCTGGAAAGCTTTGCAGGCTTTGCAACGGATGATATCCGCGAAATGCTGAAAGCTGATTATAATGATAAGCTGCATATAGTCATAGAGACCATAGGCACACAATATTGGCAGAGATATAATATCGCTTCGGATCATACACAGCGTTATGTAATAGAAGATTTCAAGCTTGTCCTGAAAGACGACACGCTTCCGCAGCTAAGCTGCAGCGATCCCGCCAACCTTGTGGATTTCATACGCTGGAGCAAAGATAATTATCCCGCCGACAGATACATGCTTATCTTCTGGGATCACGGCGGCGGCGCAGTCGACGGTTTCGGTTATGACGAATGGTCCGGGGATTATGAGGAATCACTTACGATAGACAATATCAAATGGGCCCTGGATAAAGCCGGCGTGAACTTCGATATGATAGGCATGGATGCCTGCATCATGTCCTCCATAGAAATCTGTTATGCGCTCTACGAACACTGTGATTACTGCATACTTTCAGAGGATTTCGAATCTGCCATCGGCTGGTCTTACCGCAACTGGATAACTCAGCTTTCTCGCGATACTTCGGTATCCACCGAAGAGCTGGCACATACGATCATCGATGATATGGTCAATGAGAATGATAATTCCATAATGGGGTCTTCTTCAACTCTGGCGCTGATAGATGAACGCTATGTGCCCCAGGTCATGGATGCCTGGCTGGAATTCGCCTACGCAAATGAAGAGGATCTCTTACATAATAACTACAGCAGGCAGGTCATCCGAAGCGAAAGAGCAATGCCGGCAAAAGTAGATGCAATGATGGAGACCTACTATGTAACGGATATGCTGGCGCTTGCCGGCTCCATTGATTCAGCTTATTCCAAACCGCTGGCTTCAAGGATCGATTCCGCCATCGTTTACTACAACTGTACAAAAGATGATTCGGGACTCACAGGCTTATCGGTGACATTGCCCTACAATGATGTACTCTTCTATCACGACTTAGGTCCGGTATTCGCCGGGGTGGGGATTGAGAAGAGGTATATAGAATGGCTTGGACGTTTTCAGGAGGAGTGGCAGTGAGGATAGCAGGATAAAGACATTGCATAAGGACAAATGGGCTCAAGCGGCTTTGCCGCTTGCAGCTGTTGCACAAATAAGCGCCTCGGCAAACTCGTTTGCCGGAGCGCTTTTCTGTGCAACATTAGCCTGCGATCTTCGATCGCAGGCCCATTTGTCCTCTAATGTACAGCTTATATCACCACAGCTCAATTGAGCCCATTTTCCCATCGCTTAATTTCAGCTTCACTTCACAGCTCTATCTTCACCCATTCATCCGGATAGAAATCGTCTCCCCACATGCCTGTCTTAGGACATATAACAACCCTATCCTCATCCTCTCCGAGATATGCGCCCCACCAGCTGTATGAGCTGTTTGCTATTATATGATGGCGGCATTTGCTCATGAGGTACATGTCATATATCGTCCTGTCCTTATCATCATAATCAACGTACTCAAATCGTATGTCCTCATAAGCTTTTTTTTCGAAGTATTCCCTGGAAAAATCCATATCATCGGAAAAGACATAAACACAGCTTACTTCTTTTCCTATTTCCATAAGCTTCTCAATCGCCCTGTCATAGTATTCCATCGGGAGCAGCCAGTGCATGCCTGCATAGTCACCGCGTCTTACATGCAGTGACACCGAAGCTTCCTGCTGCATCTTTGCGCTCAGCTCTTCTACTACAGATGACGGCTTAGCTTTAGGCCTTATCATCTTTAGTATGTCTTCCCTGTATTTATCAAAATATCTGTAGCTCTGCCAGAAGCCGTCGAAATAAGTATTCCCCTTGCACTTCATCACATCGGGATCATATACGCATTCCTGTTTTTCCTTATAAACCTTTGTCGTAAAGCCTATGATGCTGCGCTTAACGAGACGGTTTATTCCGCTCTTTCGCATAAAAAAATTGTCGGAATAAGGTATAGTGATGATCTTATCACAGCTTATCCCGAACTTGTCTATCTCAAGTTCCCTGTTATTTATCTTTCCGGCCTTGAGCATCGATACGTCAAGTATCAGTTCCGCATTCTTTTCTTTTGAGAGCGCATATCCGAAAACATAGCTGAACAGCTGATTTCCGAGACCGCCCTTTATATCACTTATTATCTTCATAGCTTAATCGAGAACATATTTATACCCGGAGCGCGTCCTTGCGGCTCCCGCAAACATGCTGACCACTGCCTTGATCCTGAGCAGCATATAGACTAAAGGCGGTTTCTTGTTTTCCCTGATGATCTGATCCAGCTTATCGGTATTCATATCCCGATCTCTCCGGATCTTTCTGAGTTTCTTCAGTTCCTTGATATATACGGCTTCCTCATGCCTGAGTTCCAGAGAAGCCAGAAGTTCTTCCGTCTTTACCAGGATCGTATCTTCATCAGCCTTACGCACTGTCTTAAAGAACTTTCTGTCCGGCTTAAGTCTCGTAATGCTGTCCTGATATGATCTGTAACCGTAAAGGCAGAAACCGCAGATCGCGCACTTTCCGCCCTTCTTTTTTATCTTTCTCGTATAGGATGCATCTTCACCCATCCTGTCGTTATTGAATCTTATATCTCCAAACAGTTCTCTCTTATATAATTTGCCCCATACCGAGCCGCTTAAGTCTTTCTGGTCTTTCAATAAGAACTCATCATGTGTCACGTTGCGCAGCATATCCCTGCTCTCGAGCATAAACACCGTGCCGCATTCCACAAGATCGGCATCCAGCTTTTTCATGCATGAAAGCATGCGGGAGATATAGTCAGCGGAAACGTAATCATCACTGTCTATGAAAGTGTAATATTCACCCTTCATCGCTGCAAGTCCCTTATTTCTCGCAGCTCCGGGACCCTTGACTTCTTCCTTTAAGAGTTTGATCCTGTTGTCTCTTTTAGCATACTCATTACAGATATAGGGACTCTTGTCACTGCTGCCGTTATCCACGAGCAGAAGCTCAAAATCAATATGACTCTGCATCATCACACTCTCGATGCAGTCTGCTAAGTATCTCTCGGAATTGTAAACGGGAACTATGATACTTACCATCATTTAAGCTTCCTCGCAGGTACTCCGCCTATGGTTATCCCCTCTTCTTCAAATGTATCAACAACTACAGCCCCTGCTGCTACAGTGATATTATCGGCAAGACGCGCAGGCCCTATCACCTTTGCTCCCACCCAGAGTTCGCAGTTATTGCCTATCACCGCGTTGCTGCCGATCACGTTCTGACCGTGGAGCTTGCAGTTCTTTCCTATCTTTGCGCTTCCGACTATTATGCCGGTATGTGCGATAAAAAGTCCTCTGTCGAAAGCGCCCTCACCCATATCTATGCCGATGCATCTTCCGAGCCTGTTCTTACGGCTCTTGTAAAAAATATAAGGCAGATAGTATAATGCGTTCTTACTCTTTCTTTCAAAGTAATACTCTGTATGTCTTAACAGTCTTATATATTTATACACGTAATGATCCCTGTCCTGACAGAGAAAAGCATAGAGACTCTTACCCGCCGTCCCAAGCGCGGGATAGTTTTTCTTCTCAAGCTCTAATGTCTCTTTCAGTTCCTTACGTGTCATCATCTTTCCCTTGTGATACTGCCCTTTTCCACTCTGTAGACCACGTCACAGTTTTCTATCGTACTCAGTCTGTGTGCTATCATTAGTATAGTCTTTGTACCCGTCAGTTTGTCAACGGCTTTCATTACTTCTTTTTCAGTATCCGTATCAAGTGCAGAGGTTGCTTCATCAAAGACCAGCACTTCGGGATCACGGTACAGCGCTCTTGCTATGCCTACTCTCTGTCTCTGTCCTCCGGAGATCCTTGCGCCTCTTTCACCCACCACGGTATCAAGTCCCTGAGGCAGGCTTTCCACAAATTCTTTTAACTGCGCATCTTCCAGTACCTTCCACACCTGCTTATCATCTATCTTATCTTCCTCTATACCGAAGGCCACGTTCTTTCTTATGCTCTCATCCGTAAGATAAATGAACTGGGGTATATAACCTATCTTTTTTCTCCAGCCCCTTACATTCTCAGCTATATCTTTTCCGTCTACCGTTACCTGACCCTTAACAGGTTCCAGCAGCGAGAGTATTATATCAGCGGTTGTGGTCTTTCCTCCGCCTGAAGCTCCTATCAATGCTACGGACTGTCCCTTCTTTATCTCGAGTACCGCATCCTTAAGTACATCCTCTTCGGTCCCTTCATATCTGAAAGTCACATGCTCGAGACGTATCACCTCATTGAAGGGGAAGTCCTTTATGTCTTCGGAAAGTATCTCGTCATTCACATCCATCTCATCTGCTTTTTTTATATCACGGTAAACGAGCTCTAATGATGCCCTGTAATATACAGCCACATTGACACTCGAATAAGTAGCATTTACGCAGGGAAGCAGCTTGAAAGCTGCCACAGCAAAGGTTGCCAATTGGGGAAGCAGTTTCATGTATTCACTGTTTGTCGACAGATTGAAAGCAAGGAAACCCAGAACCGAAACTACAGCAAACACTTCGATAAGATACTTCGGCATCGTATTGAAGGTAGCATATCTGACATCCAGCTCCGTTTTCTTTTTGTACTGCTTGTCGTAGCTGTTGATGAACTCGTTCTCGGTGTTCATTATCTTTATCTCTTTAACACCTTCAAAAGCCTGCTTCATATGTTTGTACAGCTGTCCGTTCACATACTGGTTGGTATATCCGTCACGTCTGTTCTTTCTCTGTATACCAAAGATGACTATGAAAAGACACAGTCCCATCACTGCTGCAACGGTGAGAGTCATGGTAAGGTTCGTGAATGCCAGGAAAAGTATGATGCAGAACGCGGTAAGCGCATTTGAAAAGATCGTAAGTATATTCGAGATCAGCTGGAAGAGATTCCCGGTATCCGTATTAACACTTCTCATAAGCTCTGCGGAATTCATCTTAAGGAAAAAAGCATAAGGCTGTTTAAGATAAGCTCTCATAAGCTTGGTAGCAAGATCTCTCTTCAATGATGCCGAGAATTTAAACTGCTTTCTGTATACCAGACACACGTAGATATTCTTTAAAACATAGATGGCGACTGTTATTCCTATCATCACCAGCAGCACATCTTCTTTTGTCTTCGCATTGGTAAAGCTTAAGATGATGCGGCCGAATCTGTTTTCCTCTATGCTGCCCTGGTCCATTGCCATATCCATTATCGGATACACAATGGTAACACCTAATAGTTCTGTTACCGAAACAAAGAGTAACAGTACAAAGAGTACAAACAGACTGAGCTTTGTTTTCTTGTCAAGCAGATAATCAAGTTTCTTTAAAACAGACATTTTAATTCTTCCTCTGCGATATTCCCGTTTTCATCCGCGAATATCCATTCCCCGTTCTTAGGATACGGATTCCAGAATTTTTTCGGCGCTATCTTGCGCACGGGATTGATCAGTCCCGGATCATAGGAAAACGAGCTGAGTCCCGTGACCAGCAGATCTGCCCTGCACATATGCACAAAGGATTCCACTGCCGGCATGTCCAGACAGAATCTGACTTTTTCCAGTTTCTTTATCTCCGGAAAATCATCGACACTGCCTTCCGAAAAAATATAATAGACCGCTTCCTTATCTTTAGCCTTAAACTGCTCTTCTATGCTCTCTATCACTTTCACATAATAACTTTCATCCAGCCATCTCTTGCGCATGGATTCGTCACCGGCCTTAAGTCCTTCCGAAACATCACCCCTGCGTATATGTACTGCCACGTTGAGTTTTTCTTTATCGTAGATCAGCTTATCTTCTTTTCTTGCAGCGGCTTCAAAGAATTTCTTCCGCATGAAAGCATTGCCTGCCTCCATATCCTTCGGCGCGCTGTCCTGCTCGAACTCATTTAAGAATATGATTTTCTCACCGCGGTAGGAACGTATTATCTTTTCGATCAGCTCCCTGCTCTGCTTATCACGCATATCGTAGTAGGGCAGCTTCACTATGCGGTATCCCTGATTTACCAGCTTATCGCAGCTCTCTTCCTTTTCACCAAGCCCCAGCGCCCTGTCCCACTCTTCCGTGACCATGGGAGTATAAGCATATTCAAGTCCCAATGCTTTTGCATTTGTCACGCCGGCTCTCCATACATCCAGACCGTGACCGAAACCCGCGCCGAAATTAGGTTGCTGGGTCATATACTGTATCATGTAGGTTTTGCCGGGCTGTTTATTCCTGTGCCTGTATGACGCATAAAAGATATTTGCCTTCTCCCTCTCTTTTATCAGCTTAAAGAATGCCGAATGGAGCTTGCGGAAGAGCTTATCTTTTTTTGTGCTGTAATCATGCCTGTACTGCGTCATGACCTTGCTTCCTCGTATATTTCCATGAGTCTACAGTAATTCTTTTCCTCGGTATATTTATCTTCGTATTCTTTCAGGGCATTTTCCGAGAACGTTTTACGGTCAGCCTGTTCAAATTTCTCTATGCACTCATTAAGCGAAACTGCTGTGCGCTTATACTTTAAGCCTGTCACGCCTTCTTCCACCAGTGCTCCCATATTGCCGAAATCATTGGCTATCACAGGTACCCCGGCAGCATAAGCTTCTATCACTGTCATACCGAAGGTCTCATACCAGGTGGATGCTGCTATCAACGCTTTTGCGCCTTTAAGATAAGCGTTCAGTTCCTCGCGTTCTATATGCCCTTTATAGTCGATATTATCAAGTTCATGTTTCTTTATATATCTGCGAAGCCTGTCCGCGCAGCTTCCGTCTCCGATCACCACCAGCTTCTTCTTATTCAGACTGAAGGCCCTTGCAACCGTAGCAATACCCTTGTTCTCCTCGATCCTGCCGATAAAGATATAGTAGTCGGAATCCGGATCATAATTGCTGCCCGGCGTAGAGGTGAAATTCGGCTTCACATATATTCTTTCAAAGCCTTCAAACTTATTCTTATCAAAGTCCGTAAGCGCTATATAGTTAAGCTTTTTATATATGCCCGTGAGTCTGTGGATCAGCATGGACAGAGTCATCACCAGAGTCTGGGGTAAACTGTTCCTGTAACACTTATGCTTAAGCGCACAGCCAAGGCCTTTCTTCACGCAGTCCTCACAGCAGCGGCCCTTCCTGTAGAACTCGCCGTTGGGACACAGTAGCCTAAAATTATGCATGGTCTGGACCACCGGAACTTTTTCCGAAAGCGCGGCATAATAAACAGCCGGGGATATTACATGTATCGTGTTATGCACATGCACTATGTCCGGCTTCTCCTTACGGATGATTTTCTTTATCTCATGATAGCTCTTTAATGAAAACAGACTGTTCAGCGCGGCGCCCGCACCGCCCTTTATACTGTCATTTGAACGTATATAGGGAATGACCTCATGACCGTGAGCTTTAAGCATCGCAGTCTCGTTCTCCACTACGCTGTCCTCACCGCCTCTTACCCTGTATCTGTTGTGAACGATCATCACCTTCATATAAGCAGATATTATACCATAATCTGCCCCTTTTGAAAAGGCTTCTCCCCTCTGGGGAGAAGCTGTCACCCGAAGGGTGACTGATGAGGGGGAACACAGAACTTTCACTTGTAAATACCCCCTCCACCCATTATAATGATATAGTGCTTTTTAAGGAGGAAAAAATGGAAAATTACAATGAAAACCAGACTCCCGGACACGGTTCCCAGGAGCCCGGCAACAATAATAACAATAACAACGGTAA
Organism: Lachnospiraceae bacterium; assembly: GCA_016281335.1. Classification (GTDB taxonomy): domain Bacteria; phylum Bacillota; class Clostridia; order Lachnospirales; family Lachnospiraceae; genus NK4A136. The sequence continues at coordinate 16,377 of JAEEIK010000080.1, read as the reverse complement.
CGGTAATAAAGACAATAATAACGGCGGACCTTTCCCCAATATCATGGCCTTTATCGTCATGACCTTCATAGCCCTGCTGCTGATCAGCTGGTTCATGAACCGCTCGGCTGCGCAGTTGCAGGAGATCAGCTATAACGAGTTCATCAAGCTGGCTGAGGAGGGCAAGATCGACAGCATCACCATAGACAGCGACCATATCAATATCGAGCTTAAATCTTCAAAAGAAGGAGCTCCCAAGGACTGCTATACAGGTCTGGCGGAAGACCCCACCACACTTACCGACAGGATGTTAAAGCTCGGCATCAAAGTCAGCAGTAAGGTTGAGACCGGAAGCAGCATGATACTTTCCATATTGCTTACCTATGTGCTTCCCCTGGTCATCTTCTGGATATTTTTAGGTTTCATATTCAACCGCATGGGCAAGGGAGGCGGCGGCTTCTCTCCTTTCAGCGTAGGCAAGAGCACTGCCAAGATGTACGGAGGCAAGGAGACAGGCATTACTTTCAAGGATGTGGCCGGCGAAGATGAGGCCAAGGAATCTCTGGTGGAGATAGTAGACTTCCTTCACAATCCGGGCAAATACACCAAGATAGGCGCCAAGATCCCCAAGGGCGCGCTGCTTGTAGGACCTCCCGGAACAGGTAAGACTCTGCTCGCCAAGGCCGTAGCCGGAGAAGCAGGCGTTCCCTTCTTCTCACTTGCTGGTTCCGACTTCGTCGAACTCTATGTCGGTGTCGGTGCATCCCGTGTACGTGATCTTTTCAGGGAAGCAGAGAAGAGCGCTCCCTGTATCATCTTTATCGATGAGATAGATGCCATAGGCCGCAGCCGTGATTCACGTTACGGCGGAGGCAATGATGAACGTGAGCAGACTCTGAACCAGCTGCTTTCCGAAATGGACGGCTTTGATGCCAAGAGCGGTATCATACTTCTGGCTGCAACCAACAGACCGGAGATACTTGATAAGGCGCTGCTGAGGCCCGGACGTTTTGACAGACGTATTATAGTGGAAGAGCCGGATCTCAAGGGCCGTGTGGAGATCTTAAAGGTTCATTCCAAGGATGTGCTGATGGACCAGACCGTCAATCTTGATGAGATAGGTCTTGCCACCGTAGGCTGTGTAGGCGCGGATCTTGCCAATATGATCAACGAGGCCGCTATCCTCGCAGTCAAGAACGGCCGCGAATACGTATCACAGAAGGATCTGCTGGATGCAGTGGAACTGGTCAGCATGGGTAAGGAAAAGAAAGACCGCATCCTTTCAAGGCAGGAACGCCGCATAGTTTCCTACCACGAAGTAGGCCATGCCCTGATCCATGCCCTGCAGAAAAATACCGAACCTGTGCAGAAGATAACCATCATTCCCCGTACCCAGGGTACTTTGGGTTATGTCTTAAGTTATCCCGAAGAAGAGAAGTTCATGCAGACCGAGAAAGAACTGCGCGCCGAGCTGGTCAGCATCATGGGCGGACGCGCCGCAGAGGACATTGTCTTTGACACAGTCACCACCGGCGCTGCAAATGATATAGAGAAAGCAACCAAGATTGCAAGAGCTATGGTCACACGTTTCGGTATGACCAAACGCTTCGGCCTTATGGGTCTTGAGACGGTTCAGGACGAATATCTTGACCGTCACACCGTCGGCAATTACGGTGAGGATACCGCAGCTGCCATCGATGAAGAAGTAATGGCTATACTGAAAGCCAGCTACAAGGAAGCAAAGAGACTGCTCAAGGAGAACCGCGAGATACTTGACAAGATCGCGGAATACCTTATCGAGAAGGAGACTATCTCCGGTCACGAGTTCATGGTTATCTACTGCCGTGAAAAAGGCATCCCTCTTCCCGAAAAGGAAAAAGGATCCGAAAAGCCCGCAGTCATTGATGCTGCTCTCACTTCCGAAGAGATAGTTAAGAACGAAAAAGGAAAGGAAGTCATTGATTCTTCCAGAGGACGCCTGCCTAAGCCGGTTTCTCCCTCTTTCAACGGAGACAGCAGTGCGTCTAATGTGACCATACTTTCCGCGCCTCCTGCCAGTGAAGAGGAAAAGCAGGAAGAGGCTGATACGAAAGAAACAGCGCCAGAACCGGCAGCTTCCGAAGAAAAGCCCGTTGAGGAAGCTCAGGCTCCCGTAATACTCGGACCTTATGTTGAAGCAGGTACAGCTGATACCTCTGCTAATGAAGAGACTAAAGAGTCCGAAACTAAAGAAGCTGAAGAAAAAGAAAATGATGATAAAAAAGACGACGATGATGATGACTTCAGCTCCCTGTTTAAGAACCGAGTTTATAACAATTTCGAAAACAAAGAATGAGTGAAAAGTTTGATGTAAAAGAAGAACTGAAAAAACTCCCGAAGAAACCGGGAGTCTACATCATGCATGACAAGGATGATACGATCATCTACGTAGGTAAGGCCGTAAACCTGAATAACAGGGTGCGGTCTTATTTTCGCGAAAATATCGGCCGCGGTCCCAAGATAGACCGCATGGTATCCCTGATCGAACGTTTCGAATATATAGTCACGGATTCCGAGCTGGAGGCGCTTGTACTGGAAAACGATCTTATCAAAGAATACCGTCCCAAATACAATACGATGCTCCGCGACGACAAGACTTATCCTTATATCAAAGTAACTACCGGCGAAGCTTATCCGAGGCTCATCTTATCCAGACAGATGAAGAAGGACCGTTCAAAGTATTTCGGACCTTATACCAGCGCAGGCGCGGTAAGGGAGACCATCGATCTGATCAATTCACTCTACGGCTTAAGAAATTGCAATCGCAAACTTCCGAAAGACATAGGTAAGGAACGGGCCTGCCTTAACTATCATATAGGTCAGTGCTGTGGTCCCTGCATCGAAGGAAAGGTAAGCGTTGCGGAATACGCAGAGAGAATGGATAAGGCTCTTGATTTCTTAAGCGGCAATTTTACACCCCTTATCAAAGAACTGGAAACAAAGATGAATGCTGCCTCCGAAGCCATGGACTTTGAGGAAGCCATACGTTTAAGGGATCAGCTCGAAAGTGTAAAGAGCATCGCGCAGAAACAGAAGATCGAAGATATGAACAGCGAGGACAGGGATATCATAGCTCTTGCAAGGGACAAGGACGATGCTATCGTGCAGGTATTCTTTGTCCGCGCAGGCCGCATGGTGGGACGCGAACATTACTATATGAACAACAGTGAAGCCGAGACTGATGAAAGTATACTCACAAGCTTCATCAAACAGTTTTATGCAGGCACGCCCTTTATCCCGAGGCAGATCATGCTTTCCGTGGAGAGCAGTGATACAGAGCTGATAGAAAACTGGCTTTCTTCCAAAAAGGGCAGCCGCGTGTATCTGATCAATCCAAAGAAGGGGCAGAAAGAAAAGCTCATAGAGCTGGCAGAACACAACGCTATGCTCACCCTTACAAAAGATAAAGACAAGCTCATCCGGGACCGTGAACGCACTACGGGCGCCGTGGAAGAGCTTGAGGAACTGCTGGGTCTTTCCGGCTTAACGCGTATGGAAAGCTATGATATCTCCAATATTTCCGGCTTTGAAAATGTAGGTTCCATGGTCGTATACGAAAACGGAAAACCCAAACGCAGCGACTACAGAAAATTCAGGATACGCACGGTGGTCGGTCCCGATGATTATGCCAGCATGCGGGAAGTGCTGACCAGACGCTTTACCCACGGACTTAAAGAGAAAGAAGAAGGAAACGAAAACGGGCATTTCAACCGCTTCCCTGACATCATACTGATGGACGGAGGCCGCGGCCAGGTCAATATCGCGCTGGAAGTATTGTCTTCACTCTCTCTTAACATTCCTGTCTGCGGCATGGTCAAGGACGACCATCACCGTACGAGAGGCTTATACTTTGACAATGTTGAAATCCCTCTTCCCCATGACAGCGAAGCTTTTCACCTGCTCACAAGGATACAGGATGAAGTCCACCGTTTTGCCATCGAGTATCACAGATCCTTAAGGACCAAAGAGCAGGTCCACTCCGTGCTTGATGATATCCCCGGCATCGGCCCTTCCAGGCGACGCGCGCTGATGCGCGCTTTCACTTCACTTGAAGACATCCGCAATGCCGATGTCGCGACCTTAATGGAAAAGGCCGCACTCCCTAAGAATGCGGCCGAATCGATCTGCAACTTTTTTAAGGCTTCACCTCATCAATAATATATATAAACTCTGCCCTGAAATCATCTGTCATAACCTTTGAAGTATTCTTAAGTCTTTCCCTTACTTCATCATAATCGGATGTTCCCTTGTAATCCGAATCCCTAAGAAGCATTCCTATCTGTGCCACACCTGCTGCCCAGGAGGTATCTTCATCCATGGTGTCTGCAATATTATCCTTTGTTACAGGGTAGGTCAACAGCTTGCTTACGTCTTCATCCGGCTCTTTGTAGCGTATTGATACTGTGAGCAGTTCATCACTGTCTGTACTATCTGCCGCGTTGTTTCCGTACTTGGATTCCACTTCAGGTATCTCGTATGCGGAATCCGTGGTCACTACTTCGTAGAGCACCGTTACGGTCTGGCCCGATCCAACCTCGCCGCCGTCCTTGGTATCATCTGCAAAATCCTCTGCTGCCATCTTCCTGTTTTCATAACCTATAAGCCTGTACCCCTTGACCAATGCAGGATTGAACTCTACCTGGAACTTCACGTCCTTTGCTACCGTAAACAGTGTGGATTCGAACTCATCCTTAAGCACTCTCTCTGCTTCTCTTGTGCAATCGATGAAGGAATAGTTGCCGTTTCCGTGATCAGCAAGCGCTTCCATCTTGTCATCCTGATAATTACCGTTACCGAAGCCGAGGCAGGATAAGAATACTCCGCTCTCCTTCTTTTCTTCTACCAGCTGTACCAGTCCTGCTTCCGAGGATACGCCTACATTCAGGTCACCGTCCGTAGCAAGCAGTATACGGTTGTTTCCGCCTTCTATAAAGTATTTCTCAGCTATCTCATAAGCTTTCTTTATACCACCCTCTCCGTTGGTTGAACCCCAGGCTTCCAATCCGTCTATGGCTTTCACGATCTTGCCGTGCTGATCTCCTCTTGCGCCCTCAAGCACTACTTCGGAATTACCTGCATAAGTTACTATGGATACGGTATCCTTGTCGGTCAGCTGTTCCTGAAGCGTCTTGAAGGCTTCCTGGGCCAAAGGCAGTTTGTTGTTATCAAACATTGATCCCGAAGTATCTATAAGGAATACCACATTGCTTCCTTTATCAGGCGCTACTTCCTCAGCTCTTATGCCTACTTTAAGGAGCAGTGTATCCTCGTTCCAGGGGCAGGGTGTCAGCACTGTGGTAGCGCTGAATTTGTCACCGTCTGCGGGCTTTGCATAATCATAGCTGAAATAGTTGATCATCTCTTCGAGTCTGATAGCTTCGCCGGATATGCCGAAGCCGTCTTTCTCATAGGCGCTGCGTCTGAAGTTGGAATAAGTTGCCGTATCAACATCCGCTCCGAAAGTTGAGAAGGGCTGCGTTGCCACGGATACAAAGCCGGATTCCTTTATCGCATTGTAATTCTCTGTATTCCAGTCCACATCATCGTATGGATCAACAGGTACTGCCACATTATTCTGAACATCCGGCCCCACCAGATACGACATGTCAAGCGTATCATCTCCTTCGCAGGCTGTAGCAGCCTCATACATCACTATATTGCCTGCTGCTATCCCGCGTGATTTGCTGCGTTCTGCCTCGTAAGAGTACAGTCCGTCATAAGCTTCACCGATCTTTTTTATTCTTTCTTCAATATCTTCATCACTATACTCTGTAGCGCCTATGGTTATTATGCCGTTTCCGGAACGCTGGTGAACACTGTTTCCGGCTCCGCCGTTACTTCCGTCTTCCTTACCGCAGCCTGCAAATACGCTTGCACTCATACTGAGCATTATCAGTAATGTAACTATTCTTTTCTTCATATATGTATCCTCCCGTTTTATCATTTATATGATCCGTTGAATTATTCTTGTTTCTTAAGCGCTTATCTTATATACGGACAGGTATGGAGGATTTATGGGGAATTTTAAAATCTTTAATATAAGAGTTTGTTGTCTTGCACTCCGTCTTGTGATATATTTAGCTTCAGATACAGGAAATCTCATATTTTGAAAGGAAAAGTTCACCATGAAGATACTCTTTTACGCAGCAAAAACTTATGATAAGAAATCTTTTGATCCCTGCCTGGAAGCGTTTCCCGGGATCAGCATAGACTATATAGATCACGAACTGGAACCCAGAACTGCCGCGCTTGCGGAGGGCTATGATGCTATCTGCGCTTTTGTCAGCGCAGATGTCGGAGCAGATACATTAAGCATACTTGCGGAGAAAGGCGTTAAGAGCGTACTTATGAGATGTGCCGGCTATAACAATGTTGATATAGCCAAGGCAAAAGAACTTGGCATACAGGTCAAGATAGTTCCCGGCTATTCACCGGAAGCCGTGGCGGAACTTGCCATGGGGCTTGCCCTTGCAGTGAACAGGCGCCTCTACAAAGCATATAATAAGGTGCGTGAGAATGATTACAGCCTGCGAGGATTGCGCGGTGTTAACTTCTATAAGAAGACTGCAGGCATAGTCGGTACAGGAAAGATTGGAGCCGCCATGTGCCGTATATGCAGAGGCTTCGGAATGCGCGTTATTGCTTATGATATGTATCATAATCCTTCTCTTGAGGATTTTGTCGAATACGTGACTATGGATGAACTGCTGGAACAGAGTGACCTGATCTCGCTGCACTGTCCTTTGCTTGATTCCACTTATCACATGATCAACATCAACTCAATCAAAAAGATGAAAGACGGTGTGATACTGGTCAACACCTCCAGAGGCGCATTGGTAGACACAGACGAGCTGATCGAAGGCATACGCATGAATAAATTCCTCGGTGTAGGTCTTGATGTGTATGAAGAGGAGACAGGCAATGTCTATGAAGACAGATCCGATGAGATAATGCCTCACTCCGTAACAGCAAGGCTGCTTTCCTTCCCTAATGTGATGATCACCTCACACCAGGGTTTCTATACAATGGAAGCACTGCAGGCCATAGCAGAAACCACGCTTCAGAACATGGTGGATGCGGATAAGCATAAACGCACTGGCAACGATGTCGCCTGACTATAAGGCTTCTCCTTGAGGAGAAGCTGTCAGCCGCAGGCTGACTGATGAGGTGTTCTTTACATATCGAGAAATCTTAGCATTTTTTTCGCCATCTCAAGGCGTTTCAGGCTCGAGAATGCGGCGCAGACTTTAAGTTCTTCCGCATTCCCGCCTTGGTATTTGAGATTGTCTTTTATCTTCTGTGAGTCGTCCATGCGAATGGCAATGGGCAAATCGTTTTGATATACTATACGGTCCTCATAAGCTTTCAGTTCATCTTCCGTAAAGACTCTGTCCAGAGTAAGCACATATTCCTGGGCAGCCAGATCAGTGATAAAAGCCTCATCTGATACCAGCAGGTCTATTTCTCCTGCCATAAGCAGCATAGAGAACCGCTGCTGATCCTCATAGGTGTAATTTACTTGAGTTCTCGCGGATTCGCCCGAAGGAATATATATATTGGTTTCTACGGTTATCTCCTGGCGTTTGGGATTTTCAAGATATTCGGAAGTAAAGGGCATCTCTATATTGGATGTCGTGGTTCCCTGGTTTTCAAAGTTCACGAACATGACTGTCAGCATATTCTCTTTTTTTGTGATCATATCAACAACGAAAATTATCAGCACCAGTAAGATGATCCCGCCTGCTATGACATATTTCAGATAATAGTCTTTAAAATACTTCCATTTCTTTTCCGGGGAAGCATCCTTTATCTTTTCTCTCTCTTCTTTGAATTCATCCATTAACGGCATGCCGCAATACCTCTTTTCATAAACATACCGCTATATTATAAGACCTTTTCCCTTTTAACGCAAACAGGAGTGGAATCAAGGTCAATCAGGGGGACGGTTCAATCAGGGGGACGGTTCCGCGGTTGATTTTATCAACCACGGAACCGTCCCCCTGATTGAACCGTCCCCTAGATCGGCCTTATTTATCAGTCTTCCGTATCCAAAATGATCTCTTCCATATACATATCATCTGTTTGTTCATAAGTCTGATCATCATCCGCGCCTGCGCTTCCCAACTCGATATAAGTCACTCCCTTCGCAGGATTTTTATCCGCTGATGAGTGATAACCCTGACCATCGAATTCGCTTATATCAAAGTAAGTAAAGGCGTTGTTCGGATCGTCAATATGAACATGCAGGTTGCCGTTCTCATCTATATCATCGGTCACATCCACCTTCAGATTCTTGTATATAAAGGTCACCCGTCCGTCATCACCTGTCTCCAGGAAGCACTCGTTATTCATATGCTCCGCAAGCTCTTCGGCGCCCATAGCTGTACTGTTACCGTTCTCATCGATCACCACGCCTCCGAAACCTCTCTCCATGCCATTTTCATCGATCAGCTTATATGCGCCGTCTCCTTCTTCTTCGATCTCAACGGTCTGTTTCGAGCCGTTAAGCCACATTTCCATTTTGGTACGTATCCCGCCAAGATCCGATGCGTAACAGAATCCTGCGCTTCCTACTGTGATTACGCTTATGGCTATTGCTGCTGCTATTTTACTTATTCCGTGTACTGATTTAAACATGATCTTCCCCTTTCTGTCTTCTTCCAGGCGCTCATCAAGGCGCTCTCTGAAATCATCGGAGAGATGCAGTTTATTAAAACTTCTCTGATAGTTTTCTCTGTTTTTATCTTCACTCATCTTCCCATCCCTCCAGTTTGGTCTTCAGTAACTTACGGCCGTTTAAAAGTCTTGTCTTTACGGTATTTTCGGATAGCTTCAGTATATCCGCTATCTCTCTGGTCTTGTATTCTTCAAAATAGTGAAGGTGCAGCACGATCCTGTATTTTTCCGGCAGTGCCAGAACCTCATCCATCAATGTTTTGTCAGATGCATCCTCAAATACGAGGCTATCCATATAATCTTCATAGGATGTTCTGTTTCGGTTCCAGAAGAGCCGTATCGTGCTCTTTGCCGCATTTACGGTGACCCTCAGCAGCCATGCCTTTAAATGCTCTTCGGATTCAAACTCCTTATCGCTCTTATACAGCGCTATAAGCGCATCCTGCACCGCATCTTCGGCATCCTGCGGCTGTCTGCATATGTTAAATGCCGCCGCATACAGCCTGTCTCCGTATTTTTCACATATCCTGTCGAAATCTTTAACCATCAGCTCTCTCCGTTAAGAGTTTTTTCTTTCTTAAGACGTCTTACATATATAATACTCCCGGGAAGTGAATTTGGTTTTATTTTTATAATATTTTTAAAGCAAAACCCCCGGGAGATCCCCGGGGGTTTAGATTTAGTTCTGTTGTAATGCTTTGGTCAGCTTATCTGTACCACTTAGAATCCAGCTGGCCTTTGATCTTCAGCTTCAGGTTCTTGTAGCCGAGAACCTTACCGTTCTTCAAATCACCATACATGGAAACCGTTGCCTTGGGACGTGCATTCTCTGTAAAGTTGTATCCATCGGCACGCATGCTGTTTGTAATAACTGTAGCATTCTTGCCGGTAGTTGTTATTACATATCCCTTGCCCGGTATGTTCTGGATCTGTACCTTAACAGGCTTAGCATCTCCGTTGTAATACTTCATGGTCTTCAGATCCACTGATCCGCCCTGTACTCTCTTAGGATCATATACTCTGTATTCTCTTATGATTGCTCCGGCTTTTCCGTCTGCAGAGAGACCATAACCGCCTTTACCTTCGATCTTTACTACGACTGTAGCAAATTCCTGACCGGGGATGAGCTCAAGCTTATTCTTATTGGTTATCTCATCCTTGCAGGTCCGGTCTTTATAATACTTGATCGTATAGTCGCGGCCCTTCTTATACATCATCTGCTTAGTTGCTGTAAATCCGTCTACTATACGTCCACCATAGATATTGTCTGTATCGTTGTAGTAGAAGAAGTACGGTGTGCTGAAATAGGTACCGGCTTTTCCGGTATATGCAACATCCGGAATGATCAGATTACTGGTGTTATCACCATAATCATATGCTGCACCGTATCCTTCAAAGGATGTTTCTGCTATCTTGAACTCACCGCCCTTGATGGCCTTTGTTCCCTTGAAGTTTCCGCCAAAGTTGATGGTATACTTAGCTGTGCCGAGCTTCTTATTCTTGGTTATCTTTACGTATACGGAATCTGTACGTTTAAACAGATACTCGTTACCCTGATAATCCTTTCCTACTACTTTTCCGGCATACTTATCGATACCATAGTTGTCAAACTTCACATACTTCTTGCTGTCGTATGCATATCCAAGGTTTATGTTGTTTGCGACTATCTTAAGTACAGGCACTTCATTAGCAGCTGCCTTGTATATACCTCTCTCAAGGTTTGCTCCAAGGATGTTATCATACTGATAACCAAGCTCATATGCTTTGATCTGATCCATGTTAGTCGTTACATCTGTAAGTTTTACAGGTGTGATCTTGAAGGTCTTCTTGATCAGTTTCTTTCCGCCATACTTGCCCTGACCTGCAATGTATACCTTATATGTTCCTACATTGTGTGCACCATCAAGATTACCCCAACGATCAACTGATTCTTCTACATAGATCTGATAATCAAGTGTTTCTGTGATCCTGGGAGCATCCTTACCTTTACCTGCCGTAACTGTCATTGAAGGTTTTACTACATCAATGTCATCTCTGTAATAATTGTAAGGAACTTTCTTCTCATTGATCTTAACGTTCAGCTTTGCATACTTGTCAACAACTATTACCTTGATCAGAGCTGTATCGGTATAATTGTTGATACCTGTTACCAGGATCCAGCCGTCGTTATTAAATACAGTTGTAGCACTTTCAACCTTATAATCTTTCTTTGCTTTCAGCGGCTTTGTATAGTTATTAGCTCCAAGATAGAGGTTAAACTTAAGATTATTAAGCTTCTGTCCCTTCTGTACGGTAATGGTTCTTGCATAACCGTCACGAGCATAGGTTCTTGCTGCAGCTATGCTGGCAGGCACTATATCGAAGTCCATCTTAGCCGTGCCCTTTACTCCATTTGTACCCTTAACAGTGATCGTAGCTTTCTTCTTGGTAGTAACCTGTACATTGTTCTTGTAGCTTATCTTGTAGAACTTGCTATCAAGTCTGGTTCCGTTATACCATACCCATACTTCAGGCATTATCTTGCCTCCGGTATATGTATAATCATTATAGATATCATCTGTTGCGCCATAAGGCCAGGTAACATAGAGACCTTCTCTCGGAACATGTGTAACAAATGTTACTTTGATATCGATACTGCTGAAATCTGACCATATTTCTTCATTATAGCAGGTTCTGATATCAATAGAGTTTCTGGTCGTACCATCTGCCATGAAATCCGGCCAGCAGTTAAGTCTCTTGAATCCGGTTACTTTCTTTTCTGCTACACCCAGTCCCTCAACTGCTTTTCCGAAATAGCTGGATGTTGAATACCAGAAACCGTCTGCTGCAGTGGTGCGCTGTGCTCTAGCGTAATATGTATCGCCGGCTTTCAGGCCTGAAATATAGTCGGAATTCTCTGCATTTGTTGCCTCGTAAGGCGCTCTCATCTTAACATATACCAGATGATCGCTTACATACAGGTTCTTAACCTGAGAACCGTCTGCATTAAGTATCGTTGATTCAATAGTCGCATACTCACCGATACACTGATTTGCAGAGATCTGAGCTCTGGTCTTATTACCTGCTGCGTCGTTCATGGATACGCTTGCAAGATCAAATAAGGATTTAGAGCTGTCTGTATAAACTACACCTATAGGATTGTCTGCATTCATCGGGAATCTGGTTGCCAGATCCAGATACAGCTCACCTTCAGGCTTGCCCCAGCCTTCACTTACACCAAACTGATCTTCACCGCCATAATAACCTACGCTCCAGTCATAGTTTCCGTATACCGGTTCATATGTTGCATCATTTGCGTCTACTAATGCCATAGCCAGAGGTACTTCATCAGTATTAGCTGTCTTAAAGGTAGCTGTTACATTGATTATGCTGTAGTTATCCTCTGTATTTATTGCTGCATTATCACTTACTGTTACCTCTCCTACTGCTCCGGGAACAACAACCTTTACATGCTTGGAATCAAATCCGCGATAGAAGGTAAATGCATTGGGATCATCTTCCTTCAGAACGACATTGTTATCCTCATCAAGAACATAGGTGTCGAGTTTAAGTACGAAGTTAACAGTATACTCAGTACCCTTTTCTCCGAATACTGTCGGCGCTTCTACTACTGCACCATTCTTATCAACAAAGCTTGTAACCTGATCTTCCGAAACACTTGTCTGACGAGGTGTACCTATGTAGTTATCATAGCTGTCAACATAGTATACTTCTGCATCTTTCACAGGCATCCTGTCTTTCTCGGGTGCATTCACTGCAACATAAAGTGTATTATAGTTATATGTTCTCTTAATTGTCAGAGGATAAGGATCCGAGGTAGCCTGCTTGGGATTCTCATTGTATGCGGTCTGGAGATTTGCAGGTCCTCCCAGCCAATCCATGTACATCCAATCCTCAACATACAGCTCACCCTTGTCACTTGAGTAATATGCATTACCATCGATCAGATACCAGGTATGAGGCTCAAGTCCTGTAATGAAATCCGCATAACGTTTTCCGTCTATCTCTCTGTTTGCGGGCGCATTAGGATCAGTGATCTCTCTGTCGTACTCAACCTTTGCCTTATCAGGAGTAGCTGCTTTCTTATAGTAACGTACTGCTATAGGCTTAGTCTCTACAAGTCCGTCCTGAGCAGTAAACTTGATAGAATCATCACCGCTTGCTGCCACATTTCCGCTTATGGTAAATACCAGGCTGGAAGCGTTAGTATTATCATCCCAGTAGATCAGCGTATACTTATTAATGTACTGCTCTATCATCTCATCATAAGTGAAATCATCATTGATGGTTCCGCCTACGATGCGATAAGGCTTATCATTATTTACATTTGTTGTAATGGTATAGTAGATGAAATTCTCCTCATCATATACCTGTGCGCTTATATCCTTAACGGCAGGTTTGAAGTTTTCTTCATCCCAGAGGAACTTACCGTTGTTAAGAGTACCGTTAAAGCTTATTGAAGGAAGTGAAGGTATTCTGCCCCATTTATTTACAGCTTCAACCGTTACCCTGGTCTTCTCACCCGGTGCCACATAGATCACGGGATCAGCAAGACCGCCATTTCCTACTACCGTACGTCCGTTAGCTGTTACGTCTATACGATGTACATCATACTGAACAAATGCCTTAGGGAAGGTAACCTTAAAGGTCAAAACCTTACCTGTATTTGATACTATTGATATCTTTGAAGGATCAACAGCGATTGAAAGCCTTCCGGCATCAGTATTAAGAGTTAATCCATCATTGATGTGTATGTTCTCAACGGGCATATTCTTAGCAAATGCCATATTGCTTGATATGGTATTATTGCTGGAGATAGTAAGTGTTACAGTTGCGCTGTACTCCTTATCTTTCTCAAAGAATCCGTCCTTATTTGTTGCGCCTTCCCATGTAACATTGGTCACATTGTAGAAGAAATTGTAATCATAGCCTTCCTGGCCAATGTTGAAAGCATTGAGGATATTTATATTATTTAAATTCTTGGTAGCTATAGTTCCTCTTTCAACATCCTCAGCCTTTACAGGAGTATGTCCTGCCATGGGAGGAATGATATTAACGTATACGTTCTCTGCTGACAGAAGTATCTTCTGGCTTGCATTAAGTACTTCGGTATCAGCATTAACCTTCTCCAGCCATACACCCTGCTCTATATCCTGAGGTGTAAAGTGGGATGTATCGATATACAGGCAATATACGTTATTTGTAGTCCAGGATCCGTTAAATCTTCTTACGTCTACAGTCTTGGTTCCGTCACGTCTTGCAGCTATCTTATCGCTGATGTCTTTAACATAAGTATTTCCGAGACCGTTATAAAGCGCATCATAAAGTATTGCACCGTTGTTGGATACACTGCGGAGACGATAACTGCCGGCCTCAAGGTTGCTTATCTTGATAAGGCTTACAGGAATAGTATTGTTATTCTCATCCAGTACATCATTGCCTTCTTCATCCTTAAGAGTGATTCCGAGAGTATTGTCTGCGCCGACTATCTTACCTTCGGGTGCATGCTCCTTAACAACCATTACTACAGGTGTCAGGCTGGTGGTGTAATCATTACCGTTATACTTAACACCGTAGTTTGTATCTGTTATTTCATAAGTTATGGGAGCAGTTAATAATCTGATGCCAGCTTCCTTAGGATATACATCGATAGTGCCTTTCTCTTCATCAAGAGAGTACTCTACACCGGCCGGATCTATATCATCACCCCTGGCTGTGCGTTCAGTAGCATCAATAACTCCATTATTATTTGTATCCTTTACATCTCTAACATAAAGGAATTTGTTGTTTCCGTAGATACCGTCAACCTTAACGGTTTCCTTCTGATCAGCGCCATAATTATTATGGTCTTTATCGCCATACAGACCGGGTGCTTCCTTTACAAAAACGTTTTTGTCAAAATATGATGCACCGTCAGTATTAAGATTTAAATCCTTAAAAGCACTGTCGCAGTTGCCGTTTGCCTCCAGATCGCTGACCTTACTGATATAAATCAGATCCCCCCCGTTGTCATGAGGAGCCCAGTATTTATCGGAGCCAAATTCGCCGTTCTTATCAGCAGTATATATATTGTTTGCCCAAGCTCCTGCGCCGGTAGCAACATCATCTTTTTCCCAATATACTTTATACTTCTGATTTGCCGTAAGACCTGCTATCTTTGCATAATCCTCATAAACACGGCCTGCGCCGTTCTGCGCTATATAGGTCTTCTTCTGATCACCATCACCAAGGGTATAGCTGATGGTTCCCCAGCCTGCCGTATTCTCAATGGGAATACGTACAAAGATGGTAGCATATCCTACATCTGTTACCTTAATATATTCTATATCACCGCTTCCCTCTAAAGGATTGGTACCTGTTCCGTTGGGGATCTTATTGCGGCTTACGGTATAACTGATCTCAGCCTTAACGGTATATACACCGGCTTTCTTGGCATTTACTATGCTCAGTGAGTTAGAGCTCAGTGAAAATGCTTTTCTTACATTACCGTAATAAGGTCCATACTCTTCCCAGGGATCTGTATTGCTTGCTCTCTTCGCGGCACGGTATACAGTATGCCAAGCATAATAGCCGTTCTTTTCACCGCGCCATTCATAATTAACTATACAGAGATTGTCATCATCATCATCTATGTCTCTGTAATCATATTGTAACGCCTGTTTCTCTCCGTCATCATCAATAAAGAAGACGTTGGTACCGCCCATGCCGTCATCTTCGGTAACGTAATCGATACCTTCACGGAAATCAACTTCTACGTAAACATCATCACCATAAGTGTAATAAGACGCCTGATCCTCTTCGCCAAGAGTATTGTGCTCATCATCCAGTCTGTAATAAGGACCATACTCCTCATCTATTTCATAATCAGGAGCAACACCCTTCTGCTTATATTTACGATATATGTTCTGAGTGTCCCATGAGCCGTTAATATAACCGCTCCACTGATATTCATTCACATAATATCTTACACCATCAGCGTCCACATTAACCGGAGGAAGTTCCCCGTTATCTATGATATTATCATCAGTCTGAGCTACAAGATCGCTAAGTTCTCTTTCTATACCGTAATCATCCTTGAACCATATCTTCTGGTCCTTGTCTACGGTATAATCGGTTCCTTCAACCAGATCGATCTTCTTAGGATCTCCGGCATCTTTGAGCCATGATGCATTTACAGATACGACCAGGCCGCCGTCGAGTACTGCAGCCTCTTTGCCGGCTGTCAGTTCTTCGAATTTAAGCTTGCTCTTATCGTCCTTATCCCAGCCCTTTGCTACGGAAAACTTGTAAGTAAATTCCGGCATTGTTTCGCCATACTTACGCATGGGCGCATACACATCCTCATTATTCAGTGCAGCAGCTTTCTGATCGGGAGTAACATAGATTACTTTATTGTCATATATGCCACCGTTGTAATCATACTCACCTTCATCAAAAGCATAGTTATAATTACCATACAGAGAAGCTGCGTTGGGAGCTACATTATGGTTTACCCATTCCGCTTCAACAGGATCCCAATCGGATATGTTAGTAAACATAACCGCATTTTCTTCAACCAGCTCTCTGTCGTGCTTGACATCTTCATATCCTACATCTTCTTTTACAGTCTCAGCCGCAGGAGCTGTCACCTTTTCGGGAGCTGCCTCTTCGACAAAGTCTGCTTTCACTTCGTCAGCTGCAACT
>JAEEIK010000079.1 GCA_016281335.1 Lachnospiraceae bacterium | reverse complement strand
TTTCATTAATTCAATAGATTCTTCTTCCGGATGACGTTCTAACCACTCTCCTCCAAATCCGATTTCACTTACCTTTAATCCTGTTTTTCCAAGAACTTTATAATTCATACTTGTGTCTCCTTGTTCCATATAGGATACATATTTACCGCTTGAGCTACAATATCTCCTTTGTTGGAGTCGGGCGGAATCAGCCACCCAGAGTCGCATAGAAATCGCCAATCCCAGTCGATCAGAAATAACCAATGCAACTGCTTAACTCCTTTCCTTTAAGATTTTGTTTTTGCTATTGTAATCGGATCTCCAGCTGATAATGCGATCGTTTCACAACGCTTCCCACGATAGCTGTTACCCTTTATCATAAATACTGTTGCTATGTCAAAGATCCTATCCAACGAACATAACAGGGATGAATCTTCACTGAAATACTCATTCCATTTGTCGGGACCTTTGTTACTCGTAAATATCAGAGTATTGGGACCTTCCTTGTTGTAGCGCCTGTCTATAACGTCAAAGAACATCTGAGTGTTATCCTTGTCAAAGACGCACCTTCCGACTTCGTCGATGATCAGGCATGAAGGCTTTACCAGGCCGTTGATGGCTGAGCTCTCACGACCGTATTTTCTTGCATCAGAGAACCGCTGGTTAAGCTCAGTGGCCTTAAGGAAGTATGTTTTCATTCCCTTAAGACAGCATTCACGGCCGAAAGCCATGGCCAGATGTGTCTTGCCAACTCCCTGCGGTCCTATAAACGCAAGGTTCTTATGAGCGTACAAAGCTGACAACGACGGCAATCCTTTAAGGGCATCTGTCTGTTTGCCGTGAATCAGGCTAAAATCGAAGTTTTCAAACGTCTTAGGTTCCTTGAGCGGTAACCGGCTCAGCCGTAACTGCGTGTTTACAATGGTCTCTGTTTTCTTCTCTTTAAGGTATGAAAAGATCACGGATACCGCCTGTATGTTTTCATCAGACAGGTCATTCTCCATCGCAAGCTGTGCAACTTCCTGCGCACTGAAATCCAGGTTCAGGTATTTCGCATCATTCTGGATCTGATCAAACAGCGATTCATTCATCCGGCAGGCCCTCCTCGAAATTAAATCTCTCGAATCCAGATTCAAACTGGGGAGGATCCAACTGCTGGATCTTTATCCTTACAGGCATTGTCGGATGTTCTTCGGGCTGTACTGCTGCATACTGGTCTTTACAAAAACTGTCCCTGTGACTCCATGTGACGTTGTGAATCGTGAGGATCTTAGTCATCTTAGTATCAAAAATCTTAAGTTCATATCCGTCACGCATCACACGGCATGTCTTGCCGGAATACCAGTAGGGAATACCAAAACGGCGACCTTCATAGTTTACAAACCCGTCAAAGGATATCTTTCTCTCAGGGCACAGATAATACGCAAGTTCAACTGTTTCCTCAAGCACCGCTGCTTTCTGCATGCAGAGAGTAGCATGTTTATCATCCGGAACGCAGTCCACTGCCCTGTGATATACATTGTTCTGGCGGTTACACCAGTCATTGGCCTCATAGTTAAGGTCTGTGATCTCGTGAAATATCCGGCCCGGAAGGAAGTTATCCTTTACAAAGCGTATGAGCCTCTCGACAGCACCTTTGGTAAAAGGATGACGGGGTTTACACAGCTTTGTATCGAAACCTATATTTCCCATGAACAGTTCATAGTCCTTCTGCCAGATGGGATGCCCGGCCTCGTCACGTTTTACGACTACACTCTTCATGTTATCAGTAAGTATGAACTGCGGTATCCCCATGTACGTGAATGCATGTATCATACCGATGAATAGGTTTTCCTGCTTGGCATTGGGGAAGAATTCTATATACCGCTTCCCGCAGCAGTGACAGATCATCGCAAAACACGCTACTTTGTACTTTGTCCCAGCCTCGTTTTCTACCTCCACAAAGCCCCAGTCCATCTGATAGGCCTCTCCCGGAGCTGTCTGGTAACGTCTTCCACGATTCCCCTGCGGATCCACTATCTGACGTTTTGCAGGGACAAGATCCTTATGAGCTGCGATATAGTCCTTTATTGCTGTAAGGCCACCCTTGTATCCGTTTTCTACTAACCGGTCGAAGCAGACTGAAGAGTTAGTTATTCCACTGCTCAGAAGACCGTCTATTATCCCGGTAAAGCCTGTAAGTACTGTAACAGGTGCCTTGCGTCCGCTCAGCCCGTGCGGCTTATCGACGAAGCCTGCCTCCTTAAACCTGCGGAGTTTGGCTCTTGTAATTCCGGTTCTGCGCTCAAGTTCTGCAAGATTGATCTTTTCAAGATCAAATCTGTCTCCAAGTTCACTCTTCATTTCATTGAGCGCTTGTGTTATTGTATAGATGTAGTCATTACTTTTTTCCTCCATGATCGATATAAGCTGTTGCATTGGCATACATCAGTTTAATCTAAATGGGGGAAAAGGCAATGGCTAAATCAATCCGACTGAAAATGGCGGATTCTTTCCGACCCGTAATGGTTATTTTTGTGCGACTGTGGGTGGTTAATTTCACCCGACGCTAACA
>JAEEIK010000015.1 GCA_016281335.1 Lachnospiraceae bacterium | reverse complement strand
GCGCTGACTGCAAGGGGGTGGGCATACTGCGTAAAAACATCCAGAAACTTCGTCACATCATCCCCGGCCGGCGCCTGCCCGCCCATATAAACAAAGGGGATGATCACCCAGGCCAGCAGCGACGAAAAAGGCACGATTGCCACAAAAAGCGAAAAAACTTTATATATGATATTCTGTGAATCCTTTTTATAAAGGATCATATATATCATTGAAACCACTACCGGCAGGAATGCTCCGTTCGCATTCATCCACATGGCCGATACCGGGGTATACTCTCCGCCATGGCTGCTCACATGAGCCCCGATGATACTGAAATCATCGATCACCGCCCCGGCAGAAAGCATCACGATCATATGCCCTGTCTCATGGACAAGGATGTATAAAAACAATATCAGCACCACAGACATTGTCATACTGAGAATATATTTTGCCCTCTTATCCATATCATTATCCTTTCTGATCTCCGCGCCTGTTCAGGCTGCGGTCGTCTCTTTTTTAAGCATCTCCAGTCTTACTATGGTAAATACGCTGACCGGCATCGCCACCAGTACAGCTATTCCCGCGATTCGTATTACCGCATCAGGAGTCTTAGTGCCGCTGATCAGAATATATACGAGCACTCCCAATGCCAGTGTCAAAACCGCAAGTGCTATGTTCCTTACTGTCTTAAGATTTTTATCTGTTCTCATATCATTTCTCCTTATTATGCTCGCCGATATATCGGCTGTCGTTATATCGTGATTATAATATATCAGCTCACGATATATTTGTCAATATATTTTTTTACACCATCAAAAAGACAGGCCCTTAGGCCTGTCTTGTGGGAGCTCCCATTTCTTTCAGCTCTTTTTTTCGTTTGTACATCAGCTGATCCGCCCGCTCAAATACATCATGAAGCTGTTCATCTTCGGGTTTCAATATGGAATGACCGATGGATATCACCACTTCTTTGGTTTTGATATGTTCCTCAACTTTGCGGTTGAATTCGGCTATCACCTCGTTCATCGTATCATAGCCTTTTTCTTGTAGTATGACCGCAAACTCATCTCCTCCTATCCTGAATACCGCGCCGTGATTGAAGTGCTCGCAGAGCATGGTGCTGGCATCCTTGATCAGCTTATCACCTGCCGCATGTCCCCGGGTATCGTTGACGAGCTTCAGACCGTTGACATCGCATACTATTACAGCCAGCTTATCTATCTCATTTTCCCTTATCTTTTCGTTAAGAAGCTGTTCGTAATCAGAGTATGCATGCTTGTTTCTAACTCCTGTCATCGAATCCGTATTTGCCATATTGCGGAAAGCCCTGCTGTTCTCCCTCTCCGCTTCCAGCCTCTGGCGGGACAGCGCCCTCAGCTCTATCAGCAGCAGCGCCGCAAATAAGAGCACCAGTATCAGCGTAAATATGATCTGGTTTTTGCTGGAAGCCAGGCTCTTCTCACTGATATCATGGATACGGTCATGGATGACACTGCTTCGTATCAATACCACCATTTTCCAGTCCGTACCTTCTACCGGAACATAACACAAGGTTTCATCGGCGCCCTGTGCCGTGAAGCTTATACTGCCTTCCGCACCGCCGGCAAAATAGGCACGGTTTTTGTCCCATACTTCCGAAGATATAACTCCTTTTACCGCATCAAAAAGATTCTGCGTGGAAACATAGGGTCCCAGTTCGGTGCCGGAAAGGTTTTCGCCGTTTGATGAATACAGTCCGAAGTGTGTTCTGCCCTCATCTTCAAAAGCCAGCAGATCTACGATCTCCCTGATGTCGATCTGTACGAAGCAGGCTTTGAAATCCTTTCCCATGATCTTAAGTCCCGGCGTCGGTACCGCAAGGCAGAGCTGCTTTGAAGAACCGTATAACGAGACCGTACTGATGTCCCTCTCCTCCATCATTTCTTCCGCAAGGAAAGCATGACGGCTGCCGCCCGTATAAGTCGTATACTGCGTATAGACTATATTGTCCTTATCCACCACCGCAAAACGCTTAAGTGTAAGAAGCGACTTGATCCTTCCCAGCGTTACTCTCAGATCATCCTGTGTGCTGATGTTCTCGTCCCGTATAAACTCCAGTGCCTTTTCCATCTGTTCGAAATTGTTGTCTATCAGATTCGTGATGGTCTTAGCACGGCGGTCAGCCATGGCCTCAAGATAAAATGAACTCACTTCTGAGACGGCTTCATCGGTTGCCGATATGGTCTTCCCGGAACTGATTATGGTATTGGCTATGACCAT
This sequence comes from Lachnospiraceae bacterium, assembly GCA_016281335.1. Classification (GTDB taxonomy): domain Bacteria; phylum Bacillota; class Clostridia; order Lachnospirales; family Lachnospiraceae; genus NK4A136. Next base: position 818 of record JAEEIK010000015.1, on the reverse strand, counting down.
CGTGATCAGTAATAATCCGCCTATGACAGCCGTCAATATGAAGGTTTTTATCGTGATCTGTTTTTTCTTTTTCATGACACGTCACCATACAGCAGCTCAAGCATTAAGGCCGCGTCCTTCTGATAGATCACCGTTGTTATCTCATCTTTTTTTTCAGGGAAAAGTTCACCGGGCTTATTGCCGTCCGCTATCATTACCGCGATCTGCAGTGTATCAAAGCCGATGGAATAGCAGTCCTGCACTCCGAGGCAGTATATCACGCCGTCTCTTAAGTAGCGCAGTGCTTCCTGGTCATGATCCATGCCCACGATCACAGTATTGCTCTTCAACTCCGTAACCGCCCTGGCAGCGCCCACCGGATTGCTCATATTACAGCAGATGATACCGTCCAGATCCGGATGATTCTTAAGTATCTCAACCGTCAGATCATGTGCCAGATCGATGGAATCCATATCATACTCTGTGGCAACGATCTCCATATCCCCATATTTTGCAATGGTATCCGCCGCTCCCTTTGCCCTGTCTTCATGGCAGGGTGCTCCGACGCTTCCCACGAGGATAGCAACCTTTCCTTTATATCCAAGCTTTTCACATAGCGCTTCGGTAAGGTCCGCACCATCCTGATAATTATGGGTATTTCCGACATAAGCCGTTCTTTTGCAGCCTTCGGCTGCATCGGAACTGGAGAAGGTCATCACCTTTGTTCCCCGCTCCGCCATCTCATCCAGGATAGGCGAGATAATATCCTCGTCGGCTACATCTACTCCGATCACATCATAGCCTGCCGCCTCAGCCATTTTCAGTCTTTCAATCTGATC
>JAEEIK010000078.1 GCA_016281335.1 Lachnospiraceae bacterium | reverse complement strand
GGCACTCTTCTCTGACTCGGAAAAGTTTGTGTGCCAGTGTACAGGCTTAAGACCCGGCTATAACGGTAGCGGCACTGTCCGGGAGTTTCACCCGGTTCCCATTTAACAAGCCCCGGAGCCTTTCGGCCCTGGCTCCACCTGTGCACCGCGCAAATATAGCATAAACAAAGACCTCTGTCAAGAATCCTGCTGATGCGAGGCCGTTATCTTCCTGACTTCTTCTTCGGCCTCAACAAAGAGTTTGGCGATCTGCGGATCGAACTGAGTACCCGCGCCTTCTTTTATTATATCCATTGCCTTTTCAAAACTGAAAGGCTCCTTATAGCTTCGTTTTGAAACCAGCGCATCGAATACGTCCGCAACGGACATGATGCGCGCCGAAAGCGGTATGTCTTCTCCTGCTTTGCCGGAAGGATAGCCTTTGCCGTCCCATCTCTCATGATGATAAGTCGCAAGGTTCTTTGCTTCCTGCAGATATCCGCTGTCGGATACAAGGGACATGGCATTTTCTATTATCTTTCTTCCTGCAGTGGTATGGGTTTTCATGATGGCGAACTCTTCATCTGTGAGTTTTCCCGGCTTATTAAGTATCATATCGGAAACGTTTATCTTACCCACGTCATGCAGCGGAGCGGAATTAACCACATCTTCAATATATTCATCCGTAAGCTTATCCGTATATATACCGTTTTCTTTCATCTTGTTCATGATGAGACGCACGTAGGCAGCGGTCTTGCGCACATGATCGCCTGTATTCTTGTCACGGCTCTCCACCATATCAGCAAGAACGTATATCAGGCCGATCTGCATGTGACTTATCTCTTCGCCCTTAGCCTTCACGTCTTCAAGATAACCGACGGTCTCAGCGATAGTTTTGGAAAGTGATTCATAGAGGTTCTCTATCTCATCACCCGTAGCTATATCCAGATGCTGCAATCGCTCCACGCTGATCTCCATTGCCTCTTCGCTGTCATATGCAAACTTCCTCGCTGAGATCGTCATAGCCGTGATCGGGAATATCAGATGATAATCCACGAGCCAGATGCACAGCGCAAGTATAAAGATATAGAAGCCTATAAACAGCGAGAATACCTTTGTCATATAATTCAGTATCGAAAGGGTTATATCCTCCACCTTTATGTCTGCAGCCGCGTAGCAGACGCAACTACCCTCACTGTTATATACCGGTTCAAATACCGTCAGCAGTCTGCCGTACTTTGTATCATCAAGCAGCGGCTCTATCCTCTCTCCCGCCACCAGCTCATTCCTGTAAGGTATCAGATAATCCTCAAGCTCAATAACTTCTCCCGGTTTTCCGGCCGGCACTTCCGGAGTATCCAGGTCAAAGACAACCTGTACTCCGTTTTCACCGAAGCGGTAAACATAGAGAAATTCTATATCGGGATTACCGAGCCTTATACTCTCCATCTCACCTTCTATCACCTGATATTCATGAGAATCTTTGCCTATCTTCACGTACATGTCCAGCTTCTCGGGATCGATCAGATCCGCGGTAAGCTTTGCAGCGCTGCTACAGCTGTATGTATACTGCTTAAGGGCAAAGCTATGGAAGAGAAGATAACTGATAATGGTTGTGACCACGGCAACACAGATCATGATCACCGAGATGATGGATATTATCTTGCTTCTTAACGAAAATGATCTGGTAACATCCTTTCTTGCATCCAGAAGAGCCTCCGATGACAGGGGTTTTTGACGCCAGCCGGTAAGACGGAGCATAGGTCTTATCCTCTCCGGTATCAGACGGATCAGTATATATGCAAGTACCACCGTGATCAATTTGTCTATAAGATCTATGGCCACATCCGAAGCCATCTGTGCCCAGAATACAGACAGTCTGCCGCTTTCAAGAAGCGCTTTGGCAAAAGGCGCGCTGATGCCTTCTCCCATACCGAAACCGTAAAGCAGATATGTAAGAATGGATCCCAGTACTCCGCCTATAAACGCAAAAACCGGAACCGTTATCAATGCTTTCCATAATCTGTCGAAATAGCCTCTTTTGGCAAGCCAGGTGCCTGTAGCTGCTATCATGGTGGAAAGCACAACGTAATAAGCATTCCCGGGATTGCCCTGCATGTTTATGATATTATTAAGATAGCCTACTGCTACGCCCGGCAGATAACCGCCAAGCACCGCTGCGCATAAGGTACCCACATTGTCCAGATAAAGCGGTATCTTCAGCGCTCCTGCAGTGCGCGGAAGCACAAAGTTTAGCGCGATAGCCAGAGCAAAAAAAGCTATCTGTATATATTCTTTTTTATGATCTTTCTGTTGGTTTTCTGTTTTACTCATAGTTTCAGCAATTGATGATGGAAATCCCCCCATTTACCTGTCTTTTTATTATATCGTTTTCACGGAGTATATTCAATCGTATTGTTTTATTCTTTTCCTCATGCTATCATTGCCTCATGAGAAAAAAGATACTTATCATAACTTCACTTATACTGGCTGTCGGCTGCACTATGCTTATCATTCTCGCAGTGTATGGTAATAAAGGAAAGTTTGAACCTGTTGCCGAAGAAATACATATAGATCTTCCGGACATCGAAAAACCCTTTAAGATCCTCTGGCTCTCGGATCTGCATATCGCTACAACCGGCAGTGATATTACCAAGCCATACATAAAAGATGTAAAGGCTCGGGACGAATTCTCACAGCACTCAGCTGATAAATGGAAGAAATACTGGCCCGACTTTATCAATGAAAGCGGCGCCGATCTGGTGGTATTCGGCGGTGACATGGTGGATTTCGGTTCGAGAGATAATCTCTTTGTTTTCCTTGAAGGGCTCAATAAACTGACTATTCCCTATATCTACCTTCGTTGCGATCACGATATAATGCCCACTTATATTTCGGAAGAATCCTCACAGATAGCCATGGAGTTCATGCCTAATCTCGGCGATGACTCGGATCTGATAAGCTATGAATTTGAGAACTTCGTTGTTGTAGGCTGGAACAATTCCGCTTACAATATGACCGAAAACGGACTTGAAAAGCTGCGTAATATCTGCGCGGAAGGCAAGCCCATACTTTTCATGACCCACGTTCCGATAGAACCTACTACCGATACCTCTTTATCCGAAAGATCCCGTGAGATCTTCGACGGACGCTCACTGCTGTGGGGATACAATGATGAATACTACTGGCCCGAATACGAGACCAGACAGCTGCTGGATATACTTTATGCGGATGACTCTCCCGTAGTAGAAGTATTCTGCGGACACCTGCATTTTTCCTGGGACGGAAATCTCACTGACAGAGTAAAGCAACATGTCTTTGCTCCAGCACTGGATGGAAGCTACGGTATCATTACAGTAGAATAGCCGTAAAACAGGCACAAAAAAAGAAGTACTTCCAGGTCGGTACTTCTTTTTTTATGTTTTAATCATTCTGCCGATTCTTCGTATGCCTTTAAAATTCTCTTCTGCAGATCGTCACGTGTTTCGGAATTGATAGGATGTGCTATATCCTTATACGTACCGTCCTGCGCCTTGCGGCTAGGCATTGCTATGAACAAGCCATGGTCTCCCTCGATCACCTTGATGTCATGAATAACGAAGCAGTCTTCAATCGTAACGGAAACAACAGCCTTCAGCTTGCCCTCCTTGTCCACCTTGCGGACTCTCACGTCAGTGATGGTCATGCTGTAAACTCCTTTCCTATTTGAGTACAACTGTGTACTGTACCGTCAAGTAGTCACAAGTAGGAGTCTTGTACAATGTATTCAGTTGTTTTTTATCCGAAATATCTTCTTTTCCGGATACCGTTGCTCATCTGAGAAGTATCAGATCACATACCTCTCATTCTTTTCTACAACGATCTTGATACCGTCCTCACCTTTGTGGGATGAATTGGCTCGGATGGTGCCCCTGGCTTCTACGATGCAGTTCTCGATATAAGTATTATCACCGATATATACATCATTCAATATGATTGAATTCTTGATCGTGCAGTTGTTCCCCACAAAAACCTTCTTGAAAATGACGGAGTTCTCGACTGTTCCATTAATGATGCTGCCGCTTGCCACCAGGCTGTTCTTCACGCTGACCCCCACATTATATTTCGCCGGAGGCAGATCATCAATTTTGGAATAGATATCCGGATAAGTCTTGAAGAAGAACTTTCTGATCTCAGGATTCAGGAAATCCATATTGGTATCATAGTAATCCTGTATGGTCGAAATATTCTTCCAATAATCCGTCATTTTGTAGGCATAGATACGCTTGATGTCTTTGTATCTTATCAGTATGTCATTGACGAAATCATATCGGTTCTCTTGTGCCGCTTTTTCAATCATCTCGACAAGCTGACGACGTCTTATGATATAGATGCCGCATGATATCGTGCTTGAATTTGCCTTTACCGGCTTTTCTTCAAACTCGGTGATCCTGCCATCCATGTCGGTCTTAACACAACCGAAGCGTTCCACGTTGACGTTATTACCCACTTCCTTACATACTACCGTAATGTCCGCCTTTTTGTCAATATGATATTCAAGCACCTTATTGTAGTCCATCTTGTAGACACAATCGCCCGAAGCTATTACAACATAAGGCTCGTGGCTGTCTTTTATGAACTCCAGATTCTGTGCTATGGAGTCCGCAGTGCCTCTGTACCAGTCGGAATTGTCCAGGGTACGGGTAGGCGTAAATACATACATGCCGCCCTGTTTACGTCCGAAATCCCACCACTTCGATGAACTTAAGTGTTCGTTAAGGCTTCTGGCATTGTCCTGTGTGAGCACCGCAACCTTCTGGATATGCGAATTGGTCATATTGCTCAGTGCAAAATCTATACTCCTGTAGCTGCCTGCCACCGGCATTGCCGCAACGGCACGCCTGCTGGAGAGTTCACCCATCTTGCTGTGTTTCATTCCGCCGCCGGCTAAGATTATACCCATCGCTCTCATTTCAATTGCCCTCCTTTATCAGAGATTTACCGCTTGCAAGGGCCTTGTCCGGATAATCCGCAAGCTCGGTCTTACCGAAGATGACCGTATTCTTTCCTATCGTAACTCCCGTAGGCACTTCGGTATGCTCGCCTATGCAGACCAGTCCGTGATTATAGATGTGAGGATCCGTCTCGTTCTCGACTTCCTCGCCGATACCGGTCTTCACACCGTCTTTAATAACCGTATTCTCTGCAATGATCGTCTTGTTGATCTCGCAGCCTGCACCTATCACGGTATCATTCATGATTATGGAATCACGTATCACGGCTCCCTTTCCGATCTCAACGTTGCAGCCTATGATCGAGGAATATACCTCACCATAAATTGATGCTCCTTCACCTATAAGACTTCTTTCTACTATACCATTCTCTGAAATGTATTGAGGCGTGAGTGCGTCTGATTTTGTATATATCTTCCAGTATTCTTCATACAGATTGAATTCCGGAACGATATCGATCAGCTCCATATTGGCTTCCCAATATGAATGCAGTGTTCCTACATCCTTCCAGTATCCGTTATATTCGTATGCATAAATAGGAGACTGATTCTGATGGCAATAAGGAATGACATGCTTACCGAAATCCAGCGCAGGCTGATCGGCTTTTGCAATGAGCGCTTCCTTCAGGGTCTTCCAATTGAAGATATAGATGCCCATGCTTGCCAGATTTGAACGGGGCTTCTCGGGCTTCTCCTCAAAATCAATGATCTTGCGGTTCTCATCAGTGATGACTATACCGAAACGCTTTGCTTCCTCAATGGGCACCGGCATCACCGCAAGGGTAACATCCGCGCCGTTAGCCTTATGGAAATCCAGCATTACTTCATAATCCATCTTATATATGTGATCACCCGAAAGGATCAGCACATAATCCGGATTGAAGGTTTCCATGTAGTCCAGATTCTGATAGATGGCATTGGCCGTACCGGTATACCACTCGCTGTTTGTGCTCTTTTCGTAAGGAGGAAGTACAGTTACGCCTCCCACGTTTCTGTCCAGGTCCCAGGGAATACCTATACCGATATGGGTATTCAGTCTGAGAGGCTGATACTGGGTAAGCACACCCACGGTATCAACACCGGAATCGATACAGTTGCTCAGCGGAAAATCGATGATACGGTACTTGCCGCCGAAAGAAACCGCAGGCTTAGCGACCTTTCTGGTCAAGACTCCGAGTCTGCTGCCCTGTCCCCCCGCAAGGAGCATGGCGATCATTTCCTTTTTTACCATACGTAAATCACCCCTAGCTTATTTTTTATTTGTAACCCTGCACACATAAAATATAGTGCTAATGAGCCATTTTCGGCTCGCCCCCAATCCTGCTCAGCAGGTTTTGTATATTATATCAGAAAAAAATCCTAAAGTGAACTATTTTTTTACAACTTTTTCACAAAAAACAGCACTTCAAAAGCAGCGACACTTATGTTATCATGTTATGTAATCGAGGAGGATACAAGATGTACCAATTAGACTTTTCCAAACCCCAACATATTCACTTTATAGGTATAGGCGGCATCAGCATGAGCGGACTGGCAAAATTGCTCCTTGGCAAAAAATTTACGGTCAGCGGCTCCGACGGCTCTGCTTCTGCCTTAACCAACGAACTGGAAAGCCTCGGCGCCCGTATTTATATAGGACAGAGCGCCTCTAATATAGAAGACGGTATCGATGTGGTGGTTTATACCGCTGCCATACATCCGGATAATCCGGAATATGCGGAATGCAAAAGAAGAGGACTGCCCATGCTCTCAAGGGCCGCGCTCTTAGGCCAGCTTATGAAGCTCTATGAGTTTCCCATCGCGATAGCCGGCACCCACGGCAAGACCACCACCACATCAATGGTGTCCGAGATACTCTTACGCTGCGATACCGATCCCACCCTGGCTGTAGGCGGCATGCTCAAATCCATAAACGGCAACCTGCGCATAGGAAGTGAGAAGTTCTTTGTAGCTGAAGCCTGCGAGTACACCAACAGTTATCTGGAATTCTTTCCGAAAACATCCGTGATATTGAATATAGAAGAAGACCACCTGGATTTCTTTAAAGACCTCGACGATATACGTCGTTCATTCAGGGCTTTTGCAGAACTGCTGCCCGAAGACGGCACACTGGTCATCAACAGCGATATAGAGAGAGTCTCCGAGATCACCGACGGTCTTAAGTGTAAAGTCATAACTTTCGGACATTCCAAGGATTCCGACTATCACGCAGAAGACATAGGCTATGAGTCAACGGGACATCCTTCCTATACTCTCTGCCATGGTGATGAAAAATATAAAGTTACTCTCGGTGTAGTCGGCGAACACAATGTATATAATTCCTTAGCGGCCATAGCCATAGCCGATCTCTTTACCCTTGACAGAGATAAAACCCTTGAAGCCCTGAAAGCCTTTACCGGCACGGAACGCCGCTTCGAGATAAAAGGCAGCATAGGCGGCATAAAGATCATAGACGATTATGCGCACCATCCCAGCGAGATCAAAGCAACATTAAAGGCAATGGAGAAATATCCCCATGATAAGCTGTGGTGCGTATTTCAGCCCCATACCTATACCAGGACCAAAGCTTTTCTTGATGAGTTTGCCGAAGCGCTGAAAACCGCAGATACCGTGATCCTCGCCGATATCTATGCCGCAAGGGAAACCGATACTCTCGGTGTTTCTTCCAAAGATATCGCGGACCGCATAAATGCATCCGGCGGAAAAGCCGTGTATTTCAGCTATTTCGATGATATCGAAAACTATCTGCTGCAAAATGCCGAAGGCGGAGACGTGATCCTTACCATGGGTGCAGGTGACGTTTATAAGATAGGAGACAGGCTTTTAGGCAAGTAAGACCGTGGTTTTATAAACAATATTTGTTGATGATTTATTGCGTACTATGGTCTTTTTTAATGCTATATGCTACTTATCCACAATATTCACATCCTCAAAAGCCATATTTGCGGATGTTTTGTTCATACGCATCTCTTGATTTTAGCGGTCTTCATGCTATACTCATCTTTGCAATTCCGGGAAATAAAACATATTAGGATATACTATGCAGAATCTTGATCTTGCGCTTGACACAGCCTGCTCTTTTACGCTGCTGTCAAACTGCTTTATAGACAATTATATAAAAGATGCAAATGATGTCCAGCTTAAGGTATATATCTTCCTTTTAAGAAGAGCTTCCTCCGGCATGGCTGCTTCCATGAACGATATAGCCGAGTTTCTCAACTATTCGGAAAAGGATGTCATGCGGGCTCTCAGATACTGGGAGAAGATGGGACTTATCACTCTTTCTTCGACAGGCGGACGCAAGGTATCCGGAGGGGATGATCTGGTCTTTGACGAGACCGTGACCGGTATACGTCTGATGACTCCCATGCCGCCCGCAGCGCCCCAGACCGTTAACGTACACGAAGAAGAGACTTCCGCGCCGGCAGCAGCTTTAAGTCTGGTTAAGAGCACGCCGGCTTCAGCTCCGGGATCCTACAGTCTTGAAGACATGAAGAACTTCCGTAACGATCCCGCCAACCGCTGTCTTATCACGGCTGCGACCCAGTACTTCGGAAGGCCTCTTAGCGAACCCGAGTTATCAAGTCTCATATACTATACCAAAGAGCTTAAATTCAGTCCGGATCTTACCGACTATCTGCTTCAATACTGCATCAGCGAAGATAAGAAGAGTTTCCACTATATCAACAAGGTGGCTCTCTCCTGGGCTGAGGAAAATGTAAAGACTCCCGATGATGCCCGGTCCCTGATCAGCAGTCATGAAGATGAGGAAGCGATCTCCCGCATCCTGAAAGTACTCGGTCGTGTAGGCCGCTTTGCTCCCGAGGAAGGAAGACTGGTACGCCGCTGGCTGCATAAATATGCCTTCCCCATTGACGTCATAGAAGAGGCTTTGAGACGCAGCGTCCTTGCTACAGAGCATAACCGTATCCCCTATGCGGAGAAGATACTGGGCAGCTGGCACGAAAAGGGCGTGCGTGAATTCTCCGATATAGAAAAAGCTGATGCCGCTTTCCATGCGGAAAAGGAAGCATCAAGACCGACATCCGCAGCTTCGCGCAAAAAGAACGGCGGCTTTACAGATATAGAACAGCGTAAATATGATTATTCCGAACTGGAAAAGCTTTTGGTAGATAACTGATGGCACTTTCGAATGAACAATTTGAAAAGATAAAACGCACGCTTGAAGAAAGGCGGCTTGCAAACAGCCGTATATCCGAAGCGCGCAAAAAAGAGATCCTGGAAAAGATCCCTTCTTACCGGGAACTGGAGAATGAGACCGCTTCTCTTTCTCTTAGCTGTGCAGAAAAACTTATCAGCGAAACCGACAGCGTATCAAGGAGCAGGGAACTTGAGTCTCTGCGCGAACGCATAGGAAAGATCAACGAAAGCAAAAAAGAGCTTATAAAAGAGGCCGGCTTTCCCGCCGATTATCTTGAACCCGTATACAGCTGCGACAAGTGCCATGATACGGGTTTTGTCGACGGAAAAAAATGTAACTGCTTTAAACAGCTTGAAATACAGATCCTTTATGACCACTCAAATATGTCGGCCTTTCTTAAAGATAATAATTTTGAAAGACTGACTTACGATTATCATATAGGTGAAGATCTGACACATTTTAAAAACGCCGTTGATACCTGTAAAAAATTTATAAATAATTTCGATAATGACTACCATAATCTTCTCTTTTATGGTAATGTAGGTACCGGCAAATCATTCCTTTCGGGATGCGTTGCAAAAGAGCTGCTTGATAAGGGGCATTCCATAGTTTATTTCAGCGCGGAACAGCTGTTCCGCAGCATTTCCGCCCTGTATTATGACCATGATCACAACGCGGAAAGAGATGCCCTTTTTGATACTCTGCATGAAAGCGATCTGCTGATAATCGATGACCTTGGCACCGAATTTACAAACGAGTTTACCAGGTCACAGCTATTCTCGATCTTCAATCAGCGGATCACCAACAGACGTCCTCTGGTCATCTCCACGAACCTGACCTTAGAGGACATAAAAAAGAATTATTCCGAACGTTTCCTTTCAAGACTGGCAGAGAACAGCTATATCTGCAATCTGAAAGGACCTGATATCAGGATAATAAAAAAACGGGAAAACGAATACAATCAATAAACCGTATCACATCCAAGAAAGTGAGGACAAAACAAATGGCTCAGTCAAAATCCGAGATACGTAATCTGGACACCATACCCAAGGGGAGTCTCGGTATCATACCTCTTCCGGGCTGCCGGGATCTCGGCGAAAAAGTCAACAGTTACCTGGTTAAATGGCGAAAAGAAAGAGAGAACAAACACATTGATACTCTTGATTTCACCGGCTACAAGAGGGACTCCTATATCCTGGATGCTATAGTTCCCCGCTTCGGTTCGGGCGAAGCAAAAGGTATCATCAATGAATCCGTACGAGGTTCAGACCTTTACCTTCTCGTAGATGTCTGCAATTACAGCTTAACTTATAAGCTGTTCGGAAAGATGACCAATATGTCTCCCGACGATCACTATCAGGATCTGAAGAGAGTCATAGCTGCTGCCGGCGGCAAGGCAAGACGCATAACCGTGATCATGCCTTTCCTCTATGAAAGCAGACAGCACAACCGTTCCGCAAGAGAGTCTCTCGATTGCGCTCTTGCCCTTCAGGAACTGACAGCCATGGGAGTTGAGAATATCATCACCTTTGATGCTCACGATCCCAGAGTACAGAATGCTATACCTTTAAGCGGTTTCGAGACCGTACAGCCTGCATATCAGTTCATCAAGAATCTTTGCAGGGAAGTTAAGGACTTACAGTTTGATTCCGAACACATGATGGTCATAAGCCCCGATGAAGGCGGCATGAAACGCGCCATCTACATAGCAAGCGTTCTCGGCCTGGATGTAGGTATGTTCTATAAGCGCCGCGATTTTGCACATATAGTTGACGGACGCAACCCTATAGTAGCGCACGAATTCTTAGGCAGTGATGTTGAAGGCAAGGATATGCTGATCATCGATGATATGATCTCCTCAGGCGAGAGCATGATAGATGTGGCAAGCGAACTGAAGGCCCGCAAGGCAGGCAGGATCTTCTGCTTTACCACTTTCGGTCTCTTTACCGGCGGCCTCGAGCGTTTTGACAAGGCCTGCGAAGAGGGCATCATCACAAAGGTGCTTACCACCAACCTTATATACCAGACTCCTGAACTGCTTCAGCGTGACTGGTACATCAGCTGCGATATGAGTAAATACATAGCTTATCTCATCGATACCCTGAACCATGACGTATCCATAAGCGATCTGTTAGTGCCTAATGAGCGTATACGTCTTCTCATGGAAAAATACAAAAGCGAACAGCAATAGATCATTTCTTTTCGTTCAGACTGGCAAGACTTTCAAGCTGCAGGCTCTCCTCACTTTTGAGGACTGCCTGCATTTTATTAAAGCTCTGATCCATCCCGTATACCATCTGGAATACATATTTATTGGTGATAAAGCAATGCTCCCTTACCTTGAAGGTGGAATGGTCATCGCTGTAGCCTGCCGTAAACAGAACATGCAGACAACCGTTTCCCTCATCAGTAGTGGAGAATTCCTCTATAGTACAGCTGGTGCCGAGGGAAAGATTGAGAGCGGCCTGATAATCACTTTCGGTAAGATTCTTATAATCCTTGGTCTCATCCCTTTCCTGTTTGGAATACATTATATAGGAATAATCGCCCTGATCGCTGCTGTAATAGTAGTCAGCATCCTCAGTACTCAGGCTGTCATTTCTTATGAATCCGTCAGGAACGGTATAACTTAAACTTATATATTCATAGGCTTCTGCAGGCACGGTCTTCTGATGTGAGGTAGCCTGTATCTCTTCCAGAACGCTCACACTCTCATCTATATCCTTGCCCGAACAGCCTGTCATAGCCAGCAATAGAATTGCGGCCGCAAATATCTTTTTCATACTTCTCTCCTTATCACCTGACAATTCTAACATGATACGGCTTTTTGGACAAGTTTTTGGAAATATAGTTTTTTACTACTTGACATAGTATCGAATACTACATATAATGTCATTTGAAATTACTTCAAAGGAGTATCGTTATGAACAGGAATGCCGATTATGATATACTGACGGATACCGCGGGCAATCTGCCTGAGGATATTTTTAAAAGATACAATATCAGAATGAGCGTGACTCCTATGACGGATATGCAGAAGACGGAAGCTTTCTTCAAAAGCTCCATCGAAGCAGGCAGGGATATACTTTATATATGTATGTCAGGTCTGCAGAGTGCAAAGATAGCCGCCAGAGAGCTTATGGAAGCCAATCCCGGCCGCCGCATCATCTGTGTGGAACAGCCTTCTTCCTGCGCTTATGACGGGCTTAAAGCCGTAAAGCTGTCCAGGCTCCGCGCAGCCGGCGCAACCCTGGATGAAGTTGCTTCATATTTTGAGAAGCACACACAGCCGTCGCTGATCTCTTTTCCGGCCAGCCGCTTCTCCTGGCCGATGACAACGGCTATACCGATGTAAAAAAAATCAGCGCCCCTCGGGGCGCTTTTCTTATCCTACCAGTGCGCTTGCCTTCTTCAGACAGCTCATCAGCTCTCCCATCATCTCTTCCCTTCTGGGGAGCCATCTGCATCTCATCAGTACTGCGGAAAGTGAAGGCGGAACATCATAGAGTTCCAGGATATCCCTGAGGGCTCTCTTGTCATCCCTGCCGCATTCTTCTTCGAAATACTGCATCACTTCCAGTGCTTCCTGATTGCCATAGCCTTCGTCAAGCAATATCTCATATATATCTTCCAGTACAAGTATCGGGTATTTCCTGAACCAGGGCTGTCTGTATACCTTGCCCTGAATATTATAAGATGCATATTCAACGCTTATGGCGTCGCACATCTGCCAGAATCCGAAAGGCTTCATCTCTCCTACGGCTGTTTTGGCCGTTTCGGAAACCACTGCCTGCTGCAGATCCTCCCAGGTCAGTTTGCGGAAAAGTCTTAAATCTATATCATTCTCTTCGAGAAGACGGTTGATCCAAGTGGAATTGATGCATAATGCGCAGAACCCCTGCTCCACGCCAAGTTCTCTGATAATGAAACGATATCCCCTGTTTCTCACTACTCTCTCCCTCAATAATAAGGCATCGATCAAATTATTACTATATCTAGTGGCATAGCTATACACAGCCACATTTGCTATTATACATCATTTTTTTTAAAATGGTAGTCCTTTTTTCCAATATTTTGTATTTATTTTTCTTGACACTCTCTAAATCTTGTGAGACAGGCAAAAATAAAAGGACTGCAGGCCTTGTGTTGCCTGCAGTCCCCATAAATACTATATCTTGTCAGTCTGCGTATCCGTTAGGATTGTTTTTCTGCCATCTCCAGCTGTCTTCACACATTTCTTTAATGCCCTTTTCTGCTTTCCAGCCCATCTCTCTTTCGGCCTTGGAGGGATCGGAATAATTCTCTGCGATATCCCCGGGGCGTCTGTCCATTATCTTATATGGTATGTTCACGCCCGTAGCCTCTTCAAAACTTTTAACGATATCCAGCACGCTGTAGCCCGTGCCTGTACCGAGATTATATACTGCCAGTCCGCAGTTTGCCTTTATACGCTCAAGAGCCTTCACATGTCCTTTTGCCAGATCTACCACATGGATATAGTCGCGCACACCGGTTCCGTCATGGGTAGGGAAATCATTTCCGAATACCCTGAGGAAGGGAAGCTTTCCTACAGCCACCTGGGTGATATAGGGCATAAGATTGAGAGGAATACCGTTGGGATCCTCACCCATTCTGCCGCTTGGATGAGCGCCTATGGGATTGAAATATCTGAGCAGCACTATGTTCCACTCGGGATCCGCATGCTGTATATCCGCAAATATGGTCTCCTGCATGGACTTGGTGGAACCGTAAGGATTGGTTGCCCATTTTTTCGGAGTATCTTCCGTTACGGGTACCTTGTCGGGATCACCGTATACCGTACAGGATGATGAGAAGATGATGTTTTTCACACCGTGTTTTTTCATCACATCCAGAAGCACAAGGGTACCGCTTATATTGTTCTCATAGTATTCCCAGGGCTTTTCAACTGATTCGCCGACAGCCTTAAGTCCTGCAAAATGAATGCAGGAATCGATATCCGGTTCTTTGGCAAATACTTCATTCAGACCTTCCCTGTCTCTGATATCTATCTTATAAAACTTTACGGGCTTGCCCGTTATCTCCTCCACTCTTTCTAATGACTTCTCGGAAGAATTGGACAGATTATCGATCACGACTACATCGTATCCTGCTTCCTGCAGTTCCACAACGGTGTGGCTTCCGATAAATCCTGTTCCTCCTGTTACAAGTACTGACATAAATGTTCTCCTTTCAACTGCTTCTTTTCTGCTTTGTATAAAGTACCACATTATCCCCGGCGCGTAAAGTAAGGCTGCCGTGAGGTATCAGGGTCTTATCCCCTCTTCTTACGCTTACGATAAAGGTCTGACGCGAAATACTTAAATCCTTTATCTTCATGCCGTTCCATTCATGCTGTTCTTTTAACTCTATTTCCTTTAAATCTATCTGCAGTTCGTTGTCTTCCAGCGTCTCTGCCGCAAGAGCTACCACATCTCCGTCTTCCAGCATGATGTTCCCGTTTGGAGTAATGATATCACCTTTCCGTTTTATCGCCGCCACTATCACGTCATTGGGGAGCTTAAGTTCTTTTACGGTCTTACCTATCCACTCGTCTTTTTCATCAACAACAACTTTTATAAACTGCAATCCTTTCTCCAGTTCTTCCTCGCTCATCTTCCTTAGTTTCTCATACTGTTCAACGAAGCCTGCGGAAATGATACCTGTAGGTATTGCCACCATTCCCACACCGAGCATCGTAATGATGATACCGAAAGTCCGCCCCGCCGCCGTTATCGGATACATGTCGCCATACCCGACTGTCATAAGCGTAGCGGATGCCCACCACAATCCCGACAATGCATTATCAAATATCTCGGGCTGCGCTTCATGTTCCAGGCTGTACATGCACAGGCTTGATGCAAGCATCAGCATCGCTATAACAAATACTGAAGAAATAAGAAGCTTTGATTTATTCTTAAGGACTTCACCGATGACATTAAGTGAATCGAAATATGCGTTGATCCTAAAGATCCTGAAGATACGCATCACACGGAATATCCTGAAGGCCGCCATTCCTCCGGGGAAGAAAACCGGCAGATAATAAGGCACGCAGGAAAGCATATCGACAAGACCGTTAAACGATAAT
>JAEEIK010000077.1 GCA_016281335.1 Lachnospiraceae bacterium | reverse complement strand
TTCAGTTTAACCTGTTTCACACTACATACCTCTTATTCTATCAATCCTCATATTATCCGTATTTTTGCATATATCACATATACGGATACCGCTGTCATTTTTATGGTGCTGCTCAGCTGTAGCTGCTTTATTATATCACAATCTCCATATGCATACCTATCTCAGCCCGGCTCGCTTCTTCGGAGCCTCCGGGGCAATGCTTTCGCATGAATTCTTCTTTTCCATTGCCTATACACTTTTCCTCACATCCCTAAGGCAATGATATTGCGGTTTCTTTCTCATCCCATTGCCTTTAGCCGACTTTCCGGCCTTAAAAGGCAATAATTTCATAGGTTTTTACTTTTTCCATTGCCATAGACCGACCATACAGACTTAAATAGCAATGATTTCATAAGTTTTTACTTTTTCCATTGCCAAAAGGACTTTACGGACCTCGAAGACAATGATCTCATATCGGAAATTACTGTAAATATTGGGAATTTCGGTGTCCGGAAGAGAAAAACTTCCGGCTAAACACCATACGTTTGGAAATTACAGATTTCCGGTGCCCGGAACGGGCGCCGGAATAATGATAATCAAACTTTTGCAGAGCTCAGATTTATTCGTACTCTACCGTAGCGGGAAATCTGATCTACATCTCCTGATAGTTTTCCTTTGAACTCAATATTTCTCATATATCTCCCCTCTCAGATTGAATATTAACATATGATCTCCGTTCCGCATTCTTCACAGAATTTAGCGGTTTTCTTAAGCGCTGCGCCGCAGTTTCTGCAGAACTTATCTCCCGCACGGGACGATATCTTATTTGCTTTGTTCAGCTCTTCCTGCGCTCTTTTCAGCATCATATCCGTAAATCCCATCATTCCTGCTGCATGTTTGTTCTGTTCATAATACCATGCCGGCCCGTCCGTCTGCAGCGGCTGACTTACTTTCATCCAAAAGTCATCAGCGATCGCTTCTGTCAGTTCTTTATGCTGCAGGCGATTATATTCAAGAGAATCCCCATTCCTTTCATATACCGCAGGCAGTTCTCTGGAATCATATTTTCCTTCCCATATCAGTATATAACTAACACTTTTATACCAGTGCTGATAGCTGTTCTTCGGGATCATATTTCCTTCATCATCATAATATTTATAATCATTCTCCGCCTGTTTATGAATTTTATCCGGTAAAGTCATTTTTCGCTCCTTTAGTTTCCTGTCAATTAAATGCTTTTGCAAAAGCCCTGTAATTGCTATCGTCTCTCGGACTGCAATATACAGCAAACTCTATCAGCTTAAAATATCCTTCAAATTCCGGCAGTACTTCTTTATACGCCTGTGCAACGATCTCCGGTTTATTCATAAACGCACCACAGCCAAAAGCACCCAGCACAAGTATCTGATCACCGTTTGCCGCAGCGATCTTAAGGAGATGTCTTGCTCGTGACAGATGTATCCTGAGTACTTCCTGATCAGTTAAACTAATTGCTTTATCATTACCCGGATTCATTGGATTATTGGGCATAGGACGGAGATTCGGCGCTGCACAGGTAAGTATATCCACTTCACACCAGTCATCCCTGTTTAGCCTCTCCGGCAGATCCGTATCACTCTTAATGATCATAATACCGGGAGTGAAGATGCACGCATCCGTATACCTTACATCATGACGGCTCCTGTGGAATCCGTAATAATCGTTCAGGTTACTATCGGTATTGAGTACCGGGTACAGTGTAGAACATCTGCACAAGCACTCTTCCTGCGCTTTGCTTCCCTTTGTAACACCACCACCCGGATTAGTTGCGCTTGCAAAGTTATGCACAGCTATTCTCTCGTCCTGATACTCATTTCTGAGTCTCATTGCTGCCTCAAAACTCCTTGCTGTCGTTACCTTTATCTCCGTTTTAACATAGGGCTTAACGTCCGACAGCTCCGGTATATCGGTCTCATAATATAGCTTCGTTCCTGTCTTTGATGCCTTAACTGCTTCCTTTAATTCATCATCCGTTTCATACCACTGTTTAGTATCTTCAAATACTGCCACTAAATCTTCTCTTGATGCCATTATCTCTTCCTCTTAAACTCTTCAAGATTTTATATATTAAGCAAAACTTCTCTTTATAGAATCGGCCGTAAAACTGTATCATATATTTATGTCATAAAATCTTAATCTTTTAATACCTTTTTTCTTAATATGCTCCGTAATATAATTATCTTCGAAAGACAAACCAATATAGGAGAAAACTTATGAACACAACACCTGTTATTATCGATATAATTGATATCCCGCTGGATCCGTTTGACGATGACAACTAAATAATGTATGTCAATATCAGTCTTTCATCAATCCGGCTGCGCCTCTCCGCCTATATAATTCAGATCGGCATCAGACACTATTGGATTCTGTTTCAATCGCTCTATCAGCTCTTCCAATTCTTCATATGTATGTTCACCTTCCATCTCTACAAGCCAGATATACATATCATCCATGTATTCCAGCGTTTCACCTCCTATATCATCGATCAGAGCCTCAACCTCTTTCTTGTCTGTTCCATATTCAGAATAAATAAGGATCTGGTTTTTTACGAATGGGAGGCCATCATCATCATAGGAAATCTCTTCCGTCGTATCCGTATCTCCCGGTTCATCTTGTACGATACTATCTTTTTCCGATACTATATCATTGTCTGTGTTCCTGTTTTCGCAGGCTACACAGAGCATAGTTGCAATTGTTATAAATATTCCTATTACTGTCTTTTTCATGATAATATCGCGATCTGAATATTTATATCCGCAATTGGGACAGAATTTCATACGTAACCTCCAATCGTATTATTATACATAGTTTATCATCATTTTCTTTCACCAACAATAACGGATATAGTGCAACATTATATGAAAATGTTGTTCTTCCTGTATCCGGCGGGTGAGAGACCGTAGTGTTTTTTATAGCAGTTACTGAAATAATAAGCTGATTCGAAACCAAGCAGGTCGCTTATCTCACTTATAGGAAGAGAGGTCTCCAGAAGAAGACGTCTGGCTTTTTCCATACGGACCTTATAATGATATCTGCCGAGAGTTGTACCTGTTGCTGCTTTGAATATCACGTTTAAATGTTTGAAAGAAAGCCCCATGACCTTTTCAATCTCATCAGAAGAAAAAGCCGTGTCCGCATGCGCATCCAGATATTCCGTAAGCTTAGCGATCCTTGCGCTGTCACCGTGTTTCTTTGAAATGCTTTCAAGATATATATCCGAAAGGATGTCATAAAGATAAGCATTCATCTTTATGTTCCCCTCGTACTCGCCCGATTCGCACATCTTAAGAAGTGTCATGAACTTATTGAAAATACTGCTTTTCTCTCCCATATGAAGTTTTTTGGGGAGCACGAGGCAGGGACAACTTTCTTTTCCGTTTGAACCCTCGCCATAGGTATAGGGTTCAAAAGAAGCTTTTTCCGTCTCGTTTTTATCTTCGGGCAGATGGAAATGCACAAAGAACCACTTTGTTCCTTTCGGGCACATGATATCACCGTAGTGATGTAGTCCCTGTTTTAAAAAAACAAGGTCACCCGCCTCAACGGTAAGTTCAGCCTCTTCCTCGATTATATGAAATCCGCCCTCCTCGGCATAAAGAAGCACGTTTACGTCCATAACCCTGTCGGGATGGACAAATCCCGTGTCGGTACTTAAATAGCCGCAGTAACTTATGAGCGGAAGCCTGTCCGCAGGGAGAAATATCCTGTTGTCTTTTTTCTTTTTCATAAAGACTCCTTTTGCTTATACGACTATTTTATATTTTTATAAGCGTTTTGTCCATTCAAATCGGAGTTATAATACGATTAAAATATATTTATCAGCAATCCTGTCCATGGCGCCTACAACCAATGAATCCGGCGCCGCATAAAAACGGAGGAATATCATGAGATCTTTATACGGAAAAGACGTTGTTTTAAGAGAAGGCGAACTTCTTATGAAGGAAGCAGACAACAGAAACTATCTTATGGAATTACAGTCTGATGCGCTTTTACAGAACTTCTATCAGGAAGCCGGTCTCCATCAGAATTTCGGGAGCAAGTCGATGGCACACGGCGGCTGGGAGGATCCCACCTGCCAGTTAAGAGGTCATTTTCTCGGTCACTGGCTCAGTGCAGCTGCAATGCGCTATTTTGAGACCGGAGACGAAGAAATTCTTGCAAAGGCGAAGCATGTCGTACATGAATTAAAAAAATGCCAGAATGAGAACGGCGGTATATGGGCCGCATCCGTTCCCGAAAAATATTTTTACTGGATAGCCAGGGGAAAACAGGTCTGGGCACCCCATTACAATGTCCACAAGACATTTATGGGCCTCTGTGATATGTACAGATACGCAGAATGCAAAGAAGCGCTTGACGTAGCAGTTTCTTTTGCCAAATGGTTTTATGATTTCACAAAAGAAAATACCCGCGAAGAAATGGACAACCTCCTCGATTTTGAAACTGGAGGAATGCTGGAGGTCTGGGCCGACCTTTACGAATTCACTAAAGATGATATGTTCCTTGAACTCATCGAGAAATACGACCGTCACAGGCTTTTCGATCCGCTTTTAAGAGGTGTGGACGTGCTCACGAACATGCATGCCAACACTACGATCCCCGAGGCAATAGGCGCAGCAAAGGTTTATGAGGTGACGGGAAACGAAAGATATAAGGAGATAGCACTCAGATACTGGGAGACCGCAGTTACAAAACGCGGATGTTTTGTAACAGGCGGACAGACATGCGGAGAGATATGGACACCTCTTCATTCGATGGCTCAGCGTCTGGGCGACAAGAACCAGGAGCACTGCACCGTCTACAATATGATGCGTCTTGCGGACATACTGTTTAAATGGACCGGTGACGTAAAATTCCTTGACTATATTGAACAGAATCTTTATAACGGCATAATGGCTCAGGGATATTTCAGAGGCGGTCATGCCAACGGACAGACAGCTGACTATCCCGAAGAAGGCCTTATCACATATTTTCTTCCGATGTCAGCCGGCTTAAGAAAAGGCTGGGGAAACAAGTTTAACGACTTTTTCTGCTGTCATGGCACGCTTGTACAAGCCAATGCAGCGCACAACAGATTCCTTTATTACGCTGACGGCGACAATATTTATACGGGAGTATATGCGGCAAGTATCGCAGAATTTGAATTATCAGGCAAAAAAGTAACCATTGAACAGAGACGCGACACTTTAAGCGGAAGCTTCCATTCATCCAGCACTTCTTCTGCCGAGCAGGCGATAGATGACAACACCCATATTTATCCCCACCAGCCCGATGTGATGAAACAGTGCTTCACTGTAAAAACAGACAGTGAGTGCGAATTCACCCTCAATTTAAGACTTCCGAAGTGGCTTAAGAGGAAGGCTGAACTTACTGTAAATGGTGAGATCACTGACATTTCCGCACTTGAAAAAGACGGCTTTGTAAAGTTAAGCCGACTTTTCAAAAACGGTGACGAGATAAACCTTTCGCTTCCTCTCGACATATATGCAACAAAACTTGACGGTTCGGACGACATGTATGCTTTCTCATACGGACCGATAGTACTAGCCGGCCTTTCCGACTGTGAGAGAACGCTTCATCTTAAAGGGCATAAGATCGAAGAATTGCTCGTTCACGACAACGAACGTGAATGGGGTTCCTGGAAAGAAACCTTCAAAACCAGATATCAGGATGCGGGTATAAAGTTCATCCCGCTTAAAAACATAGGGTATGAAAGATATCAGGTTTACTTCCCTGTAGAACAGTATAAGAACTCCGGTTTCGCAGCCCCTGTAAGATAAGGGGCTGCGATCATTTGTTGTCATTCTTCTCTTTTCGAAGCCATGCCATGAACACTTCAAATGGCGTAACTTTTCCTTTTACACTATAGTCCTCATATGATATTTCAGCATGAAATTTGTGTGTTACAACATCATAATATAACTTAAGCTCATTAGGGATCTGAGCATCATACTCACGACACACTTCCTCGATTTTTGAAATATCATTCCTTCCCACATCCGTAAATTCATCATCACTGCACGTGGATGGCAGCTGGCTTGCAGCAAGGATCTTCCCTTCAGACTTAAAAAAAGCATTAAACACTCTCTATTTCTGACTGCACCTCAGAGAATGCATCTTCAAATCCTTCCTTCATTACTTCCTCCTCCCGGACAAATTCTGTACTTCTACCATATACCGCTCATTTTAGCAGGATACTGCTCTATTCTAACATAGAAGAGCTCCCCGTTGTTTCCCGAATAACTAAAAAATCATATTGCTTTCTCCATTCTGATACAACGGAATGTATCTCCATCTATGGTTTCTCCGGTAATCTTATAGCCCATACTTTTATAGAATTCGGTCTTATTATCCCGGCTTTCTACCACAGCTTTTGCATATCCCAGTTCCTGAGCCCATTCTTCACAGGCTTTGACCACCATTGTCCCTATACCCTTATGACGATATTCCGGCAGAACTACTACTCTCCCGATCATCACAGAAGATTCATCCAGAGAATACATCCTTGCCGTAGCTACAGGAAACTCATTATGCGTAACTACAATATACTTCGTATCAGGAGTATCATTATCATCAAACTCCTGCCGTAGTGTTATATGATGCTTCTTTGCCATTGCCTGTATGCGAACATAATATGCCCCTGCCTGTTGGTAAGTTTCAGTGGCTCTGATAATGTTCAAGGAATCCATATATCTCCTCCCTCATGATCATAAATCCTTTCTTCCCTGTATTATCATGAAAGCGGATATCCGCTGTTATCGAGCTCCGCTCCTGGCTTGCACAAGATTCCGAAAAGGTAATATCACGGTATTTGCTGCAATAATGATTCAGAACGCTTTTTGTATCTCTCTGCTTCCCTGTGGCCACCGTCTATGGCTTTCTGATACCATTCAACGGCTTTTTCACTGTCTCCGGCATTGTCATATGCCAGTGCTGCATTTCCGATGACCGTTACGTCCTCTTCCATTTCGACACTTCTGACAAAGTATGCCGCTGCCTGTTCATAGTCTTCATTGCTAAAGAGTATCAGTCCCATGCGGTTAAACATTTCCGCATCTTTAAGACCGCCGGCCTCGGCGTTTATATAATACTGCAACGCCCTTTCCTCATCCATTTCCGCGTCACTGCCTTCATAATACATATCTCCCAGTTTTTTCAGAGCTTCCGTATCATCGTTTTCATCTGCATTAAAATCCGGATCCGCAGTATTCTCCTCATCCGCGGATCCTGCTCTACTTTCAGATGACTGCTCTTCCAAAGCAGGCACGGCGTGCTTCTTTGCAATCATTGCAGCAATTATCACGATGACGGCAAGGATAAGTGCCAAAACCACAATGATACTTGCCCCGAAGATGTTCTTAGGTTTTCTTTTTTCTACATGCCCCGGATTTCCGGCATAGGGAGTGTGTATGATGACATCCATATATTCCCTTAATGCCGAGATATTCTCTTTCAAAGGTTTTGTAACGGCATCCATCCAGTGAACACGTGTAAGATAATACTCGAGTTCACTGCTCATCTCTTCATCAGAAAGTTTGAACGGCACTATTGTAATCCCCGCGTTAAAAGCCACGGCTATCTCGTTCATTACCTGTCTGGACTTGTTTGATTCATCGGTATAGATCAGGACAAGAGCTTTGGACTGCTCAAGAGCGGACGTGATCGCCGACACCCACTCTTCACCGGGTAATATATCCCTGGGCGCATACCAGCATTTTATATCATGCTGCTCAAAATCCGCCACTATCGCATCTGCTATATTCTTGTTTTTCGTGGAATAACTGATAAAGATATCATGCATCAGATTGTCCCCCGCTACCATCAATTTGTAATATTAAAAGTATTATACCATAACTATAGTTTTCCTAAATACTCAGTTATCACAGCCTCTATCTCATTTGTTCCCAGCGGATTTGATATCTTCATAGCATCTGCGTATAACAGTATTTCTTTCATTTCAAGGATATATGCTGTTTTTATTCTTTAGCTTATAACTTACACCAGACAGCATTTATAGTTATTTTTTCATTTCTGCTGTCTACAAACAGCAATCTCACATAAGTTTAGGATTTTCGGTGCAGGAAAACTTCCAAATCAGCACCATTAAAAGATTATACAGTTTCCCGGCGCACGGACAGGGCGCCGGTATAATGAAACAATGATCCTAAAGAATTTAAACGATCAATATGCGGTCAACAGATGACCTATGCCTCTCAAACCCACATAAATACTGGCTTTTCGAAACCAAAGACTTATTCGTATTCTACCGTGGCGGGAGGCTTCGGCGTATTGTTTTTTCCCAGCAGCTCATCCACGTAACTCTCAAGGTACAGATCTGCTTTATTTGTAAGTGCGCCGTCACGCATCATTGATACCAGCAGGGATGCGATCTCCTCTGCAATGGATACGATCCTGTCTTTGTAATTAGGCCTGTTTGCGTGATATTTCGTATCTTCCCATGCAGAAATATTTACGGGCGTATCGGCAAGCTCCTGTATCTTAGCTGCAAACTCTCTGTCTCCATCCATATCCTTAAGCGCCCTGAAAGTCCATTTATAATAAGGCGGGTATTCTTTTTTCAAAAGGAAGTACAGTTCCATGGCAGCTGATAAGCCGGCTGCCTTGCACATGGATGCGGCTACGGTATCATGACGTATCATGCACCTGGAATAATTCACCTGCAGGGATGATGCGTATTCATGAAGCTTCTCTGCCAGCCGTCTGTATCGTATCTTATCAGGATAGTATGACAACAGAAGATTTCTGAATGCCGTAAACACTCCCATATCATCACGGAACACTTCTCCGTTAGTGGCAGTCTTTAAGCAGCTGTGATCCAGCGCATACCACTGTGCCTCAGTAATAACACAATTCTTAACATCGCAATCGATCTGAAGTATATTGGAATAAAAATCATGTATGCTCATCACGCCTCTGCGCTCACGCAGTCTCTTGGTATAGAAAGAGCGTTCCGCGCTGTCTACCAGTTCATTATACGCATCCGACAGTTCACGGCCGAAAATCTCCATATCTTCATCGGTAAGCCACAGACATACGCCTGTTCCGAAATCATGATCACGGGATATAACATCATCATAACCGAAGCAGTCCGAACCCTCTCCGGCTATACCGACAGCGATGCGTTCTTCATAGCCGCCAAAGCGGCTGTGGATCATATCTGCCACATACTCATTGTAAAAGCGCCTGTTTTTTTCTATCACTCCCGACATGTTAAGTCACTTACCATTCTCCTCATATAGACATACAGCAGTATTATACTACGGCATCTCCATGCTTGTCATCAGTAAAGCATTAAAGAACCGGCTCCGAATCCATCACTGAACTCCCTGCCGGCTCTCCTCTTTTCCTTCTTTCTGTTGTAAGCTTTCCCGCTCGGTACGCTTCTTGTCACGGGATTTAAGTCGCCCCATGTGCGCCGCCGTTGCGAATAGTACTCCTTTTGCGCTTTCTTGCTGCGTTTGTCTACAGTTACAAACTTATTCATTTTACACATCCCCTTTCCCTGTCTATGATCTTTCTGACTTCATTACATACTTCCGGATAATCCCTGTGTCCCAGAATCAGCATCTTATCTTTAAGCTTCTCCAATGCTTCTTCAAATCCTGCCGCGTCCCGTTTCCGTACTCTGCAGAAGATGACCCGGTACGGTGAATCTTTCTTTTCAAGTTCTTCCTGCCATTTGATTTTTACCTTTCTCTCCCCAAAAAGATTATCGGCAAGATACTTGAAATGATCAACGTATACATACGGTATTGTAAGTATAGACATATCATCCAGCTTCCAGTAATTTTCTTCCATTTCCCCTTTCCTCCGTTTTCTCTTTATAACAACTGTGAGAGACCGGAAGGCCTCTCACAGCCTGTGCCTCAAACCGGACCAGGCACGCAGTTTCCTGCAGGTTTTCTACAGAGCTTTGTTTAATCCTGTCATGCTCCCTGTTACACTGAACATTAATGAACAACAGATAACGGATAACAGAATAATCGTAAACACTGAACACATTCATGTGAATGTTAATACAAATATGCAAAACCCTGTACGGAAAAGCCTTATACGGCTACATCAAACTGCTCGGTCTGATTGTAGATATCCAGTGCCATCTGCATATCCATGATGACTTTGGAAACTTTTTCGTATTCGACTTTTATAAGATCGAGATCGTAGTTTATGTACCTGTATTCAGGTACGGCATTTCTGCCCACATACCTCTGCTCAACCCTGGTTTTGGGAAGCTGCTTCCTGAGTTCATCAAGCAGAACTTTTCTCTTATTCAGCTGTGCCATCCTTATAAGGAGCGTATCAACGCTCATCTCGGTATCTCCGACACTTACTTTTGCAGTTGCGTTAGAAAGGTTTATTGCGTGCTTGATGATAGCGATCTTTTCATCGATCTCTGCGATGGTCTGTGCGACCTCGGAATAATCATACTCCGGAATGACCGGTTCTTCGTTAATGGCTGCCACATAGCTTGCTGAATTATATTCCTTATTTACCCAGAACCTCTTATCATCTTCAAGGCTCTTAAGCAGCTTGTTGGCGTATGCTGATGTCATTTTCTGCATTCTTCTGTCCTCCTTTTCTTTATCATGCTTCTGTCTGAAAAGAGGATAACGCATATTCGTTACGCTGTCATTGAACGTAAAGTTTAAACTTAAAGCTCCCATATAAAGCAAAATCCCCGTCTATGACGAGGATATCTTCAATACTGTGATGAAGCATTTTGCTTAAGATTACCAGGTTATCCAAGCTTGGAAGCCCGCGGCCTGACAGCCATTTGTATACTGCCTGCGGGTTTTCAAAACCCATTGCCGTCTGGACGTCTCTTACGGTGTAACCGTTCTCCTTAAGCAGACGCTTAATCTTGTCACCGGTTTCTTTTTGTTGGATTGATAAATATATTGGTTCCACTTTGCACCTCCTTATTCATCTCCATCCCGAACACTGTTAATAACAGATGTTTATTATATCGTACCAAACCGCTTTTGTCATTAACCTGACAGTTTAAATTTTTATCTCTGCTGTTCCATGACCGGTATCAGCATCTTTTCCAGCGCCTCATACGGCAGTATGAACTGTATGCTCTCTTCGCTGAAAGGATTTATCACCATGTTTTTGCCTGCTTTCAGCAGCATTTCCAGGCACTCAGTCATATAACAGGGATACACCCTGACGGAGCCTTCATCACCTAAGTGCGCGCTTTGCGAAAAGATGGGAATGACCTCCATGTTTTCACTTACCGTCAGCGACAGGAGATTTCCTTCATCATTTACGGGAAGATAGATCTGCTCGGTCGCAAGTGCCAGGAACACGGAATACACAGCCTTATCGCTGTCCTTATTTTCTTTGTACATCATTATGGCCGTCTCGAGTTTATTTCTCTTATTCGCATCTAACATAAAACGTTTCCTCCACCTTCACAGTCTGCCGGCGCGGACGCCGGCTTAGCGAGATCATCCTGCATCGATATCCTTAACGAAATACGTGAAAAGACAAAAATGCTGAGCAAGTATATCAGGTACAAGTCATAGTTCAAATCCTATCAGTTTTCTGAAGGCTTTGGCATTTTCGCAATCGGGATCGATCCCTACAGATCCCTCCGGAATAAACGGAATCATCTGCCAGTCCTCCATTCCGCAGCCGCCCACCTTGATCAGATCCATAAGAAATGATTCAAAGTTTTT
The DNA here is from genome assembly GCA_016281335.1 of Lachnospiraceae bacterium. Lineage (GTDB taxonomy): Bacteria > Bacillota > Clostridia > Lachnospirales > Lachnospiraceae > NK4A136. The sequence goes on along the minus strand of JAEEIK010000077.1, from coordinate 12,840 downwards.
ACCAAGTACAACTCCGTGTCCTTCACTGTCATCATGACTTAAATATACAACAGGCGGGTCTTCCGGATCTTTTTCAATATCTAAAGCAATTATATCTCCGTTGCCTACATCCGTAAGTGCCAGCTTGTGATACCACACCTTGTCGTACTCATCTTCTTCATTATCGAAACAGTTTTCTATCCAGGTTTTTCTGTTGTTCTCGCTGTACTCAACTACTCTCAGTCCTATCGTGAATTTTGATGCAAACAGCCCGCGTAAGCTATTCGGAAGGGTTTCACAGAATTCATCAGGCATAAACGCTGATATACGGAACTCTTTGGAATAGCGCAGGAAGAACTCCCTAAGGCTTTTCGGAAGCTTCACTCCCATTCTTTCTTCTGCAGCGCAGATCTCATCTTCTGTTGCCGGATCATCTGTCATATAGAATGCTTCTTCATCCAGCTTATAATAACAGTCGGTCAGCTTATCACATAAGTTATCAAAATACTCGTAATCCATTTTTATTCCTCCATAAATTGATCGTGATCTGTATACTCTCTGATGTTTTTCTTCACCTTCCTTTTTACAACAAGTCCCAAAAGCAATCCTGTGCAAAATCCAGCCAAATGAATAACAAATGTTCCCAACCCCAGAAAATTGGATATGATCATGTAACCCAACAGATAACGAAAACCCTTAATTTTCTTATACTCATACAGCACCGAATAATCTTTTATCAACCACGTTGTCATCATTCCCAGGCAACAGAATATTGCCGGAGATGCGCCATACATATACTCACCATGAAATGTCAACACATATGCAACACTCGATATGATCAGGCCTGCATGATAAACAAAAAGAATAACTGCCTTTCTTAATACTTTTTCCAGATAAAGCCCTGTATACCACAGTGCTAAAGCATTGACTGCCAAATGCCATATGGCCGGGTGTAAATAACCGTAAGTAATTGATCTGTACAGCTGAAACTCTTTAAAAAGACTGTCATACGATACTCCCAAATGGTCTATCAGCTTTCCGCCACCGGTCAATATGATCATGACTGTATTGTATTCACGAGACATTATTAAATTCAGCAGAAATAATAACACTGCAATGATACTTACTGCTTTTGCAAAACTATTACTACGAATCCTGATCGTCCCCCTTGTCTAAGTATTCCTCAGCATAACCCCATAAGATATCCTGCAGTTCTTCATCCATATATTCATATTCATCAGCTATATTCATGGTGATGAATGTCTTTCCCTCTGCCTCTTCCGCATAGTTTTCCTTTATCCTGCGAAGATGCTTCTTTTCAAAACAGAATATCATATCTGCCCAGCCTATCAGTCCAGGCGTGAGCTTTACCCTTGAATTCTTTTCTGTTCCGGCAGAACGTACTATGTGACCGCAATATCCGTCAAGCAGCTTCTCTGCCGTCAGACTTCTTCGTTTGTTTTGACTGCAAATAAATAATATGTTCATTATCCCTATTTCCCCGGCCGGTCTTTAATAAAGGGCTTAAGACGAGCATATACGATTTTAACATCGTTCCCGGGCATGATCTTCATAAGCTTATTATTCAGCCCCATTTTGGTATCAGATTCGAGAACTGCAGCAATAATCTCTTCCTTAAGAGACATATACTTGGAATCCTTAAACTCTTTACCAAAGAAACAACGTATACGGTGTTCCTGCTTATCCTTTTTCTGTGTATCTGCGCTGAGCTGTGTATCCTTGTTAGCACTTTCTTCTCTGCCCTTCGGTTCGGAAGTACTTGCATAATTTTCTTCTAAAATCTTATTGGTCAATTCTTTTGTAACACTACTCTCCATTCCCTTTAATATACTGGACTTTATTCTGACTGTTTGTCCACTCTCTTCAAGCTTTTTGTTAAACAACTGTGTTACCGGATCAGCCTGTCCGTCACCCTCAAATTTTTTAGGCTCATAATCCTTAGGAAGTACATCTATTGCAAAACTAAACTTCGTGCGATTTGCCTCATAATACTTTAATGCACTTTTGCAAATAATATCGCATAAGCATACAACATTGATCAGCATTGATGTCACCGACTGCCCCCTGTATTCCATTTTGATCACAGTGCTATAAATAGGAATACTACTCAGATCCAGCGCAAACCTATCTACATGATTAACATCTTCTTTGACTTTATCAAAATTGATAGAAGGGCTTCCCTGATGCAAAAAAGTGTTCCGCAGATTATATACCATCTCCCCGCTCATATATGGAATCCCCGGTTTATCGTCGCCTAATGCCGGCGAAACATATTTGTTGAACCATGAAATGTAACGCTCGGCAACACCCTTATCGGGATATTCCGCTAATCCGCACATATCCGGGAGAGATAATGTTAATGATAATGCAGTAAAAAAGCATTCATTTTCAATCGTCTTTTTAATATCATTTACATATACGCTGATCAACCGTCCGTCTCCTTTTATCTATGCTTTTCCTCAGAAGCTCAAATATCATTTATATCCCGTTCATTAACGATAGTCTGATTAATAAATCAATTACTAACTGATTTTCGAATATTAATCCTTATACTTCCAAACTATTCGTTTTATGGCTTTCTTATTATTCGTCATATTTACCTCCACGGATTTTCGCATATCCTTACCAAATGTACCTAATTTCCTTTATTTTACCATGTCAAAATGATAAATTCTATTTCAACTTGTGAAATTATCGGGGACAGCGAGCTGTTCGGCCCACGGATTCATTCTCCGAAAAAAACTTTTACTATGGCATTTATCTCATCGGTTCCTAATGGATTTGCCGAAGTTTCTTCAGATATTATCAGATCACGACCTATAAACAATCCGTTTTTCATATATGTTTTCATCTTCAATACTGAGTTTTTGGCGTATTCCTTATCATCCATCATTCCCCTGTGTTCCCAATATATCTGCCTTCTCTCCCTGACGTTCAGTACTGTGAAATCCGGATAGACTATCACTCCGTTCTTAAGCTTCAACGGACACTCATATTTATATGGTATTCCTTTTTCTGCCAATGTATTAGCAATATTCAATTCTGATTTTGATCTTACCTTTTCACCTCTTTTCGTCTCATATACGGTTGTATAATCAGAAATCTTCTTTGATTCATATAGTGTACTTTCCCATCGTTTCACTCTGTCTTCATCAGCTTCGTCTATCGGATCTATATACCTTTTTACTTCATCCGGATTGTCAGAATACAGCTGTCGTATCCTGTCCGAAATACCATCGGAATTCTTTATGAATTTCCCAAGAATATGGATTTCCCTGTCAACAAATATCAGTGCTTTTTCATCATATGCTTTCTGCAGATAATGCTTCAGTTTACCGCTTTCTCCTTTAGGTATATATATACCTGCCTTTTCTGCACTTTCCCTGCGCAGATAAAACTGTATCCGGTTTTCTGTTTTGGCAACACGGATTTTACCGGGTGACGCACCTTCCAATTCCTTTTCCATTTCTTCCCTCACCGTCAAAAGATTCTGATACCTGCTTAACGCTTTATCGTACAGATCCGTACACTTCAAAACAGTCCTGCTTTTCTTCTTATTCATTCGTTTTCTCCTTTCAGAATACTTTAATCTCCATATGCATACCTATCTCAGCCCGGCTCGCTTCTTCGGAGCCCCCGGGGCAATACTTTCGCATGAATTCTTCTTTTCCATTGCCTATATGCTTTCCTTCACCTCCCTAAGGCAATGATATTGCGGTTTCTTTTTCATCCCATTGCCTTTAGCCGACTTTCCGGCCTTAAAAGGCAATGATTTCATAAGTTTTTGCTTTTTCCATTGCCATAGACCGACCATACAGACTTAAAAGGCAATGATTTCATAAGTTTTTGCTTTTTCCATTGCCAAAAGGACTTTACGGACCTCGAAGACAATGATCTCATATCGGAAATTACTATAAATATTGGGAATTTCGGTGTCCGGAAGAGAAAAACTTCCGGCTAAACACCATGCGTTTGGAAATTACAGATTTCCGGCACCCGGAACGGGCGCCGGAATAATGATAATCAAACTTTTGCAGAGCTCAGACTTATTCGTACTCCACCGTTGCGGGAGGCTTCGGTGTATAATCGAAGAGTACACGGTTGATTCCCGGAACCTCGGAAATGATGCGTTTTACAAGGTGATCGATCAGTTCATCGGAAAGATGCTCGACCGTTACTTCCATAACATCCGTGGTGTTGATCGCACGGATGATGCAGGGCCAATCAAAGGTACGCTTGCCGTCCTTGACACCCGTGGATTTGAAATCGGGTACTACCGTGAAATACTGCCATACCTTGCCTTCCAGTCCGTTCTTTGCAAACTCTTCACGAAGAATGGCATCCGATTCACGAACAGCTTCCAGTCTATCTCTGGTGATCGCACCGGGGCAGCGTACGCCGAGTCCAGGACCCGGGAACGGCTGACGGTATACCATGTTTGCAGGAAGACCGAGTCTCTCGCCTACGATACGTACCTCATCTTTAAACAGGATCTTAACCGGCTCAACCAGCTCAAACTGAAGATCTTCGGGAAGACCGCCTGCATTGTGATGAGCTTTGATGCCTGCTTCACTTTCAAGTATATCAGGCCAGATAGTACCCTGTGCAAGGAATTCTATTCCATCAAGCTTCTTTGCTTCTTCGGCAAATACTTCTATGAACTCGCCGCCGATTATCTTTCTCTTTGTCTCGGGATCAGTCACGCCCGCAAGCTTATCAAGGAATCTGTCGGTAGCATCCACATAGATGAGATTTGCTTTCATCTGGTTACGGAATACTTCGATAACCTGCTCGGGCTCACCCTTTCTGAGCAGACCGTGATTAACATGCACGCATACCAGCTGCTGCCCTACTGCCTTTATGAGCATTGCCGCAACAACAGAGGAATCAACACCACCGGATAATGCCAGCAGTACTTTCTTATCTCCAATCTGTTCTTTAAGCGCTGCTATCTGCTCCTCGATAAAAGCATCAGCAAGCTCGGGTGTCGTGATCCTGACCATATCGTCGGGTCTTCTGTCGTTAGCCATGATATACCTCCTTAGTTTTATTGGTTTATTTGTCAAATAGTCCAAAGCGGACATGCCGCCCGGACTATTGCATCACATTATATCATATTTTCAATATATCACACCATACCTCATATCAAGCCATTCCAGCCTGTCAACAAACCAGGTCTTCATGAACTCGATCTGTCCGTTATAGTCCGCTATCTGCTGCATCTCCTCACAACAGAAGTTCATATCCAGTGTCCAGTTCTGGAACTCATTCGAAAGCTCAGCATTATATTTCTCTGCATATTCATCTATCTTTCCGAGAACAAATTCCTGAACATCATCCCTTACGGCATTATATCTGTCTATATACATATGTCTGAATTCCGGTGTCCTGATCAGTGCAGCAAAAAGGAAATTGCCTTCTGCCATCGACGCTTCCACGCCGCCTTCCTCGCCCGAACCGAAAGTCAGATCACAGTCCCATAACGGCCCGAAATAAAGCTTGCCTCCTCCAAGCTTATAAAAGTATACACTGGACTGCCTTACATCCACGCTCTTGATCATATCAGCTGCCATAAAACCTGCGATAAAACTGTCAACATCGATCAGGCTCTGTATCACATCCCAGCGCCCAAGCAGTCCTGCTTCATACACCTGGTCTATATAATCCTGTATATATGCGGTCTTTTCTTCATTAAGATATTTATCTTCCGGACTCTCAACCGTAAAGCAGTCTTCAGTCCATGTACTGTAGAACCAGTCAAGACCTTCCGTTCCGCCGCCATCAAAGTAAGCACGATAATCCTGCTCTATGAGAAAATCCGTTTCTTCAGGAGCAGCATCGGTCTTTGATCTGATATCTACCCTGCCGTCTCCGGTTTCCACCTGGTCGCAGAGTGTATAGACACCGCAGAACATATCATTCACGTACAGATCAACAAATTCGCACATGGGAACGAAGGTCCCTTCCGGTGAAAGATACTCGTACAGATCAAAAGCGATCTTATTATGCAAGGCGGTCTTGTCATAATAGTTCGCGATCAGTGTCCAGCTCTTCTCTCCCGGATGCCCGAACACTCCCTGCTTCTTGTCAAAATGTATCTTTAACGGAAGCTTCTTTTCCAGTGAAGTTGAATTACCTCTTATCCTCACACTGCCTTCCTGGGGTTCCAGATCATATTCTCCGGCATTTGATATGCCTATCATCGCGCGTGTATACTCGGATTTATACAGAAGATAATCATCCTGCATATAAATGTTCACTCTGGGCAGTGAACTGTTTTTTAAGACTGTTTCAGCTTCTGCCATCCTTGCATCCCTTACATCCGGTTTTGCTTCATGGGTCTTCCTTTCGGGACTTACGAGTTTCAGTCCGGCGGATGCATTGCGCCATCCTTCAATATCCAGCGGCACTTCAGACAGTTCATTTTCCGTTGTATTATGTTCTTCATCTCCGGCACCCGGTACCGAAGAAAGATCACCCTTCCCTCCTATCTTTATATCCGAAGGATCGGTACCGCATGCCCCGAATAAAAGCACCGTACACAATATTCCTGCAAGTATTCTTTTTTTCAAGCCTTATGTCCTCCTATCTGTCCGTTTCTTTCTATGGTCATGGCACCTTCTTTAAGGTTCATGCCTTTTAGGATCGCATTCTTTCCGAACTTCTTCTGTATCTTCAGTTCCGCTTCCTGCAATGCCCTTTCTTTCTTAAGCGCTTCCTCATCTTCCTGTTTCTCTTTATCCATCATGGAAAAAAGGTCCAACTGTTCGTACTGTTTTTCCACCTCATTTTCATACTTAACATGATTTGCGGTAACTGACAGCCGCCTTACCAGCAATTCTTTTGCTGTGATATTCTCAAAGAGTTTCATCATCGCGTCAACGATCAGTTTTCCAGATGAAGTAAATTTCCCCAAGTTTGCGCTGCCGTGGGACGGAGCAGGAACGTATCTTCCGTACCTGTCTATCTTAATACGGTCCCTGTATCTGTCAAGTATTTCCTGATCCTTCAGATTCTCAACATCATATCCTATATCCAGCAGCACCTGATCCGTTACCAGTTTCTTATCCACCAGATCAAGCACCAGAAGCTCTGTCATCTCTCTGACTATTATCGCCGTTTTTTCATAGGTATATGGTTCCTTCAGCACCTGTCCCGAACTGATGCTGTGTCCCTCCGCTTTATAAGACTTGATCTTATCCATGGTGCAGGGTTCCCAGCCCCAGGCATGATCGATGAGAAGCTCCGCATTAACTCCGAAAAGTTTATAGAGCAGCTCTTCATTCCATATATCGTTTTCACTGCCTATGGAACAGCGCGCAATATCTCCCATCGTATATATCTGATAAGCTGCAAGCTTCTTTGCTATACCACCGCCTACTCTCCAGAAATCCGTGATAGGCGTGTGGCTCCACAATTTCTCTCGATAGCTTCTCTCATTTAGCTCTGCTATCCTCACGCCGTCTTTATCCGGGGGCATATGCTTTGCTTCTATATCCATTGCTATCTTGGCAAGATACATATTGGTGCCGACCCCGGCGGTAGCTGTTATGCCTGTGGTTTTCTGGACATCCCTTATCATCGTCAGCGCCAGTTCATGGGCGCTCATCCCGTAGGTCTTTAAATACTGTGTCGCATCAATGAATACCTCATCCACCGAATACACATGCATATCCTCAGGAGCAACATACTTTAGGTAGATGTCAAATATCCTGCTGCTGTATTCCATATATAAAGCCATTCTCGGAGGCGCTGTTATAAATTCTATCTTTTCGGCCGTACGGTTCCTGTTAAGCTGGTCTACACGGCTCACCACTTCAAAGAGCCTTGCCCTTCCCGGTATCCCGTAACTCTTAAGGGCCGGAGAAACTGCAAGGCAGATGGTCTTCTCTGTTCGCATCGGATCGGCCACCACGAGCTTTGCCGTGAGCGGATCCAGTCCGCGCTCAACACATTCCACGGATGCATAAAAAGATTTAAGATCTATTGCAATGTAATCACCCATTTATGCTTTTCAATACCTCAAAGAATTCGGGAAAAGTTTTCTTAACACAGGAGGGATTCTTTATCACGATGCCCTCGGTTCTTAATGATGCAAGAGCAAAACTCATTGCCACCCTGTGATCGTCATATGTTTCTATCTCTGCTCCATGAGGCGTTCCCGGATATACCGTAACGGAATCTTCACTCTCATCAGTCTTTATACCCATGCGTTCCAGTTCGTTTCGTATCGCAGCGATACGGTCGCACTCCTGCAGTCTTATATGTCCTATTCCCTTTATCGTTACCGGCGCATCCGCATAAGCGGCTACTACCGCAAGAGTCAGCGCCTGGTCGGACATGGCATGCATATCCACAGTCATGCCTCCCTTTATCACGCCGTCTGCGCCTCTCATTGATTCCAGTACTTTCTTAAACCCCGCATCTCCCTGCAGCTCTGCTTTATCATCACCGTATATCTCATACTCTTTCCCGTTAAGCAATGATGCGGCATAAAAATACGCAGCAGCGCTCATATCCGGCTCCACCGCGTATTCACAGGACTTATATCCTTCACTTTTTATCACATAGCTGCAGCCTTCTTTGATAACGTCTGCACCAAAACTCTCCATCATCTTTGCTGTCATATCAACATATGCAAGACCGTGACTGCCTTCCACCTCTATACGGCATTCCTGTTTCCTTGCTCCGGCAGCGATCATGAGCGCGCTTAAGAACTGTGAACTTCTGTCTATGTTCACCTTCATCACTTCGGGTACTTTTCCGCTGCCCTTTATCTTCATTGGAAAGTATCCTTCCTTCTCAATGAACTCTATACCTGCTCCCGCATCGATAAGCACATCCGTCAGATCCTTCATGGGTCTCTTTTTCATCTGCTCCGATGCATCCAGCATATATTCACCGTCGGAAAAGGCTGTCAGAGCTGCGATAAAACGCGCCGCCGTTCCTGCGCTGCCCACATTTACCGAAGCTTTCTTTTTCGGTATCTCACCCTTATGTCCCATAATGCGGACAGTTATATTCTTTACTATTGCTGACTCATCCTCGATCTCTTCGGCTGTCTCAAATCCCAGTTCCTTGATGCAGGATAAAAACTGTTCGCCGTCACCGCCTGCCATACAGCCCGTGAGCACGCTCTCCCCTTCAGACAATGCTGCTAAGAGAAGCGCTCTGTTGGTTATTGATTTTGAACCCGGTACCCTTATCTTCATTCTATCTCCATTCCCGCTTTCATACTCATATATAGCTCATAATATGCGCCCTTTTTCTCGAGCAGTTCCTTATGCGTTCCGCGCTCTTTGATCTTTCCTTCCGAAACCAGCAGTATTATATCGGCATCGACTATGGTCGATAATCTGTGTGCTATCATAAAAGAGGTACGACCTTTTGTCACTGTCTTGATCGCATCCTGAAGACGTTTCTCAGTAACAGTATCGATGGAAGCTGTTGCTTCGTCAAGTACCAGTATGGCCGGATCTGCCAGCAGCGCCCTTGCAAAGCTTATCAGCTGTTTTTCTCCTGTGGACAGGCTGTCACCGCCTTCTCCCACATTCGTATCCAGTCCCTGTTTCATATTCTTAACTATCTCATCTGCACATACCTTTTTCAGTGCATCCCATATCATCTCATCATCTGCATCGGGATTGCCGTATTTCAGATTCTCTCTTATGGTACCCGAGAACAGATGCGGTGTCTGCAGCACATAGCCTATATTGGAATGCAGCCAGAGTATGGAACGATCTCTGGCATCCCTTCCGTCTATCAACACCCTGCCTTCTGTCGGTTCAAAGAATCTGCACACGAGATTCACCAGTGTCGATTTACCTGCACCGGTCTCTCCCACTATTGCTACATTGGTACCCTTGGGAACCTTAAGGTCAAAGTGTTCCAATACATATTCTTCGCCGTCAGGATAATGGAAGGATACATCCTCAAATTCAACATCTCCTTCCAGTTCTTCCCAGTTCTCTTTTTTGGGATCAAAGGTACCGCCATACTTTGCGATCACTTCTTCGGTATCTGCAACTTCTGTTTTCGTTTCCAGGAGTCTTGTAAGTCTCTCCACATTGACCTGTACCGAGATCAGTTCCGATATGGTCATGACGATCCACTGTATCGGTTCCATCAGATGCAGTGAGTATGTGAGGAATGCCGACAGCGTTCCTATCTCTATCACTCCCTTAAGTGTAATGATCCCCCCGCGCCACAATACAAGGCCTAAAGCAATGGAACTCACCATCATCACACTGGAAGTAAATAAAGAAGAATAATGGGTTGCTTTGATACTTCTCGATCTCATCTCTTCCGTATCTTTCCTGAAGTCCCCGTATATCCTGTCTTCCACGGCAAGTGTCTTTATCGCCTTTGCACCTGTTATTCCTTCATTGAAATCGGAAGTTATGGTGGAATTGAGTTCTCTTATCTGTCTGTTCAATTTCACAAGCTTCTTCTGGAATATGGAGATGAGCAGCGTTACCAGCGGCACCAGCACTGCCACCCACAAAGCCAGTTTCCAGTTAAGTATGAACATCATTATCAGGCAGAAGATCACATAGGAACCGTGCCATACTATATCCATCAGTCGCCAGGCCATCATCACACCTATCTTGCCTGTGTCGCTCATGACTCTCGCATGTATATATCCCACATTGTTCTGGTTGAAATATGAGAAGGACAGCTCCTGCAGATGATTGAACGCAGCATTTCTGAGATCCCTGTCCACACTCATCTCTACTTTTCCGCAAAGGTAGGTGGTAAAGAAATTCACTATCATGTATACGACAATCATCACCACATAGAAGATTATAAATACTTTCAGTCCTTCCAGCGTCTTCTTGCCGACAAAATGATCAAGCGCATATCTCTGCATCAGGGGAACAGCAGAATCTATGAGACTTGCAAACATGCCAAGAAGGACCATCGTAATGATCCACGGTACATACTTCCTTATATACGGTATCAGTTTAGGCACCCCGAAAAAGGGGAGGCTTACCGTTTCTTCCTTATCCCTGTTGTATCTCATATATCTCCCTGTAAATGCCGTTCTTTTCAAGCAGTTCGGCATGTGTTCCCTTTTCGGCTATGCGACCCTTATCCATGACGATTATCTCGTCGGCATCCTGCACTGTTGCTATCCTGTGGGATATCAGTAACAGAGTCTTTCCCTTCGTTTTTTCTTTTATCGCTTTTCTTATCTTTGCATCGGTTTCCATATCAACGGCTGACAGCGAATCATCAAAGATCATCACCGGAGCATCATTCATTATCACCTGCGCTATGGCTGTCCTCTGCTTCTGTCCTCCCGAAAGTGTCACACCTCTTTCACCCACAAAAGTTTCGTAACCGTCAGTAAATTTTTCTATAGTGCTTTTAAGCTGAGCTGTTGTAACTGCTCTTTCCAGTTCTTTTTCTTTCACCTCTGCTTTGGTGATGGCAATGTTTTCCCTCAGCGTTCTTGAGAAAAGATAGGGTTCCTGCAGCACCATTGAAATATGTTTTCTCAAAGAATGCCTGTCGGCCTCCTTAATGTCGATGCCTCCGACGCTTATCTTTCCGCCATTCTCCGGCAGTTCATATATCCTGTTCATCAATGCGGCGATAGTAGATTTCCCGGAACCTGTTGCACCTATTATTCCGACTGTGCTTCCTTCTTTGATCGTAAGATTTATGTCCTTTAATACTTCCCTGTCATCTTCATAAGAGAAGCTGACATTCTCAAAGACTATGTCTCCGCCCTTTATCTCTTTATCTCCGCTTACTTCCGCTTCATCTTCGGTAAGGGAATTGCAGATATATCTTATACGGTCTACGGCTACACCCGCCTTACTCATATCAGAGATCACGCGGCCCAGTTCCCTTACCGGCCAGGCCAGCATTCCGTTATAGGACACTATGGCTATATAACCTCCGGCTGTCAGCTCGCCACGCACGCAGAATACCGCGCCTGTTACCAGTATCAGCATTATCTGCAGACCGGTTATCAGATCGTTGGAACACCAGAAGGCTGAAAGCCAGGCCATCAGGCGTATCCACATCTTTGTATAGCCCTCGTTCTGCTTTTCGAATCTCTCCCTTTCAAAGCTCTCACGTCCGAAAGCCCTGACCACACGTACGCCCGTCAGGTTCTCCTGGGCTATGGCAGAAAGTCTGCCCTCTTCTTCATCCGCAAGCTTGAAGGAAGATGAGATCCTGTTATGAAAGAACAGGGAGTACAGTATCACTACCGGAATGAAGGCCGCAGAGATAAGTGCAAGTTTCTTATTGATACCCACCATGAAATACATAGCCAGTGCTATCAGCATGCCTACCCTGAAAAGAGCCGTCATCTGTTCCGATACGAACATCTTTACCGTCTCTACATCGGAAGTACATCTCTGGAGTATGTCACCTGTATGGTTCTGCTGATACCAGGAACTCGGCAGATGTTCTATATGCTCAAAGAGCTTATCCCTTATGGTCTTGATCAGTCTCTCGGAGCCCACTGAATTGACCACTCTGTACAGATATCTGCATACTGCTGCCACCAGCGCAGTCAGTATCACCAGTATCGCTATGAAATAAAGATGATCACGCAGATACTCTCTTCCGCCGAGAAGTTCAATGCCTTCCATCACATAAGCCGGCGCAGCCTTCTCTTCCTTCAGCACTTCATCGACAGTATACTGCACCAGCTTGGGACTGATCATGTCCAGGAATGCGGCGAGCAGCGAAAGAATTACGCCCAACGCAAAGAATCGCTTACTCCCTTTGATGAAGTAAGCGATCATTGATACTCTGTTGAATTTGATTTTTCTTTCTTTATTCATTATATCAGAGGCATTTCGCCTATGCCCTTTATGA
>JAEEIK010000076.1 GCA_016281335.1 Lachnospiraceae bacterium | reverse complement strand
GGATTGCTGATAGCTTTTATCTTTAAGCTGGCGGGAATGGAAGTAGCAGAGAAGCTGTATCCCGAACAGGGAGAATGCCTGCTCACGGGAACAAAACTGATGTTGTATCGTTTTTATGACCGTTTCGTACCTTATGCGCATTTCAGTTTTTACAGGAGATGGTCATTTACCGACTATCTTATCGGAAGCATAGCATGCATCATCATTTCTTATATTTTGTCGGTTCTGGTGATGAATAAGAAAGAGATAAAGTAACGGAGGATATCATGAAGAATCTTTATAAAGCAACAATGTACAGGATCTTTAAGAATATATATTTTATCGGGGGCTGTGTGATAGCACTGGTTGTTACATTGGCGATCACCGGCGGTTTTTATACCTTTCCTTTTCTTATGGAAAAAAATGAAGAGATAAGGATGGTATTTGTGGGAGCGGCAATGGTACTGTTTTTCAGCATGTTTCCGCCGCTGTTCATCAATCCGGATTATGCCGACGGCTGCATACGTAACCGTATCATCGCGGGCTACAGCCAGAAGCAGGTGTATGTAAGTCATGTTCTGGCACAGCTTTCTGCAATGGCGATAATGTTCTTATGCTATCTGACCGGAGGGATCATCGGAGGCGCTTCATTAAATGCTTCAAGTACACCCGCTATACTCATACTTTTTGTGGGAGTAATGGCATATACGGTACTCACTGCAACAGCTGCTTTCCGTTTAAGAAAGATCATCACATCAATGCTGACAACCATGATACTCTTTAACCTCTGTTTTAATATGCTGCTGTTTGGAAATGCTATCCTGTCCATGCTGAAGGACACAGCTTTCCGTATCGGAGAAGTGATCTACAACATTAATGTTCTCGGACAGTGGTTTAGCCTGACAGGGTTTGCAGATGACGGGGTAAATCCCGGAGCCGGTATACAGATACTCTTATCATTGATCGTGATAGTCGCAGCACTGGTATGGGGTATGTCAGGTCTGGATAAAAGGGATCTGAACTAGGAGGAAAGTGATGAAGAAAATACGTTTGGAAAGATGGATCTTTTTGGGGATACTGGTCATATACTTTGCTTCGCTCATAGTTGTCAGAGCAGCCGCTTCGGGAATAACGGAGTCTCATATAGAAGGCATAGAGGAACTCGGAACTTCCTTAGATGAGCTCAAGATTCCTGCGGATGTGAAAGTAGTCGGGATAGGAGAAGCAACGCACGGAAACTGTGAGTTCCAGACAGCTAAGCTCCTGGTACTTAAGAAACTCGTTGAAGAGGGAAAGAGTCATGCCATAGCATTTGAGATGAGTGCAGGCGAGGCAGCAGCTTATAATACTGCGATACATGAAAGCGAAAGCGATCTCGAAGAACTCCTCGGAAAGACAGATTATCCGCTCTATGATACGCAGCAGATGCTGGAACTGCTGAGTTGGATGAGAGAGTATAATCTCTCGCACAGTGAAAAAGAGTCGCTGATGTTCTATGGTGTGGACATGCAGGGCGACCTTAAGGAGATAGCTTATCTTAACGGATTCTGTCACGACAGGCCGGAGGGCTTCAGTGAGGAAGAACTTGATAAACTCAAAATGCTTGCTGCAGAAGAAGAACCCGATACGGAAGCTGAAAGGGAGTTCTTTGACGGGATATACGCTAAGCTTTCATCTTTTGAAGAATCTGAATACAGGATAGCCGAAAGTGTGGCAAGAGCGCTGCTGCAGTGGATCGATGCTCCTTCTTTTTCGGAAACTCCGGATGAATACGGGGAGTACAGGGACAGGTGTATGGCGGAGAGTTTAAAGAGTTTTTATGATATCGAAGTAAAGAGAGGATATCCGCAGATACTCATAACCGCGCATAACGGTCATGTGATGAAAGGTGATAACCTCGGTTACGGTGACAGGACAATGGGAAACCGCATAAATGAACTGTTTGAAGGAAGCTACTATTGCATAGGAACCGAGTTTTATAATACGGTCGTGAACATCCATACAGCCGGAACTTATGACGAAGCTTATAAAAGAGAAGATCATGATTACTGCTCAGAGGATACGCTGGCATATCAGGCAAAGTATTTTGATCAGGGTATGTACTGTCTGGATTTCGCATCGGTAAGTGAGAAGGACGGCAGGGTATATAAGCTGCTTCATACTCCGAACTTTACGGGAGCGGCCGGAGAGGGATATAATCTGTATATGGATCTGTATAAGACCTACCGTGCCAAACTGGTCGCCGCAGACCATTATGATGCGATGATCTATTATTATGAGACTACGCCGATAAGGGTAAAACATTATTAAATGAAAGGTTAATGGCGTGAGATATCTGCTGCTGATAAGTATAATCATCAATATAGTACTGCTGCTGAAGATCCTGGCTGTGCGCAGTTCCATAAGGGAACTTAAGAAGGATTTTTCCGAAAGAAAAGATCTTCGCAGCAATACGCTGCTTGGCGTATCGAGCCGGGATAAGGAACTGCGTTCTCTTGTTTCTGAGATGAACGATACACTGGAAGCTCTGCGACTGGTCTATAATAAATATGATCAGGGGGATGCGGAGCTGAAGACTGCTATCACGAATATAGCCCACGATCTGCGGACACCGCTGACCGCAATCTGCGGATATACCGAGCTGGCCCTGAAAAAGAACGATACGGCTGAAACAGGAAAATATCTGGAGATAATCGCCGAGAGGGCGGGGCATATGCGTAAACTGACAGAGGAACTGTTTGAGTATTCGGTCATTACCGGGGGAGAGGTGAGCGAAGAAAAACAGAAGATACGGCTCGAACATATGCTGGAGGACTGTGTTATGAACTTTTATCCCGCGCTGGAAGAACGCGGGATAAAGCCTTTGGTGGATATCAGCGAAGAAGCGGTGGAGAGGGAACTGTATCCCTCATACGTTGAAAGGATTTTTTCGAATCTGGTGAACAACGCCCTGAAATACAGTGACGGTGATATGGAGATATCACTTACAAAAGAGGGAAGATTCAGGATCGCGAATACGGCATCAAAGCTTTCAAATGTTGATGCCAATAAGCTCTTTGACAGGTTCTTTACGGTTGAAACAGCAAGAAATGACGGCTCTCACGGCCTGGGACTTTCCATAGTCAAACTCTTTACCGAGAGAATGAACCGCCAGATCAGGGCTTTTTATGAGCAGGGAAAACTCGTGATAGAAATAGATTTCTGATAAAATTTCTTTGACATCTGTTGTATTTCATGCGATTATATATAAGGGGAAGAAGCGGCGGACGTCGCAAAAGGAAAGGAGAGGGAATATGCAGATAGGTATAAGGCTTCATGATACTACAGAATGTCCTTTTGAGGAACGCTTAAGGATCATTAAAAGTCAGGGTTTTGAATGTGTACAGATAGATCTGTCAAAGACCAGAGGAATACCTTATGAAACAGGTATGCTTACCCCGGGTTACGCTAAGTGGCTCGGCAGACAGTTCCAGAAAGCCGAACTGGATATCGCGGTTCTGGGTAATTATCGTAATCTGTCTCATCCCGATCCTGTTAAGATCATCGAGATACAGTACAGCTACGCAGCAAGCTTGAGATTTGCTGCTCTTTGCGGCGCATGTGTGGTAGGTACCGAGGCGGGAATACCCGATGCCGATGAAAGATGCAGCAAGGAAGCCTGCAGGAATAAAGATGCACTGAACATTTTTATAAGAAATCTTCAGCCTGTTGTTAAGGCAGCGGAGAGCTGCGGTGTATCACTTGCCATCGAACCTTCTTACAAGAAAGTGGTATGGAATGCAAAGACTGCAAGGGAAATGCTTGACCGTATAAGTTCACCAAACTTAAGGATAATATTTGATCCTGTCAATCTTATCGATCCTGAGGTACCCGAGGCAGCTGAGGAGACCATAGCTGAAGCAATGGATCTTCTTGAGCCGGAGATAGAGGTGGTTCATCTCAAGGACTATGTGATAGAGAACGGGACGTTGAAACCCATGGGCTGCGGCTTTGGCAGCATGGATTACAAACAGATCATAAAATTTGTGGAAGAGAAGAAACCTTTCATACATACAATACTTGAAAATACAGATCCCATGACTGCAAAGCAGTCACGAAGAAAGATAATTGATATGGCCTATGATGCCGGAGGTGAGGACATGAGGGGAGTTCCCGGAGGCCTCATAAAGGGCATAGGCGAAATGCCTCTGATATAATGAATAAAGAAAGAAAAATCAAATTCAACAGAGTATCAATGATCGCTTACTTCATCAAAGGGAGTAAGC
>JAEEIK010000075.1 GCA_016281335.1 Lachnospiraceae bacterium | reverse complement strand
GCTTACTCCCTTTGATGAAGTAAGCGATCATTGATACTCTGTTGAATTTGATTTTTCTTTCTTTATTCATTATATCAGAGGCATTTCGCCTATGCCCTTTATGAGGCCTCCGGGAACTCCCCTCATGTCCTCACCTCCGGCTTCATAGGCCATATCAATTATCTTTCTTCGTGACTGCTTAGCAGTCATGGGATCCGTATTTTCCAATATCGTGTGGATAAAAGGTTTTTTCTCCTCCACGAATCTGATTATCTCTTTATAATCCATATTGCCGAAACCGCAGCCCATGGGTTTCAGCGTCCCGTCTTCTATCAAATAGTCCTTGAGATGTACCACTTCTATCTCAGGCTCAAGGATTTCCATGGCTTCAGCTATGGTCTCCTCTGCTGCCTCGGGCACCTCCGGATCGATAAGATTGACAGGATCGAATATTATTCTTAAGTTGGGCGAGCCTATTCTGTCAAGCATCTCTCTCGCGGTCTTTGCATTCCATACCACTCTCTTGTAAGAAGGTTCTATGGCAAGCGATACACCGCAGCTCTCCGCCGCCTTAACAACAGGCTGAAGATTTCTTATAAAAATGTTCAGTGCATCTTTATTCCTGCAGGCTTCCTTACTGAATCTTTCATCGGCATCGGGTATTCCCGACTCGGTACCTACCACACATGCACCGCAAAGAGCGGCAAATCTTAAGCTTGCGGCGTAGCTGTACTGTATCTCGATGATCTTAACAGGATCGGGATGAGACAGATTACGGTAATTACCGAGAACTGCGATATCCAGCTCTGCTTTCTGGAACTGTCTGCCGAGCCACTTGGCATAGCCCGGTGTAAGCATACCTGTTTCAAAAGGTATTCCCCTGGTCTTGGACAGATCTATCTGAACACATTCAAAACCCTGACTCTTTATGACTCTCAAACGTTCTTCAAATGGACATTCTTTAGTATCATGAAGTCTTATACCTATCTGCATATTCCCACTCCTTTCCTTATGCGACGTCCGCCGCTTCTTCCCCTTATATATAATCGCATGAAATACCGCAGATGTCAAAGAGAATTTATCAGAAATCTATCTCTATCACGAGTTTTCCGTTCTCATAAAATGCCCTGAGAGGGCAGTTCATGCGTTCGGTAAAGAGTTTTACTATGGAAAGTCCGAGACCGTGGGAACTGTCGTTCCTTGCCGTTTCCACCGTAAAGAATCTGTCAAAAAGCTTATTGGCGTCCACATTTGTAAGAGCCGAAGCCGTATTTGCTATCCTGAATGAGCCCTGCTCCGTAAGTGATATTTCCAGATCTCCGTCACTGTATTTCAGGGCATTGTTTACCAGATTTGAAAATATCCTCTCAACATATGAAGGATACAGTTCCCTTACCACAGGCTCTTCGCTGATATCCACCACGGGTTTTATCCCACGTTCTTCCAGCGCGGGATAAAAGTTCATAATACAATCCTCCAGGACATGTTCGATCTGAAGCTTCTGTTTTTCTTCGCTCACCTCTCCCCCTGTGATGACCGAATACTCAAACAGTTCCTCTGTCAGCTTACGCATATGTCCTGCTCTCTCGGCGATTATCTCAAGATATTTCTCTGTTTCATCCGTATCTCCCTTTTTCAGGGCCAGTTCGGTATATCCGCAGATCGCTGTCAGCGGTGTACGCAGATCGTGGGCAATATTCGTGATGGCCGTCTTAAGCTCCGCATCCCCCTGATCATATTTATTATAGGCCAGACGCAGAGCCTCCAGCGTATCATTCATCTCGGAAGCAAGAGAACGCAGTTCCTTATCCCGGCTCGATACGCCGATAAGCGTATTGCTGCGCAGATCTTTTCTTTCGGAAAAATCCCTTTTCAGTTCCTTAACGGAACTGCGAAGAGCCAGTATCTTCAGCAGCAAAATGATATTGATAACTATACTTATCAGCAGCAGGTATCTCACTCTCTTAACCTTTCATTCAATAGTGTCTGACCCTTATCGGCGTAGTCTCATAGTAATAGATCATCGCATCATAATGGTCTGCGGCAACCAGCTTGGCACGGTAGGTCTTATACAGATCCATGTACAGATTATATCCCTCTCCGGCCGCTCCCGTAAAGTTCGGGTTATGAAGCAGCTTATACACCCTGCCGTCCTTCTCGCTTACCGATGCAAAATCCAGACAGTAACTGCCCTCATCAAAATACTTTGCCTGATATGCCAGCACATCCTCGGAGCAGTATTCATGGTCTTCTCTTTTATATGCTTCGTCATAAGTTCCGGCTGTATGGATGTTAACGACCGTATTATAAAACTCGGTCCCTATGCAATAGTAGCTTCCTTCAAACAGCTCATTTATACGGTTTCCCATTGTCCTGTCACCGTAACCGAGGTTATCACCTTTCATCACATGACCGTTATGTGCGGTTATGAGTATCTGCGGATATCCTCTCTTTTCTTCAATCTCATAAAAACTTTTTAAGTTCTCCGCCATACTTCTGTCCCTGTACTCTCCGTATTCATCGGGAGTTTCGGAGAAAGAGGGAGCATCGATCCACTGCAGCAGTGCTCTTGCCACACCTTCGGCTACCCTGTATTCAGATCCTTCATAAGATGAAAGCTTAGCGTATATTCTGTCAAAGAACTCCCTTTCAGCTTCCGTGTCGGGTTCTTCTTCAGCAGCAAGTACACTGAGTTTATCAATTTCTTCCTCACTGAAGCCCTCCGGCCTGTCGTGACAGAAGCCGTTAAGATAAGCTATCTCCTTAAGGTCGCCCTGCATATCTACGCCATAGAACATCAGCGATTCCTCTTCGCCGTGGGAAAGATTATACTCCCTCATCCAGGTCAGCAGTTCCAGCATCTGTTCCGTATCATAAAGCGGATAATCTGTCTTTCCCAGCAGTTCATCAAGATTGCTGCCGCTTTCATGTATCGCAGCATTATAAGCCGCTGCCTCGCCTGCACTCATCTCAAATGCTATGGCATGACTCTTTCCCTCTTCAACGAGTTTCTTAAGTACCAGGAGCTTAGCTGTCTGGAACTCACAGTTTCCATGCGTTGCTTCTCCTATCCCGACTACTTTCACATCCGCAGGAATCTTGAGCTCATCTAAGGAAGTTCCGAGTTCCTCTATGCCTTCTATATGAGACTCCGTAATTCCGGCAGCGACCGCTCTGATAACCATGAGAGAAGCAAAATATATGACCATTATCCCCAAAAAGATCCATCTTTCCAAACGTATTTTTTTCATCACTTTCCTCCCTAGTTCAGATCTCTTTTATCAAGACCTGACAAACCCCATATCAGGGCTGCGGCTATCACGATCAGTGATAAGAGTATCTGTATGCCTGCTCCGGGATTGACTCCGTCATCCACAAATCCCGTCAGGCAGAACCACTGTCCGAGTGCATTAACATTGTAGAGCACCGAACCGATCTTAAAAGCTGTATCTTTCAATACGGACAGGATAGCATTTCCGAACAATACCATGTTAAAGCAGAGATTAAAGAGAAGCATTGTAGTCAGCATTGACGTAATTATCTTCTTTAAACGAAAAGCAGCTGTCGCAGTCAGTACCGTGTATGACATAACGGCTACAAAAAGTACGATCACGGTTGCAAGGCTTGAAGCGTTGAGCGAAGCCCCTCCTATGATCCCTCCGATCAGATAGCACAAGAACATTATCGTCATTGCGGAAAGCTGTGCCAGAACATGGCTTATATACACCTGCTTCTGGCTGTAGCCTGCGATGATACGGTTACGTATGCAGCCATCGATATAATCGGGATTGATGAACAGCGGAGGAAACATGCTGAAAAACAATACCATTGCCGCTCCGACAAAGATCATCCTCAACTCCTCCGGCTTTTCCACAAGAAAAGGAAAGGTATAAAAACCTCCGGTGACCGCCAGAGTAACAACCAGTGCTATCACACAGCCTCCGATATAATATATATTCTTAAAGATCCTGTACATTGTTGCTTTATAAAGATTCTTCATGATATCCTCCGTTACTTTATCTCTTTCTTATTCATCACCAGAACCGACAAAATATAAGAAATGATGATGCAAGCCATGCTTCCGATAAGATAGTCGGTAAATGACCATCTCCTGTAAAAACTGAAATGCGCATAAGGTACGAAACGGTCATAAAAACGATACAACATCAGTTTTGTTCCTGTTAGCAGGCATTCTCCCTGTTCGGGATACAGCTTCTCTGCCACTTCCATTCCGATAAGCTTAAAGATAAAAGCTATAAGCAATCCGGCTACATATGTACCCTTAGTTCCGCCGAAAAGTATCATCAGAAAAGTACTGAAAGCTCCTACTGCCATCGAAGCCAGGGTTAATACCAGAATGCTATCCACGGCTTCAGTCACCGTAAGCGTACTTAATCCCGTCGAAAAGAAAAGTGACATTATACAGCTGCTTACCACGGAAGTAATGCACAATGCCGCTCCTGCGATGCAGCCGCAGCTTATGACCGATACAGCGATTCCGCTTCTCTTTACTCCGCAGATCATCTTATTTCTGATGATGCCGTCCGAATAATCGATATTAAAAGCCATAAGCACCATTGCTGCTATGAACAGCACGGCCACGTCCGAGTATGTTCCCATTATCTCTTCAGCCGCAAGCATTCCTCCACCCATGAAGCCTTTGATGATGATCGTGATCAGAACGGTGAATCCTGCAACATACATTACCATGCCTCCCAGGCATGAAAGGAACCCCCTGTTACGGATCATGCTTCTTAAATCAGCATAAAAAATCCTAAGCATTTTCTTCGCCTCCCAAAAGCGCAAGATAGAAAGCTTCGAGACTCTCATCATGCTCTTCCATCGTAAATATCGTACAGTTTTCTTTCGCAAACTCCGCAGCCATATCGGAGAAATTGAGCTCGGCATATACATCTGCCGTATCATCACCCAGTATCTTGTATTCGATGCCCTTTTCATCCATTATCTTTGCAAGTATGCCTGTATCGCTGACCTTCATGCGTACGGATTTCCTGCACTCTTTCTGCAGTTCTTCCGCCGTCATCTCTCTTACCATATGGCCTTTATCAATAAAACAGTAACAGGTTGCAAGACGTGAGAGTTCATCAAGTATATGGCTTGAAATAAGAAAAGTAATTCCTTGCTCCCTGTTGAGCTTAAGTATCAGTTCACGTATCTCTATTATTCCCTGGGGATCGAGACCGTTGGTCGGTTCATCGAGTATGACAAAATCCGGCTGTCCGCAAAGAGCAATAGCAAGCCCCAGTCTCTGCTTCATTCCGAGAGAAAAGTTCTTTGCCTTTTTCCTCCCGGTATTATCCAGTCCTACCAGCTTGAGTAGTTCGTCGATGCCCTTCATGTCGGGAAGTCCTAACAGCAGATACTGCTGGATCAGATTATCCCTCGCCGTCATATCCTTGAATATGGCGGGGGATTCCACAACTGCGCCCATCCTGCGGCGTTCGCGGTACACTTCCTTATCATCATTTGACTTTCCCATCAGCGTGAAGCTTCCGGATGTAGGCTGCTGCAGTCCGCAGAGCAGACGGATAAGTGTTGTCTTTCCTGCTCCGTTCTTACCTACAAAGCCGTATATCTCACCCTTTCTGATCTCCATATCAAAGTCATTAAGCGCCGTAAACTGTCCGTATTTCTTACAGAGCTTTTCACATTTAAAGATCGTTTCCATTTTCTGATCCTTCCTTTCTTTTGTTTACAAGGGAATAATACTATATGACCGTCAAGAAAGCGGCCCGGGAATCGTCAAGATTTCGTCAAGATTTATATATATTTAAAACCTATGCCGTAGATAGCCTCAATATGATCGATGCCGTCTGCAGCCTGGAGTTTCTTACGTATATTGCTGATATGCTGTTTTAATGATCTTTCCGTACAGTCCGGTGTACTCTCGCTTATCCTGTCAAGTATGGTACTTCGGCTTAAGGGTCTTCCGGGATTCTGCATAAGTATGGCAAGGATCGCTGCTTCCGTCCGGGTCAGAGCTATCTCACTTTCATTTATACTTGCGGTAAGCAGCTCCATATCCAGACTCACTCCGTTTTTGCTGATGACCTTCTCCTCTGCTGCCGAAGCATTTTCCTTTACCGACGACAGTCTCAGCTGCACGGCTATCCTGGCCATAAGTTCAGAGATGACAAAAGGCTTGGTGATATAGTCGCTCGCACCTTCATAGAGGAGTTTTACTTTATTATCAATATCCGTCTTTGCGCTGACTACGATAACCGGTATTCCGGAGAGTTTCGGCAGAAGTTCTTCTCCGCTGAGCCCGGGAAGCATAAGGTCAAGAAGTATCAGGTCAGGTTTTTCCTTTTCCAGCACCATCAGTGCTTCTGTTCCCGAATATGCCCTGAGCGCCTTATAGCCTTCATCATTAAGTGCTTCTTCCAGCATATTTCCTATTGTCACATCATCGTCAACGATCAGGATCACTTTCATCTCATATCAACCTATGCCTTTGCTTATCTTCAGCGTTACCTTTTTATTCCTGTAATCTTCTTCATCCGCATCTATCACGTCGCAGTTGGATACCGTTCCCTTAGCCCAGGGACTTCCAACATCACATCTGCCGTGATGATACGTTTCTCTTTTCACACCGCTGAACAGGTCCTCGGAAAAGCCTATGGAAAGCCTGCTGACGCCGTTTGACATCTTACCGTCTATCATATCTATAAGTTCGTTTACCTGTTTTTCTTCATCCGTCATATCAGCCACCTCCGTTCAGAAAGTAATTCTATCCCATTTACCCTATCAGTGCAACACGGGTATTTCTTTCGTTTCATAAGTCTTTAAGCTCACACCGTCTATGCCGCGTTCAAAAATAAAATTCAATCTGCAGCCTGTCTTGCTTCGCTCGTCCTTTCCGGGCATCGCCCTGAAATTTCCGAGACTGTAGCATACAAGCGTGTCATTTCCTTTTTCACCTTTTATTACTTCAGTTTCCTGCATCACATGGGGATGACTCCCGATCACCACATCAGCCCCTGCATCGGCAAGAATCTGCGCTGTTCTTCGCTGATATTCATTCGACTCTGCTTCGTATTCCTCGCCCCAGTGGGCAAATACCAGCACCACATCGGCAGCTTCCTTTCCTTTTTCTATTTCTTCCCTAAGTTTTTCTTCCTCCGGAAAAAAATGCACAACGTAAGGATACTTATCCCTTGCATCAAAACCGTTGGTGTGCTCGGTATATGCAAACACCGCGAAGCTTATGCCGTGACAGTTTATTACCTTGTACGGAACATACTCCTCTTCGCTGCTTCTCTGTATGCCCACATAAGTCATGTTGTTGGCTTCATAAAAATCCGCCGTTGTATTAATGCCGTAGATACCCTTATCCATGGCATGATTGTTTGCACAGCAGATAAGCGAGAAGCCTGCGTCCCGCAATGCTTCACCGACTGCGATAGGTGATCCGAACTGCGGATATCCGCTGATTGCAGATTCCTTATCTACCAGCACTGTCTCCGCATTCAGCGCCGCTATATCCGCTTCGCTTATATCCTTTTTGACATCTTCATAAAGCCTGTCATAACCGGCCGCATTTTCAAGCATTTCTTTATGTATTATATTGTCTCCGTATACCACGAAGCTCACGCTGTTCTCAATATTAGTCATCCCCCAGGAAGCCCAAATCCATGCGCTGTTGTTGCCGTTTATGTCTTCGATCAGAAGCACGGGTCTCTTATCCTCTGTATAAGCCATGCGCTTTACCTGCATGCCAAGGTCTGATGCAAACCATTTTGATACTGCTTCGTCTTTTTCATTTACCTCATATATAAAGATATGCTGCGACCAGGACTTATCTTCTTCCTTATCTTTCTCCCACAGCGGCTTTGACTGTCCGTATTTTCCCTTTTTCCACAGAAGTAAGGTCATCTCTTCCGTTCCGTCACCGTCAATATCCGACATCAGCAAGTCTTCTACTTTATAGTCTTTAGAACTCATCCATGTGGTTTTTCCGTTAACTTCTATGATAACTCTTTTGTTCTTAAGCCTTATTACCCTGCCGTTTTGCTCAATATCCTTTTCTCTCCACCCGACTCCCGGATACCGTCCGCATAAGCTTATAATAATAAAAACAACGACAGCCATGAGTATCATCACAGCTGCCGTTATCACTATCACTTTTTTTGTCTTGTTATTTTTCACTTCAGATTGACTCTGTAACTTTCGGTCCAGGATACTCTTTCAGGCTTGTCATCATTTTCTATCCATTCCCAGGTCTCTTCATCAAGATAGCCTCCCGCCAGTCTCGTTCTCCATTCACTGTCGGTAAGTCTTTCCGGACTTTCAAACTGATAAAAGCTATATACACTGCCTCTTCCCACATGAAGCTCCCCGTCTATCGGAAATACCACATACATGGTCTCAGTCATACCTGTACCCACCTCGAGGATGCTGCCGTTCGGGTCAGTGGCAATATCAGCTACCACAGCTGCAGGCGCCTGATAGCCGTAGCCTAATGCCTGATCATTGATATCACGATTTGCTTCTATCCAGAAGTGTTCGATATTGCCGCCGTAATCTTTTATGAACTCATATTCATCACTGCTGAGGGCTTCGTTCTTAAGCTCCTTCTCGGAGATAGCAAGCAGTGTCTCTGCCATTTCCTTAAGTCTGTCAAGGTCTGTCCTGTTGTCACTCGAAAGCATGCCGAAAGAATCCAGTCCCTTCTTTGTCTTCTCCGTGAGGTTAATGAGTCTGCTGTACACCACGGGTTCGGGCTCCACATATCCTCTCTCATCTATGCCATCCAGTTCCTCGGGTCCACCCATTTCGGCCATGACCTGTTTGGAATAGAGTATGGTATCATGCTTAAGCTCCGCATAAGAACCTGCATAGGTCTCCAGAGTCTTATCCGTCCATTTATCATTGGTCATGAAAGAAGGATAACCCTCTCCCTTCGGTGTCAGCAGCGGTCTTAAGCTGTTCATCCATCCTGCATACAGGCTGGCGTTCCAAAGCTCAGGATCATTATTGTCAAAATGCTGTTTCATCAGCATCATATTCTCTTCATATCTTTCATATCCCGTAGCTCCGATTTCCTCCAGGATCTCGTAAGCCCTGTCGGAACCCAGTGCTGCTGCCGCATCCAGAGTATCAGGAAGCATCCTTTTCTCATCTTTGTCATTCTCTTTTACAGCGCTGTATACGAGTCTCTGCATAATGGCTGCATCTATAGTGAAGCGCTGTCCCATAAAACGGAAGCTCCTAATCACAGGATCCGTGCCGTCATCCACGGGTATCGAATTGACTGCGGGAGGATCCAGGTTTTCAAGTGTCACCATTACCGTATCGAGTTCGCCATAGTCATTTAACAATACGGAGGTATCCGGAATGCTTCCGTATACTTCATTCAATATCGTGGCCAGCTCTATATAACCCGGATCATCGGAAGCACCGGCAAAGAAAGAAGTCACCGCATATATCTGTTCCCAGGGCTCGCTGTTTTCCGCTATCGCCTTGGTCATAAGTATCGCGCTCTTTACCATGTCCCTGTCATCACTTACAAAGGCTGTGCGTCCGTACCACATCATGGCACGAAAATAGTCTTCAAGCGTTTCATCATTCTCATAATAACCGCGGGGTTTATACTGGCTGTAATCCTCATATTCTCCGGTAATGTTGGAGATATCAATGCCAGATGCGCTTCTTATCCTGCTTATCTCTTCTTCAACGGTATATTTAAAAAATTCATCATTTACCGGCAGGCTTATATTAGGATCCTGCAGGCTTGCTCCTATATAGAAAAATTCCAGATTCCTCAGTGCCGCATCGGACCAGTCGGTGCCTGAGAGCTCATCATACTGTTTTTTTGTCTTCTCCAAAAGGTCTTTGCTGAGCTCTTTAAGGGTTTCGGAGAGATATTCTCTCTCCGTACATCTCATCAGATGTCCGAAATACAGATGATAGGTATGCATCATCGAATCCACAGTCACGAAGTTGGGAAACTGCATATATCTGTTAGATTCATATATCTCCCAGAATTCACTGTCGGAAGCAGAAGCATCCACAACAAAATTATTATCGATAAGTCCCTGTATTATGGCATCACTGCGGGAGTTGTAATTTTCATTTTTCTTATCGAAAAGATAGGCAACATGATCTTCATAGAAGACATTCGAAAAATCCGCCTCCACGCTGTATGGCTCCACGGCAGGAACAAGGGACGTATCGTAGTATATCTCCTCTTCGTCACCCATAAGTGAAGGTCTTACCCCCGTCTTTACATTAACGGGCTCCGGTA
Source organism: Lachnospiraceae bacterium (assembly GCA_016281335.1). Lineage (GTDB taxonomy): Bacteria > Bacillota > Clostridia > Lachnospirales > Lachnospiraceae > NK4A136. Next base: position 1,880 of record JAEEIK010000075.1, on the reverse strand, counting down.
CTTCGCTGCCCGGTCCGTCAAGCATGAAGGGTTCTTCTTCGGGCTCCTCAGGCTTTTCCTCTCTCTCATGTTTAGGCGTATCAGCCGGATCCGCCTCCTTACCGCAGGAAAGTGTCGGCAGCACCATCGTAAAACACAGCATAACAGCCAGTAGTCTTCTCTTCATATCCGGTCTCCTTTTCCCCAAGGCTTCCCCTTGAGGGGAAGCTGTCAGCCTTCAGGCTGACTGATGAGGTGGCTCTATTACCTCAAAATTATACCACAAAAAAGTTTTTTTAAAAAACCTATTGACATCCAAATCCCCCGGTGTTATATTTACTCCATCAGACGTAGTATGACAAACGTAGCATGATAAACGTAGTACGTTAAACATAGTACGACAGACATAGAAACATCTCTCCAAGAGAAAGGAGGTAGCATGAAAGCAGGAATAAGTTCAGATGTGATCCGCGGTTACAACGACACGATGATCCTCTGTATACTCTCCGAGGGCGAGAATTACGGATATGAGATATCAAAACAGATCCGGCTCCGCACCGACGAGAAATACATCATCAAAGAGACCACGCTTTACTCGGCATTTACCAGACTGGAAAAGAACGGCCTTATCGAATCCTTCTATATGGATACCGGGCCTGAAGGAAATGCAAAGAAGCGAACCTACTACCGCATCACGGAAAGCGGAAAGGAATTTTACAGGGAACGCTGCGACGAATGGATACTTACCAAAGAAGTCGTAGAGAAGTTTATAAGGGAGGATTGATATGGAAACTATAAGAAATTATCTCGAGACTATGTTCGCAAACCTGCCCGACAATGCTGAAGTACGCAGGGCAAAAAACGAATTATGGCAGATGATGGAAGACAAATACGAGGAGCTCACCTCTAACGGCACCAGTGAAAATGAAGCTGTCGGACGCGTGATCTCCGAGTTCGGTAACCTCGATGAGCTGAAAGAGATGCTGGGACTTGACGAAAAGCTTCTGCCCGAACCCAGTGAAACAGCTGAGCGCAGGATGCTCACCATGGACGAAGTAAGAGATTTCCTTCACTTCGGAACTATCAAGGGCTTTACGATAGCAGCCGGAGTTGCTCTCTGCATCTTAAGTACTGTTGGCCCCATCTTTACGGATACCCTCGGACATCTCGAGTCACTCGGATTACTGTGGCTTTTCCTTTTGATACTGGTCGCCGTAGGCCTCTTCGTAATGACCGGCATAGTCGGCAAAGCCTGGGAATACATAGAGAAAGAGCCCTGCAGCATCGATTTTGCCACCAGCGCTTTTGTTGAAAACGAAAAGAGCCGTTACAACATAAGCTACACGGTACAGCTTACCGTAGGCATCATACTCTGCTGCGTATGCTGGATGCCTCTGGTTTTCCTGGATTCCTTCGGAAACATCGGTTTCCTTGTACGCTGGGCAGATACCTTCGGTGTGATCTTCCTTCTGGCAACAGTAGCAATAGGCGTATTCCTGATAGTACACGCCGGCATCATCAGAGGCTGCTACAATACTCTGCTTAAAGTCAATGACAGCAGCACCATCAGCGGCAGCTACGTAAAGAATGAACGCAGATATGATGATCCCAAGGTAGAAACAGCAATGGATATCTACTGGCCTACCGTTAAAAGTGTATATCTGATCTGGAGCTTCTTAACCTTCCACTGGTGGAAAACCTGGATCATCTGGCCCATCGCAGGAATACTCAAAGGGATCCTCGATTCCGCACTGGACAAGAAGGAGGTAAAATAAGATGAGTGATATGACAAATAAGATCTGGCGCAGAAAATACCTGACATTCCTTCACTTTATCACCGTTATCTGCATAATGATAGGTCTCGTGGTACATGTAGGCGGATGGATAGGAAAGGATATATT
>JAEEIK010000014.1 GCA_016281335.1 Lachnospiraceae bacterium | reverse complement strand
CAACGGTCCTTATTCTTTCATCGTTTATCACAGCATCAAGAGAACCGTCGGTGGAGCCGCCGTCCTTCACGATCACCTCATAGGCAGGATATCTCTGCATAAGGATACTGTCCACGGTCTTCTTTAATTCATCTCCGGCATTTAAACATACCACTATCACAGAAAACTTTATCTTCATCCCGTCACCTTTACATATGTTAAACCGTCCATGCTGCCGTCATAATTCAGCCAGGTACTGTAGGGCAGCACTCTTACCACGTCGCCGAAGGCTTTGTATAAAAAGAATGCAAAATAAACGGCACCGGCAGCAAGTATCATGGTCTTTAATATCTTTTTCTTCTTTCCGTCCAGGCATGCACAGATCCCCGGCAACAGCAGTATCTGTGATATGTTGAGATAATAACCTATCCTGGATGCAAAAGGTACAAAGCTGAAACAGCCGTAGAATATAAGCGCCAGGGCGTTCAGCTTCATATAAAACTTCAGTGTCTCATTCTCTTTTATCACTGCAGCATACATATATACGCAAAGCAGCAGTATCGCAAGACAGCGGAGTATGTTAACCCAGCTGATACTTCCAGAGTTCAGGTACTCTTCTTCATTAACGTAAGAAGGATACAGCTTCAAAAACAGCGCAAGATAGCTGTCTTTAAACAGCAGTCCGCTCACTCCTCCCAGTGCCAGTACAGCGACAACTATCCTGTTCCACTTCAGTCTGCAGAAAGGATAGAACAGCAGGACACAGACGGCAGTCTTATGGAACAAAGCCGCCAGCATGACCAGCAATACGAATTTCACATAGTTTCCTTTTATGACATGATACATGCTCCATAAAAGGAGGGCCAGCGCCAGGTAATACCGCACGGTATTATAGGTCTGGAAATACAGCCCGAAAGCCATGAACAGAAAGACCGTCATTCCGAAGTCACTGCTCTGCAGATACATTCCCCTGACAAATGCAAACACCGTGATAAAAGCAAATATGGCAAATATCAGAAGGAATGCCTCCGTATCCAGAAAGCTGTATACTGCTTTAACTATCAGGTTAAACCCGGGCTCGGTAACTATGTGGTTGTCGGTATACGCATCATGAAAACGTATGATATAGGTAAAATAATCATTACCCGTATGTATGCGTAATGCGGAGGGGATAAAGAGAACGAAAAATAACGCCGCCAGACAGATCGTGTTGATATATCCCTGTCTGGATCCGGCCGGATAATGCCCGTATCCTGCGGTGTTCTTCACTTTTCCGGCTATCATGACAGCAGCAAGACTTATCATGATATACAGGATCACTCCGAACAAACTGTTATGCCTCCCCTATGCTTTTACCTTCTTTAATACCCTTAAGTAATATCTTATAAGCTTCAAAAGCCTTTATTTCCCTGCACATTACTTTACGTTTGCTGAATATGAACCTGGCTCCCCACAGCCAGGCAAGCTGCCTGTACAGAAAATGATAGAGCACTCCGCGGTCGAAGAAAAACTTCTCATGATAGCCGGAAAACCAGGTAGATTCTCTCGGCTCCTCGTATCCAATCTCTGTCGGCAGTGCCTTAAGCTTAAGCCCCGCTCTCACACAATCCATAAAGAACAGCGAGTCTTCACCGTTGCTGTATTTTGCCCCTCCCCCGAAAAGGAGTGAATATCTTATGCCACGGCTTATTATCTTTTCACGCCGCATTGCAGCCGCATATGCGGGATATCTTCCGAGATTGAAATAGCCCACCTTCTTTTCCTCTTCGGTATGATAGGTTCTCCTCTCCTCACAGACCTTTACGTTAAAGAAGAGCACATCCGCTTCGGGATGCTGTTCGAAGGCTTCGATGATCTTCCCGGCATAGCCTGCTTCGTATCTTATATCCTCATCGGAAAAAAGTATTAAATCTGCTTCAGCCTTCTCAAGTGCAAGGTTTCTGCTCTTTCCGACGCCTCTTTCATTCCTGTTAAATATACGGACACGCGCCTTATCACTGTCTGCCACTTCTTCGGAGTCATGATCGCACTGGTTGATCAGCACCGCATCGCCTTCCACACCCATGACGGCAGGCAGTCCGCTGTCCTTATTCACCGCAGAGATCAGTGTTTCAAGCTTCATAATACGATCTGAAGAATTTTCTGTCTGCACCGGCAATGACAGTCAGACTCTCCTTACCTGTCAGTTCCAGTTCATCCGTATACTTCTTCAGCCTCCTGCCGTTACTTCCCCATTCTGCGATCAAAAATTTAAGCTCAGCATCTTCTTTGATCTCAAGCCCCTCGGGCAACAGCTCCTTAAGCCTGTTCACAAGCTCTTCGTCTTCTTTTTCAAAACACTCAAGTGCTATGCTTTTACGTTCTTTAAATATCTCTGCGAACAGCCTGCGGATCTTTTCTTTATCCTCGCTTCCGTCTTTGTATAAAACAGCCGCAGCCGTGCGTGAGCAGAATTTTTTTACATCACTCTCAACATAGATCGAATCATCCGTTGCGGCATCATACAGAAGAATGAGCAGACCTGCGATGAAACCGGCCACTGCTCCGAACACGGCCCATCTAACACAATGATTCACGGGCCTTAATACCTGTACATCTTCATGATCCCACTGTTCTATGGCTTCAAAGCCTTCAGTCTCAGAAGCAAATCCGGAAAGTGCCTCTGCCAGGGCACTCTGCACCTTCTCGGAAGTCTGTGCATCAGCCATGTCCACATATACTCTGATCATCCTGATATCCGAGGAAGTTGGGATGCTTGTAGCTTTAGCGATATCTTCCTTGCTCACTCCGCAGACAGCTGAAGCCCTGCCGGCTATCTTATCGGAATCGAGTACATCATTCCAGGTGTAATCGTTGTAATAAAGCTGGGTCTCACTTGCAGTCCTCTGATCGAAGTCGATGTAATAGAGCGCACTGCATCTGTAAGGAAAACTGCCGGCAAAGACATAGGTCACCAGAAGATAGATGACTGCGAAAAGCACAGCGCTGACTGCAGTTGCGGCAAAGACCTTCCATATTCTTTTTTTGCTGATGAGCACGAACCTCTTAAGGTCCATGATCTCATTGTTCTCGTTCATCCTTTATTTCCCCGCTGTAGTCTTTCCCTGATCAACACCCTCGGTACTCTCGGGTTTCAACAGGGTCTTAAGTGTTAACAGCATCAGCTTCAGATCAAGCCATACACTGTAATTCTCGATATAAGTCAGATCAAGTTTCAGCTTGTCATAGGGCGTGGTATTGTATTTTCCGTACACCTGGGCATAACCCGCAAGTCCGGCTTTCACCTTCATACGGAAGGCAAACTCAGGCATGTCTTCTTCGTACTGTTTTATTATCTCGGGTCTTTCCGGTCTCGGCCCTATGAAAGACATATCTCCTTTAAGTATATTGAAGAGCTGGGGGATCTCGTCTATACGCACCGCCCTTATGAATTTGCCTATGGGAGTGATGCGGCTGTCCCCTTTGGATGCAAGCCTTGCGACTCCGTCTTTCTCGGCGTCGACTCTCATGCTCCTGAATTTCAGTATCTTGAACTCTTTTCCTCCTATGGTACATCTTACCTGTTTGTACAGCACCGGGCCCTTGGCACCCAGCCTGATCAGTATCGCAGTGATAAGCATGATAGGAGAAAGAACAACTATTAGTATCAGTGAACAGATTATATCTATCAGTCTCTTTGCTGCTCTCTGTTCAACCGAAAGGGCATATTCACGGATCAGATATATGGGCGTATCAAAGATATGCATCTCTTCGGTACCCTTCATCAGCACATCGGGGATCTTGGGCATCAGATACATACGTATGGAACGACCGTAACAGTATTTCATCAGGAAGTTCCTGTCTTTCACAGGCAGATCCCAGATGACCATGCCGTCATATCTGTGCTCTATCTCTTCGCAGATCTTCTCCACACCTTCACTTATGCTCATGGTCTTGCAGATATTATACTTGTCCGGTCTTGATGCAAATTTCTGAAGTATATTT
>JAEEIK010000074.1 GCA_016281335.1 Lachnospiraceae bacterium | reverse complement strand
GTTTGATAATGATGATGAAATGTATGTGACTCTCGACCTGGACGAAGGCGAAGTAAAATGTGCCATCGTTACGATCTTTTCGGTGGGAGATAAGGATTATATAGCTCTTCTTCCATTGGATGAGAACGACGAGAATGAAGATGGCGAGGTATGGATCTACGGACATTCCGAGGATGAAGACGGCACACCTCATTTGAGATACATTGATGATGAGGATGAGTATGAAGCCGCATCCGATGCCTTTGATGAATACCTGGATAACCAGGAATTTGACGAGCTGGTGTAAGACATGGATATCGGGGGACATTTTAAGACCATAACCGAGCACCGTATAGAAGTGATGAAGGGCTGCTTTAAAGTGGGACTCTATTATCAGGGACTGACCCACGATCTTTCCAAATACACACCCACCGAATTCATACCCGGTGTGAAGTATTTTCAGGGATACCGAAGCCCTAATACAGCAGAACGTGAAGATATAGGTTATTCTTCGGCCTGGCTTCATCATAAAGGCAGGAACAAACATCATTTTGAATACTGGATCGATTATCCCATAAGGGATAAAGAAACAGGCGAAGTAAAGACCATACCTGCACCTATGCCGGATAAGTATATCGTTGAGATGTTCATGGACAGGCTTGCCGCCTGCAAGATATACCAGAAAGAAAAATATACGGATCTGTCCCCCTGGAATTATTACAGACAGGGAGATATCAGCCGCTTCCTTCATCCGCATACCAAGGAGCTTCTTGAGAAGCTGCTTAAAATGAATGCGGTCAAAGGCGAGGAATATACCATAAAGTATATAAGAGTAAAGATTTTGAAGAATGCGAGGATCAAAAATGATTAATGATAAAAAAGTTTTGTTTTCAGCAATGCAGGCTACGGGCAATCTGACCCTGGGTAATTACCTCGGAGCGCTTAAAAACTGGACTACTTTAAGCGATGAATATGAATGCTTCTTTGCCGTAGCTGATCTGCATTCCATAACCGTAAGACAGGATCCTGCGGAATTCCGCAAGAATGCGAGAAAGCTGCTGACACTGTTCATCGCAGCGGGCATCGATCCCGAAAAGAACTGCATTTACTATCAGTCACAGGTTTCGGCCCACGCTGAACTGGCATGGATACTTAACTGCTTTACCTATATGGGCGAGCTTAGCAGGATGACACAGTTCAAGGACAAATCGGCAAAACACGCCGATAATATCAATGCCGGTCTTTTCACTTATCCTGCGCTTATGGCAGCGGATATCCTCTTATATCAGGCTGATGTGGTGCCTGTAGGCAAGGACCAGATGCAGCATCTGGAGCTGACAAGGGATATAGCAGAGCGTTTCAATGCGATATACGGTGATGTATTTACGATACCAGAGGCTTATCTCGGAAAAGCAGGCGCAAAGATAATGAGCCTGCAGGATCCGACAAAGAAAATGAGCAAATCCGATGAGAATGCCAACGGTTCCATATATCTGATGGATGATCCCGATACGATCAGACGTAAGTTTAAGAGAGCCGTTACCGATTCCGAAGGAGCTGTCCGTTACAGTGAAAGCCAGCCCGGCATAATGAACCTGATAGATATCTACAGTACCTGTACCGGCAAGACTGCCGCAGAAGTTGAAAAGGAATTCGAAGGGCAGGGCTACGGAGTATTCAAGGAAGCTGTAGGAGATGCGGTGGTTTCAGTACTCGAGCCTCTTCAGAAACGCTTTGAGGAACTTTCCAAGGATAAGGAATATATTGATAACTGCATTAAAAACAACGCGGAAAAGGCCGCATATACAGCAACGAAAACATTAAGAAAGGTTCAGAAAAAGGTAGGTTTTTCTGAGAGAATAAGATGATGAACAGATATTCCATGATGCAGCTTGGCAAAGACCATGATGCTTTATTTGATGAACTGGTCAATTTCTGTATGACCAGCGGCGCGATAGACCAGAGTCTGTACACCGAATACGACGTAAAGAGGGGACTGCGTGATTCCAACGGAAAAGGCGTATTGACCGGACTTACCGAGATATCCGATGTTAACGGTACAGAAGTAATTGACGGAGTCAAGATGCCTGCCGAGGGTCAGCTTTTCTATCAGGGTTATGATGTGAAAGAGCTGATAGGCGGAGCTCATGGCAGACGCTATGTATTCGAGGAGATAACCTATCTCCTGCTTTTCGGCGCGCTTCCGACCAAGGATCAGCTTGAGAGTTTTAAGACCATACTTACGGATCTGCAGGAACTTTCCGGTGATTTTGTCAGAGATGTTATCCTGCACAACCCCAGCGGCAATATAATGAACTCTCTGCAGAAGGCAATACTTTCACTGTATTCCTTTGATGACGATCCGGAAGATACAAATGTTCCCAACGTATTAAGACAGTGTCTGCAGATGATAGGAAAACTGCCGCTGATCGCAGTATACGGTTATCACGGATACAGGCATTTTTCGCTTAATCAGAACCTGGTAATACGTACTCCGAAAAAAGAGTACTCAACAGCTGAGAATATACTGAACATGCTAAGACCGGACGGCAAGTTTACAAAGCTGGAAGCTGAAGTGCTTGATATGGCTCTGGTACTGCATGCGGAGCATGGCGGCGGTAATAACTCCACCTTTACGACCCATGTGGTCACGAGCTCAGGTACCGATTCATATTCCGCTATGGCTGCAGCAATAGCATCACTGAAAGGCCCCAAGCATGGTGGCGCCAACCTGAAAGTTCAGCGTATGTTTGCTGATATCAAGGATAAGGTAAAGAACTGGGAAGATGAAAAAGCTCTTACCGAATATCTGGATAAAGTCCTTGATAAAGAGGCTTTTGACAAATCCGGGCTGATCTACGGTATGGGACATGCGATCTATACGCTTTCGGATCCCAGAAAGGTGATACTGAAAGAGGGGGCTAAAAAGCTTGCCGCAGAGAAGGGACGCATGGACGAGTTCATGCTTTACGACAGGGTAGAGCGGATAAGCGCTGAACTGATAACCAAGCGCAGACGCGTATTTAAGCCTGTATGTGCAAATGTGGACTTCTACAGCGGTTTCCTGTATTCCATGCTGGAGATACCTGAGGAACTCTTTACGCCTATGTTTGCCATAGCGCGTATATCAGGCTGGAGTGCACACAGGCTCGAAGAACTTGTAAATCACGGTAAGATAATACGTCCTGCATATAAATACGTGGGACATCACAGGGATTATATACAGATCGGAGACAGATGATGGATAAATATGTTGCATATGTTTCCTGTTATACGCAGGGCAGCAAGATAGGTATCAGGATCTATGATGTGGATATGGAAGCCGGCACTTTTCACGAGAAAGACGAAGTGCAGATATCCAATTCCTCATACATGACAATCTCTCATAACCGTAAACATCTGTATTCCATTACGGATTACGGTGTGGAGGCTTATGACATAGAAGCTGACGGACGCATAAAGACTATATCCCAGGCTTCGATCAACGGCATGCGCGGCTGCTATCTGTCCACTGATTATACCGACCGCTTCCTTTTTGTTGCCGGTTATCATGACGGAAAGATAACAGTTATGACCCTGGATGAGAACGGCGGTCTCGGAGACATAGTTGATGAAGTTTATCATAAAGGCATAGGAAGCGTGGCTGACCGGAATTTCCGGCCTCATGTCAATTGCGTGAAGATGACCAGAGATAACAAGTATCTTCTGGCTGCCGATCTGGGCCTTGATCATGTAAAAGTATACCGTCTCGACTATGCAACAGGAAAACTGGCGATGGTGGATATCATACATTCGGAACAGTATTCCGGCCCCAGACATATCAAGATATCCAAAGACGGAATGTACATCTATATCATCCATGAAGCAACCTGCATGGTAGATGTATACCGTTATATAGAAGAGAATAACAACCCGGAATTCGAGAAGATACAGTCAATATCCACGGTCAATGAATACCATGCCGGAGATTCCGCGGCCAGCGCCATCAATCTCTCGGATGATTTTAAATATCTCTTATGTTCAAACGCAGGGGATAATTCCGTAACACTTTATAACATTGATGAGATAAGCGGAAAGCTTGAAAAGATATTCTGTCTGCCCATCAGCGGACTGTATCCCAAGGATGCGGCACTTTTCCCGGACAACAGGCATTTAGTCAGCCTTAACCACGAGAACAACACCATGACCTTCTTCGGAGTGGACCCTGAAAAGAAGACTCTGGTCATGTGCGCAAAAGAGATAAAGATACCGATGCCCAACTGTGTGGTATTTTATAAGTTATCGTAGACCTTATGAATATGATCCATGCGCGAGGACATGTTCTTCAGCAGCAGGTCGGTGATAACCAGTGCGGCCATACATTCCACAACAACCACGGCGCGCGGAACAATTACCGGATCATGACGGCCCTTAATGGCGAGATTAACATCCTCGCCTTTTTTATTTACCGTTTTCTGTTCGCTGAATATAGAAGGAGTAGGCTTAAAATGCACTCTTAAAAAGATATCGTTACCGTTGGAGATACCGCCGAGCATACCGCCTGCATGGTTGCTGTCAAAAGCAATGCGGCCGTTCTCCATATGCATCGCATCATTATTCTCGCTGCCGTAGCTGGAAGCAACATTTATGCCGTCTCCTATTTCTACGGCTTTAACAGCGCCTATGGACATCATAGCATGCCCCAAAAGAGCATCAAGCTTGTCAAATACAGGCTCACCCAGGCCTGCAGGAACTCCTTTGATCACACACTCAGCCGTACCGCCTGCGGAATCCCTCCTGGAACGGCATTCATCCATAAACTGAAATACCTCGGAAGCGGCTATCTTATCGGGCATGGCAACCGGATTGCTGAGTCTCTCCAGCATATCATTATTC
>JAEEIK010000073.1 GCA_016281335.1 Lachnospiraceae bacterium | reverse complement strand
TGAAGACGTCGACAGGATGCGAAATGCATACAACCAGCGCAGACGCTACCTGGTGGATGCCTTTAAGAATATGGGACTTGAATGCTTCGAACCCTTCGGCGCATTCTACATCTTCCCCTGCATCAAACAGTTTGGCATGACTTCCGATGAGTTTGCCACCAGATTCCTGCAGGAGGAGAAAGTGGCGGTAGTACCGGGCACGGCTTTCGGAGACTGCGGAGAAGGCTTCTTACGTATCTCCTATGCTTACTCTATAGAGAATCTCAAGGTTGCCATCGAACGTCTCGAACGCTTCATACAGAAACTCAAATGATCAGGCGCTGAACTGCAGAGGCAGAATGGCTCTGTCATCTATATAATAATCACAGGTTATCTTCCGGGAATTGTTGCCGTACTTTTCAACAATCTCCGGAAGATTGTCGTTTATGGCATCAAACTGCAGCTCGTGTTTATGACACCACGCAACTGCCTTATCCAGCGCATCCCCTGCACGGCAGGTCCAGAGTATCAGCTTATTCCCGCAGCTGCGCCACTTCTTCAGATATTCGATCAGAGGCGCGTTCGGCTCTCCCACATCGGGCCAGGTACCGAAGCTCAGCGTACCGTCAAAATCCACCGCTATTATCTGATAATCATTCATTTTGGGCCCTCCTTTGCGATTCTTGCGATCTTACGTTCGGAACGTATGTTTGTATATATGATAGAACAAATGTTCTTTTTATGCAACCGCTAGATGTAGGATCACACTACTACATCTGCTGTCGAACCGATCACCGGGACGGTTCTGCGGTTGATTTTTTCAAGCCAATCACCGGGACGGTTCTCCGGTTGATTTCTTCATACGGGTAGCAGGAGGGTATTAAGCCCCTGCTGAATAGTTCCGCACGTAAGCTCGAACTTAGCGGCAAAACGATCTGCGACTCGAAACCGTCTTCGCTTCGCGAAGAGTTTCTCGTGCGCAGATCTGCTGCTCGTTCTCGCTAAGTGCTCCACTTAGTCGCAGGGCCTAATACCCTCCTGCTACCCGTATTGTAAGCAATCAGAGAACCGTCCCGGTGATCGGTGTATCGGCAGCCGTAGAAGCAGACACGTGGGAGAGCGAAAAGAGTCTGAGTACGTGTTGGCAATCGGAAGAAAAATAAAGTTGGACACGTAGTGGAAGAAAAAGTATTGTGGTACGTGTCGGCAATCGGGAAAACAGACACGTGGGAGAGCAAAAAGAGTCTGAGTACGTGTTGGCAATCGGAAGAAAAATAAAGCCGGACACGTAGTAGATGAAAAAGTGCCGTGATACGTGTCGACAATCGGGAGAGTGGACACGTATGAGAGAAAAAAGAGTTCGTGTACGTGTCAGAGAACGGAAAGAAAAATAAGCCGGACACGTGGCGGAAGAAAAAGTGCTGTGGTACGTGTCGAAGAATCGGAAATGCTGAAAAAGCAAGTGAATTACATTGTACGGTGTTTTATTTTGATATATAATCTTCAATGATAAGATGATTCTATATGAGAGGAAACCAATGATACGTACTGAAGAAGACGGTATACTTTGTCCGGCATGTATGATGCCTCAAAAGTCAGGATGGAACTCCGACCTCTGTGAGTATTGCGGTAATCCGCTGGAAGATAGTAATAAAGCATATCAGCTGAATCCGGGGACGAAACTGGCCGACAGGTATATTGTCGGGAAAGTTCTTGGCGAGGGTGGTTTTGGCATAACTTATATCGGATGGGATACGAAATTGTCCGGGCGTATAGCCATTAAGGAATATTTTCCGGTAGGGTATGTTGACAGGCGCGCCGGAGACGGCAGTGATATAACTGTTACTGCCGGTAATGAGGCTCATGTCTTTGAAAAGCAGAAGAAGCGTTTCATTGAAGAAGCAAAGATATTGGGCAAATTTCTGACGGAACGCACTATAGTAAGTGTAAGTGATATCATAAGAGAAAACAACACGGCATATACCGTGATGAATCTGATAATAGGAAAGAACCTTTCTAAGTATCTTAAAGAAACTGGAAAGCTCAGTTTCAATGAAGCATATTCTATGTTAAGACCTGTGATGGTCTCGCTCGGTAAGGTGCATGCGGCGGGACTCGTACACAGGGATCTCAGTCCTTCGAATCTAATGGTGCAGGAGGATGGCAGTCTGATCCTTTTGGATTTCGGATCTGCCAGAGAATATGATGAGGATAATGACAAGAGCATGTCAGTTATTCTGAAGCCCGGTTATGCTCCTTCCGAACAGTATATTTCTCATGGGGCACAGGGACCATGGACAGACGTTTATTCCATGTGTGCAACACTTTACAAGATGATAACCGGGGTTACTCCGGTCAATGCCCTTATCAGAATGGGGACGGATACGCTTAAATTACCAATCGAGCTGGGAGCTGATATCAGCCCTGAGCAAGAAGAAGTATTGATGAAGGGGCTGAATATTACAAAAGAAGGCCGCTATAGTTCAATGAGCGAGCTGATCAATGCATGGGACAATGCCGAGACGGAAGATGAGAAAACTCAGAAACTTTTTGGGACAGTTGAGAAAACAGAGGAGCAGACGGATTATACAAGCGATACTCTTGAATACGAAGATGAGGAGAGTACACAAGAAGATTTTGAGGGAGTAAAAACAGAGGAAGTTACAGATAGCGCATTCCAACATAAAGAATCTGTAGATGTCGAGAAAAAAGATGAGCCAAAACATGATAAGAAGAAACGAAAAGCCGGAGGCAAAGCAACAATCATCATAATACTGGCTGTGCTTGTAGTGGGGATCATTGAGCTTGTTGCAGTTGTAAAGAAAAGCAGAAGTGCTCATTCAGAAGTAGATAATAAAGCAGACATCATTGAGGCGGTTGATACGGATGAGAATGAAGATATAAGCGATAATCTTGAAGAAAAGACAACGTATTCAACGGCTCAGGAAGAAAAGACGGAAGCGGAAGCGCAGGTGTATGTTATGATAGAAAATTACCTTGTCAACGTGCGTGCAGATGCCGATGGGAGCAGTGAAAAAGTATGGTTGGCGAAAGAGGGAGAAATCTACAAATTATTGGCAGAAGAGCGAGGAACAGATGGAAGAGTTTGGTATCAGATTGAGAATAATGAAGGAAAAAAAGGATACATCAGATATGAATTTGGAAAAGAGACAGAGTATAATGAAAAAAAGGCTAAAGAAAACGCATATGTAAGCATACTTAGTGATTCTGTCAATGTGCGTACTGATGCTGATGCGGATAGCGGAAAAGTGTGGACAGCTAAAAAGGGGGAAATCTACAAATTATTGGCAGAAGAGCGAGGAACAGATGGAAGAGTTTGGTATCAGATTGAGAATAATGAAGGAAAAAAAGGATACATCAGATATGAATTTGGAAAAGAGATAGAGTATTCAGAGTATCAGTAAGCGGAGAATGAAGAGAGGACAAGTTTGGACAGCAAAAAAAGGTATTTATCAAATGGAGGAGTTTTTGATTTGTTCTGGGAGGAATAAGGTTTACCCATCATTGATGATAAGCATCAGCAGGAAACAGGCAAGGCAGTTTATTCTTTGTAAGCAGGGATTGATCGGGGCGCAGCGTTTTGTCGGTAAAGACGGGGCCTATGCATATATCCGGCAGGCCGGGTGTATACAGTACGATCCCGTGGATGTGTGCGGGAAAAATGCGGAGCTTACCCTGCAGTCGAGAGTGAAGGGCTTTACTAAGAAAATGCTCTATGAGCTTCTGTATGAAGACAGGAAGCTGGCAGATTATGCGGACAAGGAACTGTCCATCTGGCCTGTGGAGGACTGGCCGTATTTCACATCCTACAGGGAGCGCAGCCGCAAGCTTGGCAACACATTCAAAGGATTAAAGAAGCTTGAGAAGCAGGCATTGGCTTATATTGAGGTGAACGGGCCGGTATGCAGCGATACGCTTCAGATCGAGGGAGAGATATTCTGGCATTCTTCCATGCACTGGAGCGGAAACTGGCAGAAGAAGTCGCCGGCAGCCAGGTCGGTGCTCGAACAGCTGTATACCGACGGGGAACTGATCATCCATCATAAAAAGGGCAGCCGCAAGTATTATGACCTTGCGAAGAGATATCTGCCGGAAGAGCTGCTTGATGCAGAGAATCCCTGCAAAAAGGAAGAAGATTTTTTATGCTGGAGAGTGCTGCGCCGTATCGGAGCAGTGGGACTTTTATGGGACAAGAACAGCACGGCATATCTGGGTATAGATATCAATGCAGAGAAGAGAAAAAAGATACTTGATAAGCTGACAAAAGAAGGAAAGATAATTCCGGTAACAGTGGAAGGGATCAAGCAGACTTTTTATCTTCCTTCGGAAGATGAGGCCTTGCTGAATAAAGTGATCGATGGCAGCGCAGACTTAAGACCGCGCATGGCCTTTATGGCGCCGCTGGATCCGCTCTTTTGGGATAAGTCACTGATACAGGCACTATGGGATTTTAAGTATTCCTGGGAGATATACACGCCCGCCGATAAACGAAAGTACGGTTATTATACCCTGCCGATCCTATACGGTGATAGTTTTGTGGGACGTATCGAAGCGGTTGCGGATCGCAAAGAAGGAATACTCAGAGTAAAAGGACTATGGTGGGAGGAAGGCGTTCGTATGACAAAGAAGCTTGATACGGCGCTTCAGAGCACGCTCAAGAGATTTGCGAAATTCAATGATTGCACTTTGTGCATGTAAGGAGACGAAAAGATGTTTTATTTGATAAAAGAAAGGCTGGAGGAATGCAGCGCAGGAGATCTTAAGAAATGCGGCCGTGACGGAGCGCAGTATGTGGCAGTGCTTACTTCGACCCAGTGGGCAGAAGAAAGAGAATGCTTCGAGATGGGCATGGATCTGGAACTGAATACCTCCGACATCCACGGTACTAAGATAGAAGTAAACTACGACTCGCTGACAGGAACTTTCTCTATCCCGGACAGAAAGGATTTGTCGGGAAATGACAGGCAGTTTGCTTTTGCGCTGGATGAGAGGGGCATAGTTTTTATCGATGATTCCAACACGGTAATGGAATTGATAAAGAACATCACAAGGATCAAATACTGGAGATTCCCGAGCCTTGAGCGCTTTCTCTATGACTTCCTGGAAATGATAGTGCATGAGGATCTGCTGCTGATGGAGAAATACGAAAGGGAGCTTGATGCAGTGGAAAAAGAGATACTCGCCGGCGCCAATGAGGAATGCTTAAAGCGGATCAACATGATACGCGGCGATGTGCGTGAACTCAGGATCAATTACGAACAGCTGACGGACTTAGGGCAGGAGCTTGAAGAAAACGAAAATGACTTTTTCAAAGAGGATAACTTAAGATATTTCCACCTGTTCTTAAACCGCATGGCCAGGCTTTACGATGTGGCAGGGTCACTCAGGGATTATACAGTACAGCTTAACGATCTTTATAAATCACAGATCGACATGAAGCAGAACCGCATAATGACCATACTTACCGTGGTAACTGCGATCTTCATGCCGCTGACACTTATAGCAGGCTGGTACGGCATGAACTTTGTATATATGCCGGAGCTGTCTTCACCCTACGGTTATCCTGCGGTGATCGCGGTGTGCCTGCTGATCGTTACGGTCTGTCTGATCCTGTTCAAAAAGAAGAAATGGCTGTAAATATTTTAAATCGCTCAAAATATGAGATATTTCCCGTCAACGGATAAGAAGCGGGATCGTCATGTTTGTAATAGAATAATCATAAAAAATCGGAGGTAAATGTCATGAAAGAAAGAGAAGCTTTGGTAAAACACATTTTTACAGCAGACCCTTCGGCGCATGTATTTAACGATAAAATATATGTGTACCCGTCTCATGATCTCGAGCATGACGGGGAAGATGATGATGAGGGCGGCGAGTACCTGATGGAAGACTATCATGTATTATCACTAGATAACCTTGAGGCCGACTGTGTTGACAACGGAGAAGCGCTTCACATGAAGGATGTTCCCTGGGTGAGTAAGCAGATGTGGGCACCCGACTGTGTATGCAAAGACGGTAAATATTATCTGTATTTCCCTGCAAGAGATAAGGACGGCATCTTCCGCATCGGTATGGCAGTAAGTGACAGCCCGACAGGGCCTTTCAAAGCAGAGGATAATTTCATGGAAGGCAGCATGAGCATAGATCCCGCCGTATTCATGGATGATGACGGAAGATGCTACATGTATAACGGAGGACTGTGGGGCGGACAGCTTGAGAAGTGGCAGACCGGAAGCTTCGTTAAGGATCCTGCGGAAATACCTGCGGATGCTTCTTCACTCGGACCCTTCTTTGCAGAGCTGACTGATGATATGAAGTCATTTAAGGAAACGCCGAAGATGGTAACGATCCTTGATGAAAACGGAGAGCCTATCAAGGCCGGAGACGAGGACAGAAGATATTTCGAAGGTCCCTGGATGCACAAGTATAATGGCCTGTATTATCTTTCATATTCAACCGGAACTACACATTACGTTGTCTATGCGACCGGTGAAAAACCTGAAGGACCTTTTACCTATCGCGGAAGGATACTTGAACCCGTTATCGGCTGGACGACTCATCATTCAATCATTGAGTATCACGGAAAGTGGTATCTCTTCTATCATGACTGTGAGATCTCCGGCGGCATCAACCACAGAAGAAACGTGAAGTATACGGAACTCAAATACAATCCCGACGGAACGATACAGACGATCAAACCTTACGAGGCATAAGCAGCAGGCGGCTTTTCAAGCCGCCTGCTGCTTATGCTATAAATGCAGTGATGGGTTCGTACTATGAGCCGAGACGGCAGAAGGAGAAAGCTTGACATGGAAGAGACAAGAAAAAGGATTATTAAGATCAGCAAGATAATACAGCTTACAACGACGCTGTGTATGATATTGTTCGGGGTAATAGCAGTGATAGGATTGGGCGTGGCTTTCTTTCCGTATCATGAGGATGAACTGTCGGCTCTGCATAACAATCTTGTAAATAATGCAAATCTCCTTCCCCTTGATCTGGTCTCGACTTTTATGAAAGACAGTAATTACCGTCTGCAGATCACGCTGGCAGGTATCTTCATTTCACTGATGGCAGTAGTCCTGCTTTTTCTGATATGTGGCTATAAAAAGATCTTTAAGAAGATCATAAATGCCAGAACGCCATTTACAAAAGAAACTGCCGACAGTTTAAGAAAACTTTCCACAAGGGCTCTGCTGCTCGTGGTGTTCAGCACGCTTATGGGTATCATAATCTTCCTGATACTCAGACTCATTGCGTACATCTTCGAATACGGCGCATATCTGCAGGAAAAGGCAGATGAGACCAACCGCATTCAGGAAGAGATGATCATGTCCTTTGCAGAAATAACCGAAAACAAATCGGAACAGACAGGTAAGCATGTACGGCGTGTGGCAGAGTATTCAAGGATCATGGCTCTTGAGCTGGGACTGGATGAAGACAGAGCCAATCAGATCCGGCTTGCATCCACGATGCATGATATAGGAAAACTGATGATAGATGATGAGATACTTGAAAAACCCGCGAGGCTGACAGACGAAGAGTTTGCGGAGATAAAGAAGCATCCGGGATATGGCGGTAAGCTTCTTAAAGATGTGGAAGGCGACGTGATGCGCATGGCAAAGACTGTTGCGCTTGAACATCACGAACGTCCCGACGGACGCGGTTATCCGGAAGGAAAGACTCTCGATAAGCTCAGTCTTGAAAGCCGGATCGTAGCGGTAGCGGATGTTTATGATGCACTGACCAGCAAGAGAAGTTACAAACAGGCATGGAATGAAAAGGATGCTTACGAAGAGATACTGAAAGGAAAAGGAAGTCAGTTTGATGAGGAAGTGGTGGATGCTTTTATAAAAGCGTATCCTAAGATCAACAATGTAAGAGAAGAGCTGCAGGGCTAAGCAGGAGGGGAAGAATATGATAAGTATTTCATATAAAAAAGCCGGTATGCAGGAATACTCTGAGATCAATGCTGCTGAGCTGAACATAGAAACAAAGTGTTCCGAAGGGAAGTATCCGGAAGAAATAAGCATAAGCATTACAGCTAAGGAGGAATTTGCAGGAGTGATCAGGTTTGCGATGAAGGCTGCATCGCAGGATCCTGCAGACTTAAGATTCTTCCTGCCCGGCTTTATGTACGGGACTAACAGAGGTGAGGCACCGCTTACCGTTGACAGCAAGACACCCTGCATGAGGCTGAAGGAAGACTTTCCTGCTTCACCATGGTGGATGGTTAGGAGTGACAGGCTTTCACATCCTCTGGCGCTTGTTTATTCAGGAGGCAGGGTAAAAGGCTTCTCGGCATCACCCTATTATCTTGATTCAGAAGGAAGCACACAGCCCTGGTATCCTGACGTAAAGGGAGAGTTTTATCAGTATGCGGGCTTTGGCTGTTCACTTGAAAAGGGAGAAGTGTGGTACTCTCTCGGATATGAAAATGCGCCGTATATGTTCGTGGATTCTCATAAATATTTTCCCGCAAAAGAATTAAGTGATGTTAATTCGTTTCATATTAACAAAGCTGAGACTGTCAGCTTTACGCTCTATTGCTTCGATCATGAAGCTGAGGATGAGCGCGGGATACAGGACGCTTTGAAATGGACATACGATAAGTTTCATGAAGAACCCAGAAGCTGTCGTAGTGTTCAGGAAACCGTCAGCGACCTGGCAACTGCGATAAGTCAGGATGCCTGGCTTCCGGAAAACCACTGCTATGCGGGTTTTGTGTTTGATAAGGGAGATCATTACGAATACAGGCCTCTTCCATCCATATCATGGACTAACGGTCTCTCGGCTGCAGTTCCGATGCTCTGTTCTGCCCATCGTCTTAATGATGAGACCATGCGTTTACAGACGCTGGAATGCATAGATCATATCGTAGATACCTCTTTGAATAAAAAGAACGGTCTGCCGTATACGGCTGAGCAGGATGGGGTATGGAGCAATCACGGCTGGTGGTATAACAAACAGCCTGCTCCCGGTCATGCAGCATACCTGGTGGGGCAGAGTGTGTATCTGATCCTGAAAGCATATGTATTGGAAAAAGAAAAAGGAACGGAGCATCAAAGCTGGCTTTCCTTCTGTAAGGGAGTGATCGAACAGACCGAAAAGAGCAGGAATGCGGACGGAGAGTATCCGTATATCCTGTCGGATAAAAGCTGCGCTGGACTTGACTATGATTCATTATCGGGTGCATGGTGCCTGGCTGCTGCGGCATATTACAGTTATATCACCGGAGAAAAGTCGTATCTTCCGGCTATGTTAAAGAGCGAGGCCCGGTACCATGAAGCGTATATAAAACATCAGGAATGTTACGGCGGGCCTCTGGATATTGATAAGAAGACGGACTCGGAAGGAATCTTAAGCTATATCCGTGCTGTGCGCTATCTGCATGAGATCGTTGATGATAAGGAAAATAAGGAATTACTTCTGGATCATATGAAGGATGCGCTTTATTATGAATACACTTTTAAGTTCTGCTATAATTCGCCGGTCAAAGTACCGCCCTTAAGTAAGGTGGGCTGGTCGAGCTGCGGAGGCAGCATCACCTCCGTTACCAATCCGCATATACATCCGATGTCTTCATCGGTCATAGATGAGATGTATCATTATCTTAAGTTCAGGGATGATGAATATATACGAAGCCGCCTGAGAGATACTATACTGTGGAGCTGTCAGTGTCACAATACTTTTGACAAGGAATATGATTACGGAAAGACCGGCTGGATGTCGGAACGCTTCTGTCACAGTGAAGGACTGCTTACGGAACACTATCCGGACGGAAGCGTTGCATCGACCTGGTTTGCCCTGATGCCCTGGGCAAGCGGCTCCATACTGGAAGGCCTGACAGGCATGGCATATGAGTCAAAAAATGACAGGTAAAAGCCAAATATTAAGAAGTATTCCCGGTACCGATGGTTTATCCTCAATTATATAAACTACAGGGGGTATCGGATCCATGACAGATAAAGATGAAGTTTTATGGAGCAGCAATACTGATATCGAAACAAAGCTTGATCATATATTAAAGAGTCTCACTCTTGATGAGAAGCTGCATATGCTGGCATCGGGATCAAAAGGTGTGGAACGCTTAAGCATACCGGATATGCGTCTCGGTGGAGAGGCTGCTCATGGCGTTGAAGCCAGGAATGATCAGAACGGTATAGGAAATGCTGATATTACCACATCCTTCCCGCAGCCTGTAGGCATGAGTGCCTCCTGGGATAAGACTGCCATTAAAGTTGCGGGAAAGATCGTAGGAAAAGAAGCGAGGATATGTTATAACAAACGGCCGTGGGGAGGCATTTCAAGATGGGCTCCCACGGTCGATCTTTTGAGAGATCCCAGGTGGGGCAGGAATGAAGAAGCCTATGGCGAGGATCCTCTTCAGGCAGGTCTGATGGCGGCGTCCTATGTTCAGGGAATTCAGGGTGAGGATAAGGAGCATCTGACGGCAGCTGCTACTCTTAAACATTTCTATGCAAACAATACCGAGATAGGCAGAGGCTGGAAGAATTCGAGCATCAGTCCGCGGAATAAATACGAATTGTATCTGGAGCCCTTCAGGCACTGTATAGAAGAAGGCGGCGCGGAAGGAGTGATGACTGCTTACAACAGGATCAACGGCGTGCAGGGACTTTTTAATGATGATGTGAGAAGGCTGCTCAAAGATGAATTCGGACTTACACATGCGGTATCCGACGGAGGCGCAATGGAACTTTCGGCAGGCTTCAGTCATGTGACGGCTATGGATGCCGAAACAGTTGCAAGATCGTTAAAAGCCGGTGTGGATGCAATGAGCGGCAATCCTGAGGCTGTATATGCAGGAGCAGCTGAAGCATATGAACTTGGCATACTTACTGAAGAAGATATAGATAAAGCCATAAGAAATGTTTACAGGACAAAGATAAGACTCGGGCTTTTTGAAGAGGATAAAGAAGGCCGGGTGAAAGGTGAACTCTGCGATGAGGAAGCAATGAAAGCCTGCAGGGAACTGAGCGATGAGTCGGTGGTACTGCTTAAGAATGAAGGACTGCTTCCCCTCAAGGATCTGAAGAACTGTGTACTTGCGGGGCCTGTAGGGGATAAGTGGTTCTATGACTGGTATGGAGGAGAAGCACCGGAGCACACCAGTCTGCTGGACGGATTGAACAGCGAGCTTTCAAAAGCAGGAAAGTCTGAGGGTATCAGTTATACCGACGGCTGCGACAGAGTATATCTTAAGTGCGGTGATAAGTATCTTTCTGCAGGTGAAGATGCGAATATCAGACTGGGTGATAAAGCGGACATATTCATTCTCGAAGACTGGGGCGAAGATTCATACACTTTCAGGAATGAGAACAGCGGAAAGTATATGATCACACGCTTTGCGGATGATAAGGAGAAGATCACAGCAAAGATAGTAGGTAAAGTATCTGCCGATGCAGAGAAGATATTCAGCTGGTTTGATCTGGAAGTATTCAGACTTGAAGAAGAAGGCGGGAAGCTGATCCTGAAAGACCGTTTCGGTAATCGGATATATGCTGATAAAGACGGTTATCTGTTTTCGGCAAAGGAAGAAGATGAAGTACTGACAGCTCTTTCGTTTGAAACTGAGATCATTAGCAGGGGATATGAAGAAGCCGTAAAGGCTGCGGCCAAAGCGGATACGGTGATACTTGCACTCGGACATTGCCCGATGGTAAATGCCAAAGAAGAGATAGATAGATCGACCATAGAGTTCATACCTTACCAGCAAAAACTTTTTGATGAGATTTATAAAGTAAATAAAAATATCATCGTTGTTCTGATGAGTGATTATCCCTATGCTATCAATGAGATCAATGAAAAGGCTGCAGCAATTATATGGTCAGCTACAGGTTCGCAGTGCATGGGACAGTCGCTTGCAGAAGTGATCACGGGAAGTGTTCATCCGGCAGGCAGGCTGACCCAAAGCTGGTATAAGAAGGATGAGGATCTTCCGGATATCAATGATTACGACATTATCGGGAAGGGGCGTACTTACAGATATTTTGAAGGCGAAGTGCTTTATCCTTTCGGATACGGGCTGACATATACGACTTTTGAATACAGTGAGCTGAAACTTGATGTAGTGAAGGGAGAAAGTGATAGCAGAGAAAGTGTTAAGCATAAAGTTTACGGTCAGCCCGTCGGAGTATATGACAAAGTACGCAAAGACGGACGCATGCTGAATGTTGAAGTAAGTGTAACAAATATCGGAGAATATACTTCCGATGAAGTGGTCCAGCTATATGCAAAGGCTCCCGAAGGAAGTGTTAAGAAAGCTCTTAAACAGCTGATCGGCTTTGAAAGAGTAAAAGATATCGCAGCCGGAGAAACACGAAAAGTGAAGCTGCAGATACCGCTGAGGGAACTTGCGTATTATGATGTGGTAAGTGAAAAACTGATCATAGAAAAGGGGAGTTATGAAATATGTGTCGGAGCTTCGAGTGCAGATATAAGACTTTCCGCTATGATTGATATCGACGGTGATTTACGCACTTCACGTGATATGTCCAAAAAGACCAAAGCAGATCACTATGATGAAGAGAGCGGAACTCAGATAGTGGAAGGTATGTACGGATACAGCGCACTGATGGCCGGTAGCGCAGGTGTGTATGAGCCTCCGGCAAACGGGAAGATCAGAGTAACATATAAAGACTGTGATATTAATGAGGATGCGCAGACATTCAGAATACACGGTTATGCACCGGATAATGCGGACATCAGGATATACGTTGATGATATATTGGCAGCTTCTCTTACACTTAATACTCATGACTATGAGAAGAAGCCTGCAGAAGCAAGAAATTATATGCCAAAGGCCGTAGAGGATGACAGACTGCGAAGAGAAGCCTGGCCGCTTTTATGGGCAGATATACATATACCTCTTGATATGAGCGGAATTGATAAGGAAGCTTTGAAAGGAAAACATGTTGTCCGTATCGAAGCCGACGGGCCATTTAAGTATGACTGGTTCATGCTGATCTGAGGGAGGATTTATGGAAAGAGCGATATACTTTGATTCCTGGTATAAAAATGAACACTGTTATCATCCGAGTCTGCCGATGCGTAATCTTACCATGCTTCGCGATCTTGAAAAATATCACGGGACAGTGCTGGTATGGGCAGGCATGGGCGGAGGCAGTATCAGTCTGCCGTATTTAAAGCACGAGGCATTCGGAGCCGTAGATCCGAGAATGCAGGTCTACGGTTTCATGAACGACAGGGATTTTGTGGAGGAATGCAACAGGCGTGATATCAAGCTCTTCGGCATAGTATTTGAAGTGCAGGGTTGGGAATACCCGGCGGTTTTTGATGAAAAGGGACGGCTTATAAAAATGAATGAAAGAGCCGAGACGGATGAAAACCGTGAATGGTATGGCTTAAGGGAGTTCACCGCAGGACTGCATAAAGAAGCTTTTCCGACGAAGCTTGAAGATTATTATCCGGAAGGGATACTTGATGAAGACGGTAAGCCGGTAAAGGATATCTGGGAATACTGCTGTTCAAGAGATCGTTTCGGAAATCCTATACATGCGCAGTGGGTGGAAGTAAAAGGGCGTAAAGAGCAGTGTTACCAGATGTGCCGCAACAATCCGGTATGGAGAGGATACCTGAAGAAGATCATTGAGATACAGATCGATGCCGGAGTGCCTGGAATACAGCTGGATGAATGCGAACTGCCAATGACTTCGATAAATTCAGGCGGCTGTTTCTGTGACAGCTGCATGAAGCAGTTTAACTCATGGCTTAAAGAAAGAAAAGAAGCGGGACTTCTTGCTAGGGAATGGGATGATATCGATCTTGATACTTTCCATTACGGAGAATATCTTAAGACTTCGGGATATGACTATCCGCGAAAAGATCCGCTGTTTCGTGATTACTGGGAATTCCAGCTATGTCAGGTACGTAAGTACTTCAGTGAACTTGCCGACTATGCCCGTTCCTATGCAAAGGCAAGATACGACAGGGATCTGCTGGTATCGGGTAATTTCTATAATATGCAGCCGGCATATTATCCGATAGAAAATAAAGTTGATATTGTCATTACCGAAATGGAACATACGCTGTTTAAACAACCGTATTACTATCGCTACTGTGCAGGCTTTGCTTTTGGTAAGCAGGTGATCATAGCTGAGAATCCCTACGGAGGCATCATGCCCGAACTGCTTAAATTGCTGGATAAGGGGCGCGGCTATGATCTGTACCGCATATATCTGATAGAAGCTGCAATGTACGGCTGTAATATGTCCGTACCATACGGAAGCTGGATGGGAAATGAGATCAGGGATGCTTTTTGGGCTCCGCAGCTTGTTACCGAACAGATACAGGATTTTCTTTATGAACATGATGAATGTTATCCCCGCTGTAAGTCAAAGAGTGTGGCTGTTCTTTATTCCTATGGAAGTTATTACTGGCGTGATTCCAACAAGGGAAGCGGAGCCAATGGCATGCAGGATTCTTATGTCTCGCTGATGGATGTGACTGCTACGGAGTGGCTGGATCCTGATATGAAGCCGGTTCCTTTCTGGGATGTGATAAGAGCCTTAAGCGATAAGAATGCTCAGTATGATGTGGTGATGCTGCCTGACGGCGAGCTGAGAGAAGATGACTTTGATCAGGAACGTATAAAAGAATATCCTCTGATAGTTGTTCCTGACTGCTATGTGCTGACAGAGAATCAGCAGAGGATATTGGCTGAGTACGCTGCAAGCGGCGGCAAGATACTGGTTGCAGGACGCATTGCAGAAGGAAGCAGTCTTGCTTCTGAGCTTGAAGGAAACAGTAATGTAGAGTTTGTTTCGCTTAAAGGAGATAAGGCAGAGTATATGAGCAGGTTCATGAATGCTTTCGAACCGCTGTATTCAGGCATTGCACCTGTATGCTGTGATGCGGATAATATCGGAGTTCAGAGATATGATGCAGACGGCAGGACATGGATACATATACTGAATTATGCTTATGATGAGAGCACTGACTGTGTAAGTATTATGAAAGAATTAAAGTTAAGTGTACGTAATGTTGCGGATACGGAGCCTGTTGTATATTCTCCGGAAGGTATGGCACATCCCGGTATATCTTTTGTTCGTAAAGATGTTTTTACTGAAATAACACTAACAAATGTTGGACTGTACACGGTCATTGAATTTTAAACTATAAGGCAGTCTGATACTGCCCGCTTATGCGAGCAGAATCCCGGCTGCTTTTTCTATTGCCCTTCGTTCTTTGGTACGATCGTAACCGTGCTCCTTATCATCTATACCTTTAACAACATCTATGGAGAAGAGTCCGTCACGGTTACAGCAGAACAGGATCTTCTTAACACCGTTGATTCTGAATCTTGCTTCTGCATTACCTTCGGGATAAAGCTTTATCAGCTGCAGATTGTCCGATGACAGGGCAGCCATAAATGAGATATAATGAGCCTTTGTCATTTCATGGTCTATCCTGACATAAAACTCATCCTCAACACGTTCTATAAATATCATGTGCTGTTCATCCGTTTTTTCGGCGTCCATCGGCATCAACTGTATGCCGTGACACTGTATCACAGCTTCACCTATACCGTGTATCACATTGCCGCAGACAGGACACACATAGAATTTCGACTTTAACATATTTGCGGAAACATTCGCATTAAGCACCGTATTACCTGATATCAGTTCCGTGACTGATATCCTGAAGGCTTCGGCGATCGGTTCAAGCAAGGTGATATCAGGATAGCCCTTTGCAGTCTCCCATTTCGATATGGTCTTATCGCTAACACCCAGTTTCTCTGCAAGCTGCAGCTGTGTCATTTTATTCTTCTCACGCAGTTCCTTAATGACTGCACCTGTTACATATTGATTCATTTTTCTTACCTCCATGTTTGCATCATAACATGACAGTCCTGATACATCTACCTACGTTTCGTAGACCCGATCAGGGGGACGGTTCTCTGATTGATTTTCGATATACGGATAGCTGCCGGGAATTAAATCCTTGCTAAGTCGCTGGATTTAATTCTCGGCAGCTATCCGTTCTTTCGGGAGATCAGAGAACCGTCCCGCTGATCGGACAGTTACAGATCAGCAAAAGAGGATTAGTAATTTGCGGAAAATGTGATAGAATAGACAGAGTAAAGAACGGAGAAGAGAGATGGACAGGAAAAGGGCACGACAGTTATTTGATGAATATGTTGCAGGCTATGATGCAGACATCATAGAGATAAAGCTTAAGATCGATCATACATACCGAGTGGCTGAGATAGCGGAAAGGATCGCTGACAGTATAGGAGCAGACAGGGATCTGGCATGGATGCTTGGAATGTTCCATGATATAGGGCGCTTTGAGCAATACACGGTATACGGTACGTTCAGAGATGCCAAAAGTGTTGATCATGCAGAATTCGGCGCAGATATACTGTTTGAAAAGGATGAACGTTTTAAGGGTATATTCGAAGAATGGAATAAAGTTGCCGAGACTGCGATAAGACTTCATAATAAACTTGAACTGCCGGATGATCTGGATGACAAAACGCTGATGTACTGTAATATCATTCGGGATGCGGATAAGATCGATATCTTCCGGGTCATCACTGAACCGCCTTATGATGAACGATGCAGGATCATAGTATCAATGGATACTCCTGCAAATGAAGAGGTGATCAACTGCGTCAGGGGACATCGCTGTGTGCCGAGACCGTTGATAGATAACAAGTTTGAATCAATGATCGGTCAGTGCTGCATGGGCTTTGAACTGGTGTATCCTGAAAGTATCGTGATAACAAAAGAACAGGGTTATCTTGAAATGCTTCTGGATCTGGATATTAAGGATAAGGTATTAAAGGCGCAGCTTGAAGAACTGAAAGCAGAAATATATGATGCATGGAACAACAAAACTGATAAACAGAAAGGAGATCAGACATGATAAGAAAAAGTGAAGACTGCAAAGTTGAGTACAGGGAACACATGAGAGACGGTAAGGGTACCGTAGAGATCACAAGTTTTATTGAAGGTGATCAGGAACTGAATGATAAGGGACGTCTGTTTGCAAAGATTACATTGAAGCCCGGATGCAGCATAGGTTTCCATGTGCATGAAAAAGACAGTGAACTCTTTTACATCATAAAAGGAACTGCCGAGTATAACGATAACGGTGAGATCCGTACGGTTAATGCAGGCGATGTGACCATATGTCCAGCCGGAACAGGACACGGTATAGAGAATAAAACAGATGAAACAGTGGAACTTGTGGCTGTGATTGTATACGCATAGGAGAATACAGTGAAATTTCATATACCGGTAAAAGTTTTTGATGAAAATGATTGTGTAAGGAAGCATTCAGCTGAGATC
>JAEEIK010000013.1 GCA_016281335.1 Lachnospiraceae bacterium | reverse complement strand
TGTCTGGAATGCGGGCCAGCACTTACCTGCTACTGCAACATACTTTCTGTAGCCCTTGTGTGCCTCGATCCAGTCAAGCAGAGTCAGCTCATACTGAGCAAGCTTGGGAAGAACTTCGCTCTTCTTGTTGCCTGCGCCCAGCTCCTTCTCCATATCTGCAACAACCTCAGGGATCCTGGGATCATCTGCATGCTTGTTGAATGCTTCGAAAAGATCCAGCTCGGAGTTCTCTTCGATCTCAACGCCCAGATTGTAAAGCTGCTTGATGGGAGCGTTGCATGCAAGGAAGTTCATCGGTCTGGGACCGAAGCTTATTATCTTCAGATCAGCAAGAGCAATCAGAGTTCTTGCGATGGGTACGAATGCGTTGATCTCTACAGCCAGATCCTCTGCATCACCTACAGGATTCTCAGGTATATAAGCCTTTACGTTACGAAGTGCTAAGTTATAGCTTGCATTGAGCAGACCGCAGTATGCATCTCCTCTGCCGTCAAGCAGAGAGTCCTGTGTCTCTTCAGCAGCTGCGACAAACATCTTGGGTCCTTCGAAGTGCTTTGCAAGAAGTGTCTCGCTTATCTCGGGTCCGAAGTTGCCGAGGTATACGCAGAGCGCGTTACAGCCGTTCTTCTTGATGTCTTCGAGAGCCTGAACCATATGTATCTCGCTTTCTACGATACAAATGGGGCATTCATAGATGTCAGCCTCATCGAATTTTGCCTTGTATGCAGCAACAAGAGCCTTTCTCCTGTCAACAGAGAGTGACTCGGGGAAGCAATCCCTGCTCACTGCAACAATACCGATCTTTACTTTGGGTGTGTTCTCCATAAGAATTTCCTTCCTTTCCTTTGTTTGTATGATAACAGAAGACTTCTTCTGTTATTAGTGTAAGAATTCGAAGCTCTTCAGATATCCGATGCCATTTCCTTCAAAGCTCAGGTACAGATCGCTTACGCCGTCTTTGAAATCAACTTTAGTTTCGTAAGCTGTCCAGATGTTATCACCCTGTACCGTGATACGTCCGAGTTCTTCGCCGTCCCAGGCTGTCTTTATGACAAAGTCACCGTGGATATAACCTCTGGTCTTTATCCTTAAGCCCTTTGCGCCTTTGAGCTCAAATGATCTGAAGCCCATCGTTACTTTATCTTTGATATTTGCGATATAGCCTGTCACCATCTCGCCGTCGGCGCCGTCCTGCTTCACTCTCGGCGCGGTCTCATTTCCGACATACATCTCATGCTTATCCGTAAAGAGATGGCATACTATGTATGAAGGATACTCGCCGATATCCGAAAGAGGTCCGCCGTTTAAGCCGCAGGAACTGATCCTTACCTGAGGGATAAGTCCGTCTTCGGTAAAGCTGATCTTCTCTGCGCAGCCCTGTCTCGAATACCAGGTACCGTTGGTATGACGATGATAGAAGATGTACCAGTCATCGCCGATCTTCTCTATGCCGCCGTGATTGTTGGCGCCATATGCCATGGACATGGATGCTTCCTTATAGGAATCTATGCCTATGTCACAGTTGCTTACTATCACGCCGCCGTATTTATAAGGACCTTCCGGCTTGTCTGCAATCGCATAGCAGAGCTCATGCATCACTTCCGAAGAATAGACGAAGTAATACTTTCCGTCACGCTTCCTTATGGAAGATGCTTCAAAGAATGCATGTCCTTCAAATTCCGTTCCTTTTGATTTCCAGTCCGAAGGCACCACATACACGGGTTCTTCGATGACTGTCAGCATATCCTTGTCAAGCACGGTCAGCATCGCGCCCTGCCTGCTCTTGTCACCGCGGCCCGAGAAGCCTGTGAACATATAAGTCTTATCGCCTTCGGTCAGTACGCCGGGATCAAACTGGGGCTCATCGCCTTCACGGTCTCCGAGTCTGGTGCCGTCCGCATATTTAACATAACCGTAAAACTCATACTTTCCGCCGGGAGTATCGGATACCGCAACGGATACAAAACCTACCTTATCCATTACATAATACAGATAATATCTGCCGTCCGGTCCCTGGGTCACATCCGGTGCGTAAAGACACATATGTCCGTCGGGATTGACAGGCTCATCCGTCTTTCTGAAAATGACGCCCTCGTATTTCCACTGCTTCAGATTATTTACCGGCGCTGACCAGCATACATAATCCTTTAAGCAGAAAGTCTGTCCGTCATATTTATCATGTGAACCGTATACATATACCCTGTCTCCGAATACATGGGGTTCTCCGTCGGGAACATATTCCCATGAAGGCATGTAGGGATTGTATACCTGTTCGGGTCTTGCTATCTCCACTCCGGGTACCGCGCCCTCGCCCACAAAGTTCATCTCAGCCTTAAGCTCTTTTGAATAGGTCTTCCACTCAGGCTGTGCGGAACCATCCGCATCCTTGCAGTTGGGATCGCCGGTCTTGACAAAAGCCGCAACATAATTGGCCATCTTTCTTGCCAGGTCATAATGATGACCGGTGAAAGGCCTGCGGCACTTCATCAGGGTCTCAAACCAGAACCAGAGATCCGATGAATGGAAGCAGCCCGGCTTGTCATCACCCGGCATGTCGGGTGAAAATCTGTAATAGTAAAGCGTGGCATCACGCTTTGCCAGTGTCTCATTGAATACCGCCTTCACCGAACTCTCAACGGTATTGTTACCGCCGATTATAAACTCATCGGAAGTATTACCGGAGATGATGGGCACCGGCGCACAGTCGCCGTCAATGATGCGCTGTACGGGATCACCCTTGCAGAACTTGCCGTCCACGAAAGGAACGAACATCTGATGAGTCTCCCTGTATTTTGCATATTTCTCTCTGATAACAGCGGGATCGATCTTCCTTGCTTCTTCAAGTCCGGATACACCGATATACTCAAAGAAATCAGCTCCCTTCTGCTCTGCCCTTTCAAGATTTACAGGTCTGAACAGATCTGCATCCTTCATCTCCTCGGAGAAACGGATGATGCCGCTCCAGATCAGCGCCCCCTTGATGAGCTTGTAATTATCTTCATTGGTCAGCTGGTTCATAACACTGCAGCCGCCCGCAGACTGTCCTGCGATGGATATTTTATCCGGATCACCGCCGAAAGCCGCGATATTCCTGTGCACCCATCTTAAGCCTGCCTGCTGATCCAGGAGGCCGAAGTTGCCGGGAGCATCCGGAGATTCTTTTGTTATTTCGGGATGTGCAAGAAAACCGAAGGCTCCGAGTCTGTAGCCAACGCTTACAACTATGATGCCGCGGGAAGCGAGCCTCTCGCCGTCGAATTCCATCTCTGCGGTATAGCCCCACTGGAAGCCTCCGCCGAAATACCAAATCAGCACCGGAAGCTTCTCATCGGGAGTCTTTGCCGGTGTCCATACATTAAGATAAAGACAGTCTTCACTTAAAGGAATATCCGGATCTACGTGCCACTCCCTGCAATACAGGTCGTCACCTACGCCCGGCTGATCCTGGAAAGATATGGGTCCGAAAGTATAGCACTCCCTTTCGCCTTCCCAGCTCTCACAAGGCTGGGGAGCTCTCCATCTGTTATCACCTACGGGAGGAGCTGCAAATGGTATGCCTTTATATACAGTGATCCTGGCATCGGTTCCCTGCATGCCGCGCACTGTTCCGTTCTCTGTCTGTGCTATTCTCTTCAATGTGTTACCCCCTTAATAAGCGTCAGGTCAAAGTTCCTTGTATATAGCCTTAAGCGCGGGATAAATCTTCTTAAAGGTCTTGTATCTCTCTTCGTAAAGCGCAGCCAGTTCAGCCTCGGGCTCTACTGTACCTATGACCTTAACGATCTTTGATGCTGCTTCTTCAACGGAAGCAAAGTATCCGCAGCCTACTGCTGCCAGCATAGCGCCACCGAGTGCGGGACCTTCCTCGCTCTCTATGGAATCAACGCTGATGTTCAGCACGTTGGCCATTATGCGTCTCCAGAGAGGGCTCTTTGCGCCGCCGCCGCAGATCTTGGTACGGTCGATCTTAATGCCGGAAGCCTTTGCCACTTCAAAGGAATCCCTGATGCCGAAGGCAACGCCTTCATATATAGCCTGGAGCATATCTTCTCTGGTGGAATCCATGCTCATGCCCACGAATGCCGCTCTTGCATCAGCGTCATTGTGAGGTGATCTCTCACCCATAAGATAAGGCAGGAAGTAAACGTGGTTCTTGCCAAGCTCGGTGATGCCTGCCTGTGCAGCCGCGAAATCCTTATCCTTCAGTATATCGCCCATCCACCACTGATTGCAGCTTGCAGCCGAAAGCATGCAGCCCATCAGGTGGAACTTGCCGTTTGCATGCGCAAATGAGTGAAGAGCGTTCTTATCATCAACAGAATAGGTGTCGGAAGAAATGAAGATAGTTCCGCTGGTACCAAGGGAAATATTGCAGTCACCGTTGCCTACGGTTCCTGTTCCTATAGCTGCTGCCGCATTGTCGCCTGCGCCTGCGATGATCTTCACATCCTTAGATACACCAAGCTCTGCAGCCACATCTTCTTTGATATTGCCGATCACTTCATAGCTTTCGAATATCTTAGCCAGCCATTCTTTCTTAACCGAGCAGATCTCACACATCTTGTCAGACCAGTCACGGTTCTTTACATCAAATAAGAGCATGCCCGATGCATCGGAAACATCCGTTGCATGAACACCGCTCAGTCTGTATGCCAGATAATCCTTGGGAAGCATTATCTTTACGATCTTTGCGAAAAGATCCGGTTCATTTTCTTTCATCCACAGCAGCTTGGGAGCCGTAAAGCCGGCAAAAGCTATATTTCCGGTTTCTGCGCTTATCACGTCCCTGCCGATGGTATTGTTTAAATATTCACATTCTTTGGTGGTACGGCCGTCATTCCAGAGGATAGCGGGACGGATCACTTCGTCCTTTTCATCCAGTACTACCAGTCCGTGCATCTGACCGCCGAAGCTGATGCCTTTTACCTTATC
This sequence comes from Lachnospiraceae bacterium, assembly GCA_016281335.1. Classification (GTDB taxonomy): domain Bacteria; phylum Bacillota; class Clostridia; order Lachnospirales; family Lachnospiraceae; genus NK4A136. The sequence goes on along the minus strand of JAEEIK010000013.1, from coordinate 25,114 downwards.
TTCAAAACCTGCTATCAATTCCTTCAAACCTGCCATGGACTGCGTATACCAGTCATAAGGAGACTGCTCCGACCAGCCCGGCTTGGGAAAGCTTAAGGGATATTCCTTAGAAACAGTACGCTCAATATGCCCTGTTTCATCCATTAAAATAAGCTTAACCGACGATGTACCCAGATCGATACCCACAAAACCAGCTTCCATTTTATATACCTTCCTTTCTTGTCTGTGGTATTTTACCCCACCAAACAGTATATTCCTGCCTGCTTTAAAAAAATACTTACATGTTGCTTGCCTATATCTCTATTGTTGCGATTAGTGCGCTTTTACTGTAAACTAGTAGCCATGAAAGACGCTCTGACACTGCTAAAAAACGATATAAAGAAGCTGCTTCCGGCCATCGCTGCCATAGCCGTATACTTCATTGCAACGGCTCTGATCTTCGGTGAATTCTGCCCGTTTAAGATCATCTTCGGCATACCCTGTCCGGCCTGCGGACTCACCCATGCAGGCCTTGCCCTGCTTAGCCTGAACTTTTCCGCAGCCCTGCAGTATAACCCGGCCATTTTTCTCTGGGTCCCCCTGATCCTTATAATGCTTTTTCGCCGCTACATACAAAAAAAGAGCCAAAAGGCTCTTTATCCCCTTATCATCTTTGTCGCCCTCGCCACCATCGTCATCTATCTGGCTTCCCCTTGAGGGGAAGCTGTTTACACTCTTCCATACACTATGTTATAATTCCAAAAAAACGGAGGTACCCCATGGACAACAACAACCTTTTTAATACCACGCCCCCCGGGGCCGATATCCTTAATACCAACAACCAGCCTGCAGTAAACGACCTGCTCACCCAGGGTTACGGCCAGCCTTCCTCACAGCCGGCTCCTGCAGCTTCTCCTTTTACCAAGCCGGATCCGCTGGGACCTTCAGGCGGACAGTACAGCAGCAATTTCGGCCAGGATGCTTTCGCGCTCCGCGAATCCATGAATTCAAATGCCGGACAGTCTGCCCAGCCGCAACAGAATACCTACTCACAGCAGAATAGCTTCTCTCAGCAAAATCCCTACTCACAGCAGGCATCTGCTCCGACTGCCTATACCCAGCCCCAATACACACAGCAGGGCTTTTCCAATACCGGCTATTCACAGGTCCCGCCTGCCCAGCCTTACGGCTTCGCTCCCGAAGCGGAAGTCTCGGTGGGAGAATGGGTACTGACCATCATACTCGCCATACTTCCCTGTGTAGGCCAGATACTGCTTCTGGTATGGGCCTTCGGCGGCGAAACACAGCCCACCAAGAAGAACTGGGCCAGGGCTATGCTCATATTCATGCTGATAGGCATAATCCTTTCCGTTGCATTCACGGCAACGATAGGCGCCGCAATGATCAGATACATGCAACATTATATCTACTACTAAAAAATATTAAAAGGCCACGGGGTTTCCCGTGGTCTTTTTTTGCAGGCGCTTAGCTGCGCTCTTTTTATTTACAGCAGATTGATCCCGTTCTTCTCGCAGGTCTCCACCATCGACTTGGGCCATACCGAGGACTGAACCTCGCCTATATGGGCCTTCTCCAGCATCAGCATACACAGTCTCGACTGTCCTATGCCTCCGCCTATGGTAAGAGGCAGCGTTCCGTTAGCGATCATCTTGTGATAATCATGCTGCATCCTTTCTTCTGCTCCCGCTTCCTTAAGCTGGGAAGCAAGGGATTTTTCATCGACCCTGATACCCATCGAGGATATCTCCAGTGAATCATCCAGCACCTCATCCCAGAACAGGATGTCACCGTTCAGCTCCCAGTCATCATAGTCCGGAGCCCTGCCGTCATGGGGTTCTCCGTTATCCAGTTTCTTTCCTATCTGCATCAGGAACACTGTCTTCTTTGCCTTGGTGATCAGTCTTTCTCTTTCCCTTGCATCCACGTCCGGATACAGATCCTTAAGCTCCTGGGTAGTGATAAAGAAAGGCTCATCACAGATCGGCGCATCCAGCATCGGATATCTTAAAGTCACCTGTCTCTTTACGTACGCGATGGCCTTTACTATGGATCTCACAGTATCCTTAAGGAAATCAATATTCCTCTGTTCTCTGGTTATCACCTTTTCCCAGTCCCACTGATCAACAAAGATCGAGTGGACATTATCAACCTTGTCATCCCTGCGGATCGCATTCATATCGGTGTAGATTCCTTCACCGACTCTGTAACCGTAACGGTAAAGCGCCAGTCTCTTCCACTTTGCCAGGGACTGAACTACCTCAGCTTCTCCCATCTCCACGCTCATGTCGAAGCCGACTTTACGCTCAACGCCGTTTAAGTCGTCATTGATGCCGCTGCCGCTCTTTACGATCAGCGGCGCAGTTACACGGTCAAGGGTTACCGCAAATGAAAGCGTCTGCTGAAAAGTGTCCTTTATGAATTTGATAGCATGCTGTGTCTCTCTCAGAGACAGGGCCGGACTATAGCCCGCAGGTATGAAGAATTTATCTGCCATCTTCCTACTCCTTTATCTTATGCTTCCTACTGTTCTCGGGAATAATATTACGTCTCTTATATTGGAAACGCCTGTCACATACATTACCAGACGCTCAAAACCAAGGCCGAAGCCGCCGTGAGGAACGGAGCCGAACTTTCTCAGATCAAGATAATCGCTGTAGAGATCGAGATTCATGCCTCTCTCTTTCATCGCTGCGATCAGCTTGTCATAATCAGCCTCTCTCTCGCTGCCGCCGATTATCTCACCGACGCCGGGTACCAGCAGATCAACTGCTGCCACTGTCTTTCCGTCGGGATTCTGCTTCATGTAGAAACTCTTTATCTCCTTGGGATAATCAGTCACGAATACGGCGCGTTTAAATACTTTTTCGGAAATATATCTCTCATGCTCGGTCTGCAGGTCTACACCCCACTCAACCGGATATACGAAATCCTCACCGGACTCCTTCAGCAGCCTGATCGCCTCCGTATAAGTAACGGTTGCAAACTCATGTGAGATCAGGTCTTTCAGTCTGTCCTTAAGTCCTTTTTCAAAATGCGCATCGAAGAAATCCATCTCTGCAGGACATTTCTCAAGCACTGTGCCGATCACATGCTTCAGCAGGTCCTCAGCCACTTCAATAACATCGGGGAGCTCGGCAAAAGCAATCTCCGGCTCCATATGCCAGAACTCAGCCAGATGCTTGGGTGTATTGGAATTCTCAGCCCTGAAGCTGGGACCGAAGGTGTAGATCTTACCCATAGCCATGGCAGCCATCTCACCCTCAAGCTGTCCGGAAACCGAAAGTCCTGCCCTGCGTCCGAAGAAGTCATTTGCATAATACTCTTCTTCATTTTTATATTCATTCGAGTAACCGATTGTGGTCACCTGGAACATTTCGCCGGCGCCTTCACAGTCACTGCCGGTGATCAGCGGAGTATTTACATATACATAGTTCCTTGCCTGGAAATACTCATGTATAGCCTCTGCCAGTACGGAACGCACTCTTAATACCGCATTGAAGGTATTGGTACGGGTACGCAGATGAGGCATGGTCCTTAAGAACTCCAGCGTATGTCTCTTCTTCTGCAGCGGATAATCCGCAGGACAGGTACCGAGTACTGCGATCTCAGCCGCATTTATCTCGGGAACACCTTCCCTGCCTTCAACGATCTCACCGGTAACCTTCAGAGAAGTACCCAGCTTCATCGCTTCCTCGGGAAATTCCTTTTCCTTATCCAGCACTATCTGCAGATGCTTTAGGCTGGTACCGTCATTCAGCTCCAGAAACGCCACATTCTTGGAATCCCTGGAAGTACGCACCCAGCCGCATACTGTCGCGCTTGTTCCGAATGCCTTTTTATCAAATACCTCTTTTATATCTGTATGTTTCATGATCCTTTCCTCCCTATATTACGGTGTCAGTCTGTTGGGGCCTCTGAAGATGAACATTGCATCCTTTATTCCCACGTTCAGAAGCAGCATGGTCATTCTGTCCACGCCGAGACCGAAGCCGCCGTGAGGAGGACAGCCGTATTTAAAGAACTCAAGATAGAATTCCACATCATCCTTAAGTCCCTTCTCTTCAGCCTGTGCCTTTAAGATCTCATATCTGTGCTCACGCTGCGCGCCTGTGGTTATCTCAACACCTCTCCATATCAGGTCGTAACCCTGGGGCACGCCCTTCTCATCTCTCATATGATAGAAAGGCCTTTTCTCTACACCAAAGCCCGTTACAAAGAGGAACTCATGTCCGTATTTTTCCTGTACCCACTTGTATGAAAGCTGCTCAGCTTCAGTGGTCAGGTCATTCTTCTCTTCCTCAGGAACGGTAAAGCCGTAATTCTTCTCCAGTTCATCATAGAGTTCCTTCAGGTCCACTACCGGGAAGGGTGTGGTCGGAACTATCACTTCAGGTCCGAAAAGCTCCTTTATCTCCTCGCCATACTGCTCGGAAACCTTTTTTAACATATAAGTAAGAAGCTCTTCTTCCATCTTCATTACGTCTTTAACCGAATCTATATAGGAAAACTCAAGGTCAAAGCCGGTGAACTCGGTCGCATGCCTGTTGGTATAGGACTTCTCAGCCCTGAACACAGGACCCGACTCGAATATGCGCTCAAAGCCTGCTGCCATGGCCATCTGCTTATAGAACTGGGGGCTCTGTGCCAGATAAGCCTGTCTGTCAAAATAATCAACTGCGAAGACGTCCGCGCCGCTCTCGCTGGCAGCGCCTATAAGCTTCGGAGTATGTATCTCTATGAATTTTCTCTCAAGCAGGAACTCTCTGAGAGCAGCTACCATGGCGGTCTGCACCTTGAACATCAGCTGGTTCTCATCGGTACGCAGATCTATCCAGCGGTAATCGATACGCTGGTCTATGCTGGAGCGCTCCACTTCCTTATGCTTCTTCGTTGCAGGTATCGTCTTCCTTATAATAGGAAGAGCATCGGCTATGGACTCCGCTGTTATCTCTTCGGGAATGATCTCCACTCCGCCCAGCTTCACGTAATCATTGGCATTGACCACGCCCTTAACGCTGATCACGGAATCACCCGTAAGCTGCGCGATCGTATCCAGCAGCTCCGGCTGCTTCTCCTTCTCAACCGTGATCTGTATCTTTCCCGTGATATCCTTGATCACTATGAAAGCCATATACTTGCTGTCCCTGAGATTATCGATAAATCCCTTCACCAGCACTGTTTCCCCTGCCTTCTTGCAGGCGTCTTCTATGTAAGTCCTTTCCATTGCCGTATCCTTCCTTTATTATTCCCAAAATATCTTACTATTTTAGTGAGTTTTCAACAAAATGTCAATCGCAAGGCTTCTCCCCCCGGGGAGAAGCTGTCAGCCCCAGGCTGACTGATGAGGGGGCCGCCAACTCTCCAGTTCTCCGCCATCTCCCGCCCGGCACCATACCGCCGCCCGGTCATCGTCAATAAAAGAAGGCATGGTGATTTTCCCATGCCTTGCATATCTGATATAAACATTCCGTTTCCTCAGTGCTCCTTCAGCATCTCGGAAATACCTTCCATCCCGCCACCATAATCTCTGGAGGAATCAGCTACCTCCCTATGAAATATTAACTTCTCAAACTTCTATGAGGAGCCCTACGGCTTCCCGTTAAATCTGACCGCATTAACCGATGTGATAAGAAAACTGTTCTTGTCTATTACGATGCACGGAGGAAGACCGTTCTTTCCCGCATCATTATAATTGAAACGAAGGCCATAATCTCCGTTGAACAATTCGGTGCGGACCGTACAATTCTGCAGTGTCCAACTCTTATATCCGATATTGCTTTCGTTCGCATCATCACTAAAAAATGCTAACACTTCCTCGGCAAATTCCGGCGAATACTGAGCCAGGAAATCCTTAGCCGGAGTTCCGAGTAACTCACACTTATTAAGCCAGCCCCCTCCTTCCTCATAGGCCGGCCCACGCAGGTCTATCAAAAAAGTATTCTGCTCCAGATTATCTTCCACGTGAACATCCCCGATTCCGTCATATAATTCAATAAAGCGGATACCAAAATTCTGATATACCTGTGCAACAGTGCCTTCATACATTGTCTGCCACATTCCGTCTTCTTCCATTTCCACCGGTAAAGTTTTAACACTTGCAGCCAGAGCATCATACTCCCAATCCAGCCAGTTCTTTCCCATCAGTTCATAATCAAAGGCGGATTTCGGAAATACCACTTTACTGAAATCATGTGGTTTTTCCTCGTCTGTCTTCTCCGGCGCGGCAGGTTCTTCTTCCCTGGCAACTGTTTCCGGTTCGTCAGTTGAAAGCTGTCTCTGTCCGTATTCATCCAGCCTTTTTTTCAGGTTTTCATCTCCGCTTTTCTCATAGCCTTCAGTCAGTACTGCGATGGCCGAGTCATAATCATCCGTTTTGACATACACTTCTGCCAAAGCCAGATATGCCTCCGGTCTCTTCGGATCTATTTCTATCGCAGAACGATAGGCTGCCACAGCCTTATCGTAATCCAGCTCATCCACGTAATTCTCTGCAAGGGCAAGCTGTTTTTCATACTTCTTCTCCGGACTGCCGCCGGCAGATACCACCACTATTACAATTGCCGCTGCAGCCACGATCAATACGATCAGCAATATGATCAGCGGCAGATAATTCTTTTTCGTCTTGATCTCATCCATTTCTGACACCTCATTCTCCCAGTAGCTGCACCTTTACGTAATCATGCCCCGTCGCCGGGAGAAATCTCCCGATCATATCCTCGGTTTTAAGTTTGAGGCTTGAGGTATTTACGCAGGGATGGCAGCCGAAGTATTCTCCCTTCAGCACATCTTCATCTATCAGCAGCTGAACCGCATTGGTACTGTCATTCATCAGTCCCATCACGCTCACGGCTCCGGGTTCTATATCAAGATATTTTAGCATAAATTCTGCTTCCGCAAAGGACAGTCTTGCGGAACCTATCTGAGCCGAAAGTTCTTTTGTCTTGAATACCTTGTCACCGGGCATCAGCAGCAGATAAAACTTTGTCTTCTGCCTGTTGCACAGAAACAGGTTCTTACATATTACCACACCGAGGATCGAATCGATATCCTTGCAGTCCTCCATGGTTCCGGCAGCCACATGATCCGTTCTCATATATTCTATGCCAAGCTTATCCAGAAAGTCATATGTGCGTACCTCTCTTGCCAGTCTTTCTTCCGTGTTCTCCGGTCTTCCTCTGTATAGCTCCATACCGTTTGTCCGTATCCTCCTTAATTTTTCCGATATAATAATACCCTAACCTTAGCAAAAGTGTAGCAGGAGTTCCATTGAGGTTTAAGTTATTAACGTTCAAAATCAGCTAATCGCTCTCCCTGTGGCAATTTTACCGGATCGCCTTCCGGGCAGCGCTCTTTATAATCATCAAATGTCAGGGTATCACCCCATTCAAATACCCATACCGGATAATCTCCGGATTCTCTGTACGCCTTTTCCACCTCATCCCTGTCGGAATCATCTACACCGCAGAATTCATAAAACTCCGGATCACTGTCGTAGTTCTTGATCATTTCAAAAGATGGAAAGAAATCACCGAGAACAGTATCAAACTTATACCAGATAGTAGAATGGTCGCCCGCGGAATATGATACCGACACCGCTAGCAGTCCTTCCGGATACAGAACGCTTATTCCCCTGTAGGGAGCGCCGAAGGCATATCTTACTTTTTCTCCGTCATAAGCATATATATCCACGATATCAGTATGGTAAATGATGATCAGTTCTTCCGTACCGTTTCCGTCAATATCATAAAAGAGATATCTGACTTCGTCATCCGTACAGCCCGCCGGCCATGCACGCTGGATCAGTTCGGTAGTAAGGCCTGTCTTTTCCACTTCCTCCACGGTAAGCCTGTCATCCTGTATACGCTTATACTTAAGCAGGATATCACTGTACTGTTCTTCTATCGTTTTTTCTTCGCCGCCTTCATTCTCTCCGGCATCCGGTACATCGATAACCGGAGGTTCATCTTCAGGTTCGGTTTCAACCTCATCCGGCTCTTCAACTGCTGTCGGTGTTACTTCCTCATTTATCTCAGTATCTTCGACCTCCTCCTCTTTACCGGAGCATGCAGTCAGTGCAAAAATCAGCGTCAGTATTATAGCAACGAACTTCTTTTTCATGTCTTTCATATCCCTTTCATCGTAAGTGATATACGCTTCTTAACCGGATCTACTCCGAGAACTTTTACTTCAACTATATCACCTACCGATACCACTTCCAGCGGATGTTTGATATAACGGTCCGCCATCTGTGATATATGTACCAGACCGTCCTGATGCACTCCTATATCCACGAAAGCGCCGAAATCGATGACATTGCGGACTGTTCCTTTCAGTATCATCCCTTCCTTCAGATCCTCCATCGCAAGCACATCCGAGCGCAGTATCGGCTTTGGCATATCCTCTCTGGGATCGCGTCCCGGCTTTTCCAGCTCCTTTAAGATGTCTTTTAAAGTCATTTCACCTACAGACAGTTCTTTAGCCAGAGAACCTGTATCCTTTACGTTTTTACTGATACCGGGCAACCCGCCGTATAAGTCTTTCACGGAATAACCCAATTTATCTATCAGTTTTTCTGCTGCCTCATATGACTCGGGATGAACGCTGGTCCCGTCCAGAGGATTCTTCGCATTCAGTATCCTCATGAAACCGGCACATTGTTCAAAAGCCTTGGGGCCCAGCTTCGGAACTTTCAAGAGTTCCTTCCTGCTCTTAAAACTTCCGTTCTCCTCGCGGTAGCTTACGATATTCTTCGCCAGAGTTTTATTAATTCCTGAAACATACTCCAGCAGCGAAGCGGATGCCGTATTCAGATCAACTCCCACACGGTTCACACAGTCTTCCACAACTGCTCCCAGCGCTTCCCCGAGTTTCTTCTGATTCATATCATGCTGATACTGCCCGACTCCTATGGACTTCGGATCTATCTTTACCAATTCCGCAAGAGGATCCTGAACACGTCTTGCAATGGAAGCTGCGCTTCGCTGTCCCACATCAAAGTTAGGAAACTCTTCCGTGGCCAGCTTGCTGGCCGAATACACCGAAGCTCCTGCCTCATTGGTTATCACATATTGCACCGGCTCTTTTATCTCACGTATCATCTCGGTGATTATCTGTTCCGACTCTCTTGAAGCTGTGCCGTTTCCTACAGATATAAGTCTGATGTTGTATTTCTTTATCAGTTCTTCAACATCTCTCTTGGCTTCTTTAACTTTGTTCTGCGGCGCAGTAGGATATATGACTTTGGTATCAAGCACCTTGCCCGTTTCATCAACTACCGCAAGTTTGCATCCTGTACGGAAGGCAGGATCCCAGCCGAGCACCACATATCCTGCGATAGGCGGCTGCATCAGCAGCTGCGTCAGGTTCTTCCCGAAGACTTCTATGGCGCCGTCTTCTGCTTCTTCCGTAAGCTCACTTCTTATATCTCTTTCTATGGATTCCTTTATCAGACGCTTATATGAATCTTCACAGGCTTCCTTAAGATAAGCTGCTGCCCCATCATCCGGTCTTATTATGACCTTACTCTCTATATAATTTACTATCTCCTCTTCAGGCGCTGTTATCTTTACGTTAAGGATCTTTTCTTTTTCACCTCTGTTGATGGCGAGGGTACGATAGCCTGTCATTTTTCCTATGCTGTCGGAAAAATCGTAATACATTTCATATACCGACTCCGCCTCTTTATCTTTTGCTTCGGATACGATTTTTCCTTCCCTGCGGGTCAGTTCTCGTATATGCTTTCTTATCCCGGCATCATCCGATATCTCTTCGGCGATTATATCCTTTGCGCCATCCAATGCTTCTTCCGTAGTGGCTACGCCTTTTTCTTCGTTAAGATATTTCTTCGCCTCTTCCTCCGGAGAATGCGCTGAGTTCTGCAGACGCAGCCACACTGCCAGGCCCTCCAGTCCCTTCTCCTTTGCTATCGTCGCCCTTGTCCTGCGTTTCTGTTTATAAGGCCGGTACAGGTCTTCCACTGCCACCAGGGTAAGCGCATCCTCTATGGCTTTCTTAAGTTCCTCCGTCAGCTTTCCCTGCTCTTCGATGCTGCTTAATACGCTCTCTTTCCTCTCCTGCAGATTACGAAGATATGTCAGCCTTTCATCAAGATCACGGAGTATCTCATCATTAAGTCCGCCGTGCATTTCTTTTCTGTATCTTGCGATAAAAGGTATCGTATTTCCTTCGTCGATGAGTTTTATCACCGTCTCAACCTGTGATACCTTTATATTCAGTTCTGCAGCAATGATCTTAGCTATATCCATTGGTTTCTCCTTTATTTCTCTTTCCTCTTATACAGTCTGTACAAGGGTATCCTTTTATCCATCTTCGCTCCGAAGTATCTGTATATCGCATTATCATTTGCTAAACATTCGGATACGAGAACGCAATCATATTTATCGCTGTCATCAAGATAGAACGACAGAGCTGACAGAAAATACGGTACATATATATAATCGAAATCATATTCCGAGAAAAACTCATCCAGATCTTTTTCATCATTGCATCTTGTTATATATGCATATTCGGAAATGATGTCCTTTTTTCCGTTGATCGACAGATTGTAAGGTTCGGTGCGTGGTTCTATATAAACATGTCCTATATCTTTATATAAGAAATACGAACCCGAATTGAAATCGTTAAATATCCTTATATTCTCCGGTTTTTCTTCATAGTTGCTGATGTATTCGGCCGCATATAAGGGTTCGGAAACACTTTCCTCCTGAGGTATATTAAACAAAAGAACAACATGCAGCATACCGATCGCAACGATCACGAATTCCAGAAACATCGAATACGGCAGATCGTACATCTTCCGGATCTTACTTTCACTTTCACCTGCGATAACAAGAAATACCACTGCAAGAATAAATGTGTTTTTCTCACCCTTTGCAACGATTATCGAAATCAGCATCGCCGCCACAAGCCACATATCCGCTTTCTTTTCTTTTATCATGCAGATCAATATATATAATGCTATGATCAGGAAAAACATAGAGGGCGATGTAAGCTTAAGCGGCTGCAGCTCGGAAATACCCAGCAAGGAGATATTACTCTGCTTTGCAAAGATAAGCACATTATCGATACCGTAAGGATTGATGAAAAGCGAAATGACCGAAAGCAATAGAGGAAGCAGACTGTCTCTGATTTTCACGCTTCTTATCCTCGGCAAAATATAAGCCAGGAAAATAACCACATGGAATATCCAGTAACTCCCATGCAGATTGATATGCAGCATCGTAAACAGAGGAGTCAGATACAGATATGCCTTCTTTCCGCTCTGAACATATTTTTCCAGGCTGTTTACCTGCAGCATTATCAATATCAGTGTGATCAGCTCAGGGCGCAGGTTCATATAGTTTGCTAAAAGTATGATCAGCCCCGGTATTATGATGCAGTTTTCAAAGGAACACTTCTTCAGTTTCAATAAATATGACATCAGATACCAGAGCAGCGCCTCTTGAATGAGCACAAAAACAAACAGACCTGCATTACCGAAAAACAGATGTAAATAATAAATAATGATACAGTACAGCCACTGTTGTATGACAGTAGCGTATCCTTCATTAACGAAATAAACGTTTTCATGCATCATACCGTTTTGCGCGATATAACGCCCCGAAACATAAAGACCGTAGAAATCACTGTCAAAATAAGTATTACAGCTTTTGACTATGACCGCAAACAATAATATAAAAAATATACCGAATATTTTCTTTTTACTCATTTCTTCATGCTGCATAATGATAAACTATCCTCATCACTGAGCCGTAATAGGAGCCCCCGAAGAGATTCAGATGATTAAGCAGGTGATAAAGATTGTAAATATCTCTCCTGTCTTCATAAGCTTCCGGTTTTCTATTTCCACTGAAGTAGCCTTCGTAAAATGCAGCCGGAAAGCCTCCGAACAGTTCAGTCATTGCTATATCGGCCTCCGGATGTCCCACATAAACGGCAGGATCGATGAGCCATGCTCTTCCGTCTGGGCCGCACATATAGTTTCCCGACCACAGGTCCCCGTGAAGCAATGCCGGCTTATCCGGTTCCTCAAGTATATCATCAAGTTTTTCCAGCAGCCTGTCCAGCTTTTTCCTGTCGGCTGCATCAAAGAAGGCTTCCGCCCGTCTTATCTGCGGAAGCAGTCTTCTGTTACGGAAGAACTCCTTCCATGAATCCTCCGGAGTATTCTCCTGATGTCCGGCTCCGATATAATTATCGTTCAGAAAGCCGTAGTTCCCTCCGATAACAAAAGATGCACAGTCTGCCCTGTGCATCCCGTAAAGTCTTCTTCCGAAATCTTCGTAAAAATCCGTTATACCTTTTCCCTGCTCTACGCATTCCATCAAAAGAAAAGCGCTCTTTTCATCAAGACCATAGGCAAAAACCTCAGGCACTGATATCACAGCAGTCTTACGTATAGCTTCCAGTCCCTCACACTCGCGTGTGAAGAAACTTAAGTTCTCCGCATAATTCTCCTTCATGAACAGAGCTTCACCGTTTGAGAGTTCCAGCCTGTATGCCCTGTTTATATCTCCGCCGCTGACCGGGATCCTGCGCAATATTTCCGTATTTTCGTCATAAATCTCTTTCAGCGCGCTGTTTAAAGAAGGATACTTTTTAACGGAAAGTTCCATCAGAAATTACTCCCGTTCCATCCCCAGTCCGTCGATGCGGCGTATTTCACATACATATGGTCAGGAGCCACATTAAACAGCTCACCGTATATCTTTGTCAGTTCAGCAGTCATTTTCTCAAAAGCCGCAGGATTTGCGCTTCCGTAGATGTTCACACAGATAAAGGCAAGGGGTTCACTGTCATCACCCCTGAAGTACATCGTCTGCTCATCCTGGATGTTAACCATCAGCCATGATTCACTTTTTCCGGGAATGATGGCTATGGCCTGTCCGAGTCGTTTCTTCAGTTCTTCCTTCTGCTCTGCGCTTGCTTTAACGCTTATTCTTGAATCAATGAACGGCATGGTACCTTACCTCCTGAAATAAGAAATTCCGGGTACTTCAGCACCCGGAACTCATTATACCATATTATCAGCTTCGTAACCATAGGCTTCTCCCCTCCGGGGAGAAGCTGTCAGCCTTCAGGCTGACTGATGAGGGGCATCTCTCCACCCTCATGCACTCAGCCGTATAGCCGCATAGCGCTCACAGTCTATCACCTGCCTCATGGCTTCGACAGGATTCAGACCAACGCAGGATAAGAGCTGCTTAAAAGTGGCGGCCGACTGGCCTGAGCAGAGCTGCACTCCCTTTCTCTTTGCGTCTGCATGGAATATGTCGTGCCTGCTGTTCACATTCCAGAAGATCACATTAGGGATTTCATAGCCTGCCTTGCGATACTTTGAACGCATCTTATCATAGAAGGTCCAGTTCTTATCACCGCACTGGTCTATTTCCATATCGGATATCACGATCAGCGACTTCACCATATCCTCTGCGGGGGTACGGTTCTTAAGCGCGATCTCAAGCACCCTTTCAAATGCTGCCTTTAAATTGGTGTTCATGCCCCACTTTGAAGTAGCTATGGATGAAAGCTTGTGCTGAAGTGTTTCACCCTTTACCTTCACGATCTGTGGCTCGTTACTGAAGGTCATGAAGAGTCCGTGGTAATCACCCCTGTTGTGCTCGGCAAAGTAAAGCGCAAGGCCAAGGGAACTAGCCATGGGACGTCCCATCATGGAACCCGACACATCAGCTATCACCAAGGCGTTAACGCCCTCTTCCACATACTCGGGAAGAGCTCTCCACTGTGCTTCGAGCAGAGCATTATCCTGATCACTGAGTCTCTTAACTGCTGCGTTCCAGGAGAATGAAAGGTACTTTTCCACTATATCATAAGGATAGAGGGTATCCGCATGTATCTTCTCCTCGCCCTTCACGGCCCTGTTCACATATTCAGCGAAACGCTCTTCATCATTACGGTAGAAAGCTGTTCTGTATATCATCATGGCACGGGAAGGCACCCTGCTGTAGCTGATCTCAGACCATCTGCCTGCGCTCATAAGCGCTTCCACCACGCCTATGTGCTTACGCAGCGCACGTACTATACGCTTGAATTCGTATACGCTGTAGCCCAGCTTCTGCGCTGTAAGTATACCAAGCTTACGGGTCTTCTCCGAGCTGGCGTCCGCAGTCTTGATCCACTTTGCAAGAAGGGATACAGCATTACCTTCCGCCATATTACTGCGGTCCTCTTCAAACTGCTGCTTCATAGCCTGCCACATCTCTGCTTCCAGAGGGGTACCTATAAGCTCATACAGATCATCATAGCGGCCGTATACACCTATCAGATCCAGGTTTTCCATTAAAGCCTCGGGATGACACTCTGCCATATAACGCAGAAGTATACGGAAAGTCCGACGCTCACCAAGTCCGCCGCGGACGTCACGTCCGTAAAACGCAAGCTTTGTGGCAAAGAGCGCATCTTCCTTATATGCTTCGGCAAAGAGTCTCTCTATCCTTTCCTCATCAGTTTCCCTGAGAGCTCCTATGCAGCTGAAAAGATCAAGGCAGGCTTCACCTGTGGTGTTAAGCGCCACAGCGCCGTTTTCGGTACGTGTCCATGCGCCTTCTCTTGTAAGTAGTTCTGCAAAATTCATTTCTCTCATCTCCTTCAAAAAAATTCATGACACATTTTGTTCCATCTCGCCGGATTCGAACCGACTCTATCCTACGATATTTACCACCGGAATGTTTTGCTGTGTGTGTCACGTATTAGCAGGGGCCGGACTCGAACCGGCGACACCGGCGTCTGATCGCATTTTTCTTGCTGTACGGATCACTTACATGATCCGTTTTTTTCGTGCTCTACCCGCTGAGCTACCCTGCATGGTCACAGAATAGCAGAGTATAAAAAACAAATCATTTCAAAAAAGCTGCGAACGTGTTATCATAATGCCATGTCTGATTTTCATGAACTGATTAAAAGCGTTGATAAGTGCCGTGATTACGTAAGGGATTTCTTTGTGTACGGCTTTAAGAGCCGCAGTGATTTCCCGGGTAAAAGCGCGCGCACTTATGATGACGAAAGACGCCGCATTGTAAGCTGGCTTAATGAATATGTCAGGGAGGACTTTAGCGAGATCGGCCGTTCCAAAAACATCTCACTCCAGATCGACCAGAAACTCCTCGATACCAACCCTCTCTTCCGCGTATGGCAGGCCGCAAGCTTCACCGACAGAGATCTTATCCTGCATTTTTTCATTCTGAAGATACTTGAAGATAAAGAAGCTGCTTATTCCGCAAGCGAGATCACCGATATACTTATCGACGAATATGCCCTGGATGCCGACCTGCAGACAGTGCGCCGCAAATGCAATGAATACGTAGAAGAAGGACTCTTATATACCAGAAAAGAAGGAAAGACGCTGCTGTATTTAAGAGACCTGTATTTTAATGAGCTGTCTGAAAATACAACTTCACTTATAGATATGATAAAGTGTTTTTCTCTTGATCTGCCCCTCGGAGCAGCAGGGGATACCATACTCTCCATGCAGCAGGAAGAAAACAGTATTTTCCGCGTCAAACATTCTTTCCCGACTTTTACCCTTGAGGATGAGATATTGCTTTTGCTTCTTTCGGCAATTCACGACAAAAGGCAGGTCGAACTTAAGATCCAAAGCAACCGGCGCTCGCAGGATAAAGGCTACAGTTCAACAGGTATCCCTCTTCAGATATTTGTAAGCGCCCGCAGCGGCAGGCGTTTTATCTGTATGTATCATCAGGGCAGAAAATCTTTCGACTGTTTCCGACTGGATCAGATCAAGAGCGTAAGTCTTACCGAAGAGGCTGATGATA
The DNA here is from genome assembly GCA_016281335.1 of Lachnospiraceae bacterium. Lineage (GTDB taxonomy): Bacteria > Bacillota > Clostridia > Lachnospirales > Lachnospiraceae > NK4A136. The sequence goes on along the minus strand of JAEEIK010000013.1, from coordinate 9,302 downwards.
AAGTTTTAAAGCGCGCACGGGACCATCTTGAGAAAGACAGGCCTTACGTCTGGGGCGTCAGCTTCTATCCTTCCGTCCGCGGCAGAGGCAGACTGCAGAAACTTATACTTACCATAAACGCTGACGACGAAAAGGAAACTCATATTTATCAGCGTCTTGTTCGTGAAGGCGAAGGCGGCAGCGTGGAACACATCGCTAAGAATACTCTGCGTTATGAAAAGACCGTCGCTGACGTCAGGGAAATGTTTCCCTGGATCAGAAGCTTTATCGGAAGGATAAAAGAACTTAAGATATACGGAACTGACGGAAATAAACTCTTCGAAGAAAACCTACAGCTGGAAAGCATGTTTTACAAAGACCTTGAAAGAATGTACAGGGTGTATGGATTATAGAATATGGAAAAACTCTTTTCAGAAATCTATAACCGTTATTTCTGCATAACAAACCGGGTACTTTCAAAGAAAGGCCGGATCGGCAGAGCAACGATAACGGATATCGTAAGAAGATACGGCTTCGGTGAAAGCCTTATATTTCTGTTGCCGAAATTAAGCAATAATGAATGGGAACTCTTTGAAGAAGATAACTCATCCTATCGTTCCAAGTTAAAAGGCGGTATACAGACACCCTTAAGCAGACTGCAGAAACGCTGGCTCCTTACCCTGCTTGATGACAAAAGAGCCGGCCTCTTCCTTGAAGATGAACAGATTAGTACGATAAAAGAAAAACTGAAGGATATAAAACCACTGTTTGAACATAACGACTTTTACTGCTTTGACCGTTTCTCTGACGGAGATGACTATAGTGATCCGCAATATAAAAACTGTTTCAGAAAAATACTCTCTGCAATAAAAGAGGCACATACTGTACAAATACTCTATTCGGGCCGTGACGGCAGGAACAGAAAAATGATCGTATTCCCTCATCGTCTCGAATACTCCGCCAAGAATGACTGTTTCCGCCTGCTCTGTTTTGCAGAGAGCAAAAAAGGAAAGCGCAAATACATAATGCGCTTATCAAGGATGCTTGATGTTAATGTCAGTGAAAATGATCCGGAAATAAGCATAGCAGAAGAAGATAGTCCCAAGCAGAGAAAAGTCACCCTCACCATATATGACGAACGCAATGCGCTGGAACGCGCTATGCTGCAGTTTGCGGACTACCGTAAGAATACGGTACGGCTCGATGACAATAGTTACCGCTGCGATATCTTCTACAACATCGATGATGAGACGGAACTGCTTATCGAACTCCTTTCCTTCGGTCCCATGATAAAAGTCGAGGGAAACGACCACTTTAGCGAACTTATTAAAAAACGACTGCTGATGCAGAAAAATATGAAAGAAGGAATACCATCATGAAACTGATCTTTATCAGACACGGAGATCCTGATTACAGAAACGACAGCCTTACCGAGCAGGGCATACACGAAGCAAAACTGCTGACTCCGAGAATCCCTAGACTTCATGGGGATAAATACTATGTCTCTCCTTTCGGAAGGGCACAGCAGACAGCTAAGCTCGCTTTGGAAGGCACGGGTATAGAGCCCGAAATCCTGTGGTGGCTTGAAGAATTCCAGCATCCCGTGCGGCGTCCCGACAGACCTGAACGCGCAGGAGTCGGCTGGGACTGGCTTCCCCGGGACTGGACAGTGATCGATGAGATGTACGATCCGGAACACTGGTATGATCATCCTGCTTTCGTCGAAGCCGGCATCAAAGAGAAATATGAAAAAGTGATCACAGCCTTTGAAGCTTTTCTTAAAGAACATGGTTATGAACGTGATGGTCGCATGTATAAAGCGATCAGGCCGAATAATGACACCCTTATTTTCTTCTGTCATTTCGGCCTCACCACTCTCATACTCGGACATCTGCTCGGCATTTCAACAATGCCCTTATGGCAGGGTCTGATTGCAGCCCCGACCTCAGTTACAACTGTCGTTACCGAAGAAAGAACTCCCGGTAACGTGCAATGGCGCTGCACCGCCTACGGAGACACCTCGCATATTTACGCCGCAGGTGAAGAACCCGGTTTCTCCGGAAGATTCTGCGAATGCTATACCAACGAGAATGAAAGGCATTAAGTAAGGGGACGCTTCATGCGTCCCCTGCTTTTATGAAGCAGCATCTATATAGTACTGAGCCTGCGCCGCGAACATTTCGGCATATATGCCGTTCTCACGTCTGACCAGTTCATCATGGGTACCATACTCTTTAATGGTATTCTCCGAAAACACCGCTATCCTGTCACAGAACTTACAGCTCGAAAGTCTGTGAGAGATATAGATCGCAGTCTTACCACCCACCAGGGTATCAAACTTTTTGTATATCTCATACTCGGCAAGCGGATCCAAAGCAGCCGTAGGTTCGTCGAGTATGACTACCGGCGCATTTCGATACAACGCCCTGCTGATTGCTGTCTTCTGCTGCTGGCCCCCGGAAAGCTCGGTACCGTGTTCATCGAAACTCTTGAACAATCTGGTATTAAGTCCCTCATCCAGCTTTACCGCATCTTCATACAAACCGGAAAGCTTCAGTGCATCGGTTACGGCAGTTTCATCGACCTCATCATCTGCCCTACCCATTGCCACATTATCTTTCAGCGAAAATGCAAAGAGTCTGAAATCCTGGAATACAACCGAGAACAGCTTTCTGTATTCTTCCATCGAATACTCGCGTATATCCACTCCGTCTATCAGTATCCGGCCTTCGTTTACATCGTAAAGTCTGCAGAGCAGCTTTATGAAGGTGGTCTTCCCTGCACCGTTCAATCCAACGATGGAGAGATGTTCTCCTGACTTGATCTTTATATTGATATTCTTAAGCACATACTCCTCTGCGCGGGGATACTTAAATGATACATTTTCAAATACGATCTCATGCTCTCCCTTTTTGATCGCGGTATTGCCTTTTGAAAGGGCATCGGGATAATCAAGGTATACCAGGAACTGATATGCATAACTGCACTTTTCCGTCAGATCCTGAATATTCCTTCCTATGCCGAGAAGGCTCTGGAACAATCTGCTGGCCGCAGATACACACATCGTAAAATCACCGAGAGTCAATACGCCCTGCAGGGTCTTATATCCCATATAGAAATAACTTATGGCATCACGGAGGGCATTGGCTAAGTTTGAACCGTAATCAAATTTCACACTGCTGACAGCCTGTTCTTTAAATATCTGCACGCTCTGATCCCCGAATATCTTACTCCTGTTATCGATCAGGCCGCTGCCGTCATAAAGTCTTGTGTCCTTACCGTATTTCTGCGATGCCACTTCAAACAGATAGTAGCCGAATATACGGTTGACCTTGCCGAGTTTCATGAAGGCTTCCGTTGCTATCCTCTGTTTTCTGAAATTGCAATATGTAACGATACCCATTCCGATGATCTGTACCGGCAGTATCAGGGGACAGTAGAAGATAAACAGGGTTATCGCCGTAAACATCAGGGCAATGTTATATGTCAGATAGTAGCAACAGCGCAGCATCCCTATCACACCACCACTGTACCAGCTGATACCTTCCTCGGCCCTTTTACGCTGATCCAGTACCTCGGGATCTTCGGTATGCTGGAAATCCATCTCCATTGATTTCTCCGCAAGTTCAAAAGTAAGCACCCTGTCCAGATATACTGCTTCATATGCGAGGCTTGAGTCCGCAATATTCACCAGCACTCTGGAAATCAGCTCTGCAGCCGCAGTAAGAACTACATATAAAACCGCATTCCTTAAATGCTCTTCTGTTCCTGCTCCGTTTGATATGGCAACTATTTCATCCACCAGAAGCTTCGGGAGCAGCAGCAGCTTGAACTCTCCGAATATATCAGCTATGAGCTTTATGAAATACAGGAAGAATACTATCTTCTTTTCACGCCATGCGGTTTTGAAAACATACTTCATCACCTGCCTCGTCATAAAGATGAGGCCGGGTTTCTTTTCTTTATTCTCAGAGTTCTGCATCTTCCGGTCCCTCCTCTCCTTCAACATAGTAGGCCGCCTGCACGTTGAACATCTCGCTGTATGCGCCTCCTGCTTCCAAGAGACTCTCATGCGTTCCGTATTCCTTCATCTCTCCGTCCACGAACATCGCCACGTGATCGCAGAACCTGGTTGAGCTTAATCTGTGACTGATATAGACTGCCGTCCTGTTATCTATCAGCCTGTTGAAATCCTCATACAGCTTTGCTTCGGCCAGCGCATCAAGCGCCGCAGTCGGTTCATCCAGTACCACTACAGGTCCGCTCTTATACAAGGCTCTTGCAAGCGCAAGTTTCTGCTTTTCACCTCCCGAAAAATCAACACCGTCATCAGCAATGACTTTGAGCACCTCGGTGTCGATGCCTTTATGCAGCTTTTCCACGGACTCTTTCATTCCCGCATCAGCTATGCAAGCAAGTACTTTTTTATCATCTGTTTCAGCTTCCGGTCTCATCGATATATTTTCTTTCAGCGGGAATGCAAACATCCACACATCCTGGAATACCGGTGAAAAGACTTTATAGTATTCGCTTCTTTTATATGTAGATATATCCGTACCATTCAAAAGTATACGTCCTTTTGTGGGCTCATACAGCCTCAGCAGGAGTTTTATGAAGGTTGATTTTCCCGCGCCGTTCAGTCCCACGACCGCAAGCTTTTCTCCGGCTTTCACCGTTATATTTAAGTTCTTCACCGCATACTGCTCGGCATTCGGGTATTTGAACCACACATCCTCAAACTTAAACTCATACTCTTCTGATACCGGCACGTTACTCCCTTCTTCTTTTTCCTTTCCTCCTATATCCATAAAGCTTCTGAAATCATCAACTTCACGGCTCTTCTGCAAAAGCTCCGTCAGCCTGTCAAAAAGGCTTGTGGTAAAGGAGAAAAAAGTCGTTGCAGATCCGAGATATAAGGTAAAATCACCTACGCTTAAGTTTTTTTCCACCACCGAATAAAGCAGCCATGCGTACAGCCCGAGCAGCGCTCCTACCCACAGAAGATTTCCTATCTGTCCGCAGATCCACCACCACAATTCATTCTTTCTCGATGCTTCCAGCCTTTCCTCACTGACTCCTTTGTACCTCTTTATCAGATAAGCCTTAAGTCCGTACATCCTGATATCTTTTGCAAAATTAAAATCCGAAAAAGTAGAACTTAAGTATCCGTCCTTGCGCCACCAGGTAGCCAGCGGGTCCCAGATCTTTTTCTTGCAGATCGCATTGGTCCTGTTCTTTATCAGAAAGGTAATGAATGCAAGTACCACCAGTCCCAGCATCACAACGGGACTCAGGGTTCCCATTATGCATAAGCCCACTATCACAACAAAGAAATCTCCGGCAGTGTTTTCCATGAAATGCATCAGACCTTCTACACCGTTCTGATTTCCTCCCGTTGCATTTCCTGCTTTCTGATAACAGTCCATCGCATCTTTGTCTTCAAGATATTCAAAAGGCATGGTCATGAACTTAAGATTTTTATCAAGGATATACCTGGTCCTTACTCCTATGTATCTCCACCACTGTGCCCACATATATGACTGCAGCATCGTAAACACTGCCTGTACCATGAAGGTGATGCAGATGATGCTAAACAGCTTCATTGCATTTTCCTTTCTTGTTATCACATCGATAACGAACTTGGACATAAAGGTCCATAGGTAAGCCGCTACCGGTGTACATACTGCCGCAAGGAACACCGTAAAAAGCGTCATCTTATCATGTCTTGCCATGCCTTTTGCTATGTAACACAGATTGGATAATGCTCCGTATTCGGTATGATATTTATTTTTTTCTTCTTCTTTCTTTTTCATTACCGTTCTCCCTCTTAAGCCAGCTGTCTGTCTTGCAGTTCATCTGCATCGAATAACCTTCAGGCGGCGTGGTATATTCTCTGGCTATCATCATAAGTCCCATAAAAAGTCCGCCAAGAGTTGAATTTACTCCGTAGATAACATTTTCCTGCTCGGAAGTCACTTCCTTTACGAATATGACCGGCCCGTTACCTCCGACATTGTCAGTCATCTCGTCAAGCGACGCCGAAACTTTTGCTTTTTTTACACCCGTTGCTTTTGCTATGGTATCGATGCCTGCATATTCGCCCGGTGCCAGCGTATACAGATATGCCATGATCGAAATATTATCCCTATCGGAAAGCAGCCTGAAGAGTTTCTCTACCTTCCCTGTATCACTGAACAGGTCTTCCAGCACGGTCCTGTCTTCCGGGTTATTTAGGAATAGGTAGAAATCATTATCTTCACGAATACCCGCATATGAATAGAACAGATTATCCAGAACTGCGGAGGCCATCTTAGGGTATGTCAGCGGATCAAGCGGACGCTCCCAGAAGTGTTCGTTATTGACCCAGCCGCCTATCTGTATAGCCCAGTGAATGTTTTTTATCAGCTTTGCCAGTCCGGGATGTCTGTCATATTGCTTTGTCCTTTCATATTCTTCTACGCTGGTCTCTCTTACCTTTTCAAAAACCATCTGCTCAAAAGTCTTATCCCCGTTGCCTCTGCCGTACAGATGATCTATGGACACTTCAAAGAAATCCGCGATCCTCGGAAGAAGATCTCCCTCCGGGTAACTGCCGTTTTCCCATTTTGATACTGCCTGGGGGCTGACACCGAGGTGACCAGCCAGCTGCTCCTGCGTTACCTTTTTTTCTTTTCTGAGCTTCTGCAAAGTTGTCGAAAAAGTCTTATTATCCATGCTCTGCCTCCTGTCTTTTTTCAAACGGCCGGTTGAATTGGCCTAATCATATCAAGCATTTCAGTTGAGCGCAACATAAAATATCCACCATAAGTTAATTTATGGTGGATATTTTCCCATTTTTCTACTTTTAGTTGTTTTTAGTTGATTTTGATGAGAAGCAGGCTCCCATTATCGACACTGACCGAGGCCGTTTTGCCCTTGATGACTTCATTGCTGATGCCGTACTGGTATTCCGTTGTGATCACGGCATCCTCGAGAGGATACTTTGCATTACGTATGGTAATGCCTTCCGCGCAGCCGCTTATATTGATAAGAGAAAAATACTCATAATGATCATCTATATATGCCGGTTCTTTTGAAACGATCTCAATTACCGAATGATCATCGACTATCGTTCCTTTTTTCGATAGCGAATCCAGATATAAGAGTATCGATATGTTTCCGAGAGTATGATCAAGCCTTGCTCCGCAGACTCCGATAAGCAGAAAGTCCTCATATCCCCGCTTTACTGCCTCTTTCACTGCATATACTGTATCCGTATCGTCTTTTTCACAGGGAAGCACTATGGTCTCCACATCCATATGCGGATCCTCTGCAGAATCAAAATCTCCGACGATCAGGTCAGGCCTGCATCCCAGTTCCTCCATATGCTTCAGTCCGCTGTCACAGTAGATCATATAGTCATCTGCCATGAGCATTGACCGAATCCTGTCATAATCGTTTATCGGTGCCCCTCCGACAATAACACAACGTTCCATTTATTCCCTCCTCTTATACCGCTTTGATATATTATAACACTTCACTTCAATCACGGGGACGGTTCCGCGGTTGATTTCGCTCACCAAAATTACTCAAACGCTTGAAAACACTAGCCAATCACGGAACCGTCCCCTGATTGACGAAAAAAAAAAGTGAGCTTATAATATGAAAACGCAATCACCTGAAAAGGAGCAAATATGAAAGATTTTGACGCAGTTGTTTTTGATATGGACGGAGTGATATTCGATTCGGAAAGAGCCACTATGGACTGCTGGATAGAGATCGCTGACAGATACGGGCTCGAAGATATTAAGACTCCCTATTACGCCTGCATAGGCGTTAACAGTATACGTACAAGAGAGATAATGATGGAAGCCTATGGTGAAGACTTCCCTTACGATAAATATGCCAAAGAAGCATCAAAGCTTTATCACGAAAGATATGACGGAGGCAGGCTTCCCATAAAGCCCGGTGTCAAAGAGCTTCTTGCTTATCTTAAAGACAGCGGCAAAAAGATAGCTCTTGCATCTTCCACTAAAAAGGAAAAGGTCGTAGCCCAGTTAAGAGACGCCGGGATACTTGATTATTTTGACGAGATCGTTACCGGCGACATGGTAAGCAAAAGCAAACCTGCGCCCGACATCTTCCTTCTCGCCTGTGAAAAGATAGATACGATACCCGAAAGAGCCTATGCGATAGAAGATTCCTTTAACGGAATAAGGGCAGCCTACACAGGTAAGCTGCGCCCTATAATGGTTCCCGATATTTTACCCGCCGATGACGAAATGCGTGAGAAAGCAGAGGTCATCCTTGAGGATCTTAACAAAGTCGTATCTTACCTCTTTCCCTCATCCGCCCCGATTTGATTTCGGGCCTATCAGCTGTACATATAATACAGCGCGTTTCCGGTATATATACTATCAAAAAAGCTTTTCATTGGCATGTGCATAGCAAACTTTCGTTGGCTTGAAATTAAGGATGACATTCCAGTCCATCGCCAATGCCTCGTTATCATCATATGCTTCTAGATATTCTATTGGTTCAAGGTCACCTACTATGCATACACCTTCATCAAGCGCGATAGATATACTGTCTTTGCTGTGACTTGGTGTCGAAACAATTTCTCCCTCAATGCCTAATTCTTTTAGAAACTTTCTGCTCTCAGATATGCCAAGGATCTTCGCCTTGCCTGCATCTATCGGCTTGTACTTTAATGCAGGCTGCCTTGCGAAGATTTCATCCGAGTAATGGATGCTATCTATTTGCGTTTCAACAACGAGCAGATTAACACCCAAATCCATAAGTTCGCTCACCAAGCCTATATGATCCGGATGATAATGAGTTGCTAAGATATATGTGATATCATGCAGGCTGACATTTACTTCTTTTATTGCCTTGAAAAATCCCTGAATACTTCCCGCATAATCCGTATCAATTAACAAATGCCCTTTTGTACCCTTCAGCAAATAGGTATTTGTATTTCCATATTTTATAAGTTCAATCATAATCTTTAAATCTCATATAGGAGATATCGTTCCCCCTCATACCCGGCCAAATCGGCCTTGAATCAAATCCAGTCATCCATACTGTCTAATGCCACAGGGTTCGTTTTCAATTCTTCTTTTATACTTTCATAGATATCACTCATATGGCAATCCTGCTTTTTTATACCATACCATTTCTACTTCAATTGGTTTTTCCTATAAAATATCATATCTCTACCTCAAAAGGTGATTCGTTATCAAAAATATCACTGTAGAAGCCAAACCAGCTAAGGCCCTCCACAAGGCACTTCACGTTGTAGCTTTCTTCTTCATCGAAAATGAATTCCTCACCGGAAGCCTTCT
>JAEEIK010000072.1 GCA_016281335.1 Lachnospiraceae bacterium | reverse complement strand
TATGGATTCGCTGGAGACTTTTGAGGATAAGATGAAATTCGCTCTTCAGCTTCACAGTATGAGGAAGACGGATGCAACAGGCGAAATAGACGTGCTGCCCGGAATAGAGGATGCGATCAAGGATGTGGAGCAGTCCCTCTTCTACAGACATACCATAAACGGCGGTGTTGATGAAGACTATATGAAGCAGTCTATCCATGATTTCAATAAGAACATGATAGCCATGCAGGTCTCCAGCTCAAATATGATCGGAAAGGATCACAACTCACTGCATCTTGACGATTACTATAAGATGACTGATCTCTTTGAGATATACGAAGAGTTCCGCGAGGGAATGATCTCAAAGGACCATATCAAGGAGATAAGAAGCGATGATTACAGGGATCAGCTGGACCAGCTTAGCGGAGATGATTATGATGATTACAGAAAGTATTATATCCGCCGTGATGAGGCCATCGCAGATCAGACCTTTAAAGATGTTTCCCGGCTGGACATGACTTCACGAGAAGTGGATGCCGAAAAAGCATATAAATTCATTACGGAAGAACTGCTGCAGGGCAAGGTTGAATATAAGAAAAAAGCTGAAGCTCCGGTATATGAGAATATCAACGCCATAGATGATGATCCCGAGCCGGTTGCTGAAGAAGAGACCATGAGCGAGGAATACAAACGTGTCGACAAAAAACTTGACGGGCTTCAGTCATACGGGAACCGTCTGATCGACATACAGATAGGCGCCGAAGAGATGCTCAGAGAGTATAACGAGCTGAAAAATGCTAAGAGCAACAATTCGGACGAGTTCAAAAAACTCGGGGAGGCGCTGGAAGAAGTATCTAAACTGAATGCCGGTAAAGCTCCTTTAGAGATAGAAGAAAGTCTTGCAAAGCTTAAGAAAGCTGCTAATGATTATAATGCCAGGATAGACGGTTCCATCTTCCGTGGGGTACTCGGAGGAGGAAGAAACAGAAGGGATCTGTCCGGAAGGCTGGCAAGCTTTGCCGAAGAAAGTACGGTATCCCTGAATGCCGTATATCCCGAGGGCGCGACGAAGGACATAGCGCTGAAGGCGCAGACAGAGGAGACCTTTAACGAATGGGTACGCCTGGGTACCGAAAGTCCTGCAAAGAAAGAGAAGGCACCCGAAAAGGAAGCAGAGACTCCCGGAAAGAACGCAGCAGAACCTGCTAAGGCAGAGCCTGAGAAGAAGGAAGGGGCTCGGGATGAAAAGAAGAGCAGGAAGATCGACTTAAGCGAGATGAAGCAGAAAGAGGACGAAAGCAAGGGCAGGAAAAGCATGGATCCCCAAATGAAGAAGGAACTGTACGAAAAACAGAAAGAGATCATGGACAAGCGCCGCGAGGCAAATAAGAAAGCGGAAACGGAGAAAAAGACGCTTGCGTAGGTTCAGATCTGAAATACTTATATTGCTGATGCTTTTACCGGTGCTCATATTGGGCACCGGTTGTTCTGATAAAACGGAAGGAAATGAGCAGCCCACGGAAGTGACGGAAAACAGGGAGCCTGAGGTAGTGGTGCTGGATATGCCGGGCTTCGCCGGGACTGATGTAAGTGAAGCGGAAGAGGCGGAGAAAGAGGAAGGCACGGATGAAGCGGGAGCTGAGAAACCGGCAGAGAATGAGGCGGCAGAAGAAGCAGTGGAAGCCGTAGCGGAGCAGGAAGATCAGGCTGAGGCGGAAACAGCGAAAGAGCCGGAGGCTGCAGAGCCGCAGGAATACTGGTTTCAGAATACAAAGGTGGCTCTCGAGCACAGCCAGCTGATCACCGTAGGAGATGCAAGAGGGACCACTGCGCCTTTCAGTTTATATGAAAAAGATGAGGAGGGCAGCTGGCAGCTGATATTCAGTGTCACCTCATACATAGGCAGGCACGGTTATAATGATGACCGTTATCAGGGGGACGAGACCACGCCCACCGGTCTTTATCATTTTACCCAGGCCTTCGGTATAGCCGATGATCCGGGCTGTACCATAGGCTATACCAAAGTCAATGAACATCATTACTGGGTGGGAAATTCCGATTCGCCTTATTACAATACGATGATATCCGATCTGGATACTTCGAACTTTTCAAAGAAGTCATCCGAGCATCTGATCGCCTATACCCAGCCCTATCAGTACTGTCTCAATATCAGTTTCAATACTGAGCAGACTCCGGGGCGCGGTTCGGCAATATTCCTGCACTGTTATTCGGAAAGACCTGATACGGGAGGCTGCGTGGCCATCCCGCAGAAATATATGAAGCAGCTCTTATGCCGCTTAAAAACCGACTGTGTGATTGCGATAGACTGTGATGTTGATGATATGAACGGGGAAGTGCACTGATCAGCTGCTTAAGGAGATGATCAGCATCTCGGCGGCAAGATCCTGGGCCTTACGGCCCTGTTTTATTGCCTCTTCCGCTTCGACACAGGATACAAGGGCTTTTTTGAGTTCAGGTAGCTGAAAACGGGAAGCGGTCCTTAAACGCATCTTTACGGCATAGGGATGCATGGAAGTTTTTTTGGCTATCTCGGCTTCATCCAGACCTTTCATGCGCAGTTCTTTCAGCTGCAGGAGTGAATTGTACTGCCCGGAGAGCAGGGAGATGATGCGCATGGGCGGAGTTTTGAGTTCCAGCATCTCATAATAGAGATCAAGAGCCTTCTTTTTCTGCTTTGTGGCTATGGCATCGGTCAGATCGAAGACCTGTTCCTCCAGCTGTTTGCAGACCAGTCTGTCTATGTCTTCGGGAGTGATCTCTTTGCGCTCACCCGTATATGCGGCAAGTTTTTTCAATTCGTTTGAGATATTGTTAAGATCGCAGCCCGTGCGCTGTATAAGGTAAGTGAAAGTGCTCTGTAAAATGGTCTTATCCATTTTTTTGAGCATCGGCACCACATAGAGTCTTAAGCCTTCTTCGTCCAGGGGCTCATATTCGGTAACATGACCTTTTTCATTAAAGTATTTGTACAGCTTCCGCTTCTTATCCACTTCTTTTTCGCAGAAGATAAGATAAGTACTGTCAGGCATGCTGCTTAAGTATTCTTCAAGGGCATCGCAGCCTTTTTTGAAATAACCGCTTTCCGTGACGGTAACCACACGTCTGTCGGCAAAGAAGGGAAGGGTATCCAGTATATTGATGATATTCTCAGCTTCGGTTTTCTTGCCGTCAAATTCCGTAAGGTTCATCTCATCCGCATCGGGAGCCAGGGCATGGACCAGCTGTTTCATTCTGTTTTTTTTCAGATATTCCTCGCTGCCGCAGATAAGATAAAGATTGGAGAATTCACCGCTCTTTATATCCATGGCCACCCGGTCGGGTGTTTTTTCGTTCTTTTTCATCATCCGTCTCCCTGATAAGTGTATGCCCGTATTGTATCATAGTTGTTCATGATTGACAAAAATACGCAGAAATATAACAAAACATAGGCTTGATAGAGAAGGGATTATCTGATAAAATGAGCAGGCTGTTGAAAAAACAGGAGGAGGAATAATAAAATGATCTATAAAGTAGGGCTTCTTGTTATCTTTTTCGGAATAATGATAGCAGTAGGCTTGTATTCAAAGAAACATTCGACTAATGTAAATGACTTCGTGCTCGGCGGAAGGAAAGTGGGACCCTGGCTTACGGCTTTTGCTTTCGGTACTTCTTACTTCTCGGCCGTGGTATTTGTGGGATATGCGGGACAGTTCGGCTATAAATACGGCGTGGCGACTACCTGGATCGGTATCGGAAATGCCTTTATCGGTTCGCTTCTGGCCTGGGTCATTCTGGGCAGACGAACCAGGATAATGACCAAGTTCCTGGATGCCAAGACCATGCCGGATTTCTTCGGTAAGCGTTATCATTCTAAATCCATGCGGGTGGTGGCTGCGTTTATCTCCTTTGTATTCCTGATCCCCTATACTTCATCGGTATATAACGGTCTGTCGAGACTTTTCGGTATGGCTTTTGATATACCTTATACCTGGTGTGTCATCGGTATGGCAGCGCTGACCTGTGTATACGTCATCCTGGGCGGATATATGGCTACGGCCATCAATGACTTTATTCAGGGCATAATAATGATCGTCGGCATAATCGCCGTGATACTCTCCATACTCAACGGTCAGGGCGGTTTCCTGAATGCGCTTAAGGAACTCTCCATGATACCTGCGGATCCCGCGGTGACAACGCCTGCGCTTCAGGGCAGCCAGGGGCTCTTTGCAAGTTTCTTCGGACCCGATCCCTTAAACCTTCTGGGCGTGGTGATCCTTACTTCACTGGGTACCTGGGGTCTGCCCCAGATGGTACAGAAGTTCTATGCGATACGTGATGAGAAGGCTGTGCAGACAGGTACGATAATCTCAACCATATTCGCTATCATCATCTCCTGTGGCTGCTATTTCCTCGGCGGCTTCGGCAGGCTCTTTGATGATGTGGTGGCAAGGAATGAGCAGGGCGGAGTGCTCTATGACAGCGTGATCCCTTCCATGCTTGCAACACTGCCCGACATACTTATAGGTGTGGTGATAATGCTGGTGCTTTCGGCATCAATGTCCACTCTGGCTTCGCTGGTACTCACATCTTCTTCAACGATCACCATCGACCTTCTTAAAGACAATGTGGTCAAGAAGATGGATGATAAGAAGCAGCTGGTCTGCATGAGAATATTCCTGGTAGTGTTCATCGTGCTCTCCGTAGCAATGGCCATCAAGCCGCCTACATTTATAGCACAGCTCATGGGTATTTCCTGGGGCGCGCTGGCAGGAGCTTTCCTGGCACCTTTCCTCTACGGCCTGTACTGGAAGGGTGTTACCCGCGCTTCAGTATGGAGCTGCTTTGTGGTAGCCATAGGCATCACCGTGCTTAACCTTTTCCCTGCGACCAAGTTCATCCAGAGTCCCATCAATGCGGGCGCAGTTGCCATGGTAGCAGGACTTATAGTGGTTCCCATAGTCAGTCTCTTTACTCCCAAGATGGAAGACGGAGAGATCAAGTTTGTATTCGATTGCTTCGAGGAGAAGCATATGGTAGAGCAGCGCTATGCTCTGCCTGAAGAGGAAAAGAAGTAATTGGGAAGATTTGACAGAAGTGAAATGCTGCTTGGACCGGAGGCGATTAAAAAGCTCTCCGGCGCCAGAGTTGCAGTATTCGGCATAGGCGGCGTGGGCGGATACGTGGTGGAAGCCCTGGTAAGGAGCGGCCTAGGTTCCATAGATATAATAGATAAGGACCGTGTGGACGAGACCAATATCAACCGCCAGATAATAGCGCTGACAAGCACCGTTGGACAATACAAGACAGATGTGTTTGAAGCGCGCATAAAGGATATCTCTCCGGAATGCAGGGTATATAAACATACAATGTTCTTTCTGCCCGAGAATAAGGAAGAGATAGATTTTAAGGAATTTGATTATGTGGTGGATGCCGTGGATACGGTAACTGCCAAGCTCTGCATCATAGAATGCGCCAAAGAAGCGGGAGTTCCGGTGATCTCGGCTATGGGAGCAGGCAACAAGCTGGATCCGACAAGGTTCGAGGTGGCCGATCTTTATAAGACTTCCGTTTGCCCCTTGGCCAAAGTAATGCGAAGAGAGTGCAAAAAGCGCGGAATAGACAGACTCAAGGTGGTTTACTCGAAGGAAGAACCTGTTGTTAATGAGGGCGTGAGGACACCGGGCTCACTTGCGTTTGTACCGTCGGCGGCGGGACTTGTGATCGCTTCGGAAGTTGTTAAAGATATTACGGGGTAAGGCGCCCCTCATCAGTCAGCTTTGCTGACAGCTTCTCCCCGGAGGGGAGAAGCCTTAAGGAGTGATTTATGAAAGAGATATATCAGAAATTTTTAACCGGAGAACGCGCGTTATTTCAAGGGAAAGATCTGCATATAGTCAACACGATCTTTGATAATGGTGAGTCGCCGTTAAAACACAGCGAAAACATTAAGATAGAAAACAGCATGTTTAAGTGGAAGTATCCCTTCTGGTATTCGAAGCATATCGAGGTGAAGGCCTGTACTTTTTTTGAGATGGCAAGGGCAGGGATCTGGTATACCGAAGATATTTCCTTAACCGACTGTCTCGTGGAGGCACCCAAGGAATTCCGCAGATGTAAGGGTGTAAAGGTAAAGAACGTATCCTTTCCGAATGCGGCGGAGACCTTCTGGTTCTGCAGCGATGTGGAGCTGGATAAGGTAATGGCCAAGGGTACCTACTTTGGCATGGGCTCCGAAAAATTTAAGATAAAAGATCTGGATCTTTACGGAGATTACTGTTTTGACGGGGCGAAGAATATCGAGATCAGCGATTCCAGACTGCTCTCAAAGGACTGCTTCTGGAATGCGGAGAATATAACAATAAGGAATACCTTCATATCCGGCGAGTATATGGGCTGGAATTCAAAAAATATCACTCTTATCGACTGTACGGTGGAAAGTCTTCAGGGCATGTGCTATATAGATAACCTGAAGATGCAGAACTGCCAGCTTATCAATACCACCCTTGCTTTTGAGTATTCAACGGTGGAAGCGGATATAACCACGAAGATAGACAGCGTGATCAATCCCTCCGGCGGCACCATAAAGGCAGAGCATATAGATGAACTTATAATCGAAAAGGACAAGGTTGATCCGTCAAAGACCAAGATCATCTGCAGGAGTTAAGACATGCCGGATTTCGGATTTGATGAAATAAATGAAAGACGCCATACCGGCTCACTTAAATGGGATGTAAAGGAAGACGAACTGCCCATGTGGGTAGCGGATATGGACTTTAAGACCGCGCCTGCAGTCAGGGAAGCTGTAGCAAAAAAGGCTGCGGAAGGCATATTCGGCTATCATATCATTCCGGAGGAATGGTATCAGGCCTATATAAACTGGTGGGATAAAAGGCACTCGCTTAAGCTGGAAAAGGAAGGCCTGATATTTACTACGGGTGTGATCCCCGCAATATCAAGCATTGTAAGGAAGCTGACCACGCCGGCGGAAAAGGTGCTGGTGCAGACTCCGGTCTATAATATCTTTTTTAATTCCATATTCAATAACGGAAGATACATAGTGAAAAACCCACTGAAGCTGACGGATGCAGGTTATGTGGTTGATTTTGAGGATCTGGAGGAAAAGCTTAAAGATCCCCAGCTTACACTGATGCTGCTGTGCAATCCCCAGAATCCATCGGGGCGGATATGGGATAAGGATACACTGCTTCAAATCGGGGAACTCTGCAAAAAATACGGTGTTACGGTGGTCTCGGACGAGATCCACTGCGATCTCTGCGAACCCGGATATTCCTATGTTCCGTTTGCTTCGGTATCCGAAACAAACAGGAAGATCAGTATCAGCTGTTTTTCGGCATCCAAGGCTTTTAATGTGGCAGGGCTTAATTCTGCGGCGGTATACATTGAGGATCCTTTCATACGCCATAAGGTATGGAGAGGCCTTAATACCGATGAAGTGGCAGAACCCGGAGCTTTTGCCATATGTTCGACGGTGGCGGCCTTTAATGAAGGCGGCGAATGGCTGGATGCGCTGAACGCCTATATAGCGGAGAACAGGAAGCTTGCAGCTGAAGCAATAAAAGCTATAAAAGGGCTTAAGCTGATGGATTCCCATGCCACATATCTGTTGTGGATCGATGCAAGGGGAGCGGAGGACGGAGGTACCGGACTTGCCGATAAGATAAGGAAAAGAACAGGACTCTACATTACAGACGGGGAAGAATACGGGACTCCGGGCTTCTTACGCATGAACATAGCCTGCCCGAAGGGTATACTGGAAGACGGACTTAAACGACTTAAGGAGGCTTTATGCTGAAAAAGCTTAATAACAGAAGTAAAGGTATTTTATGTATCCTGGCGGCAGCGCTGGGATTTTCCTTTATGACTTTCTTTGTGAGGCTTGCCGGCGACGTGCCGACCATGCAGAAAGCCTTTTTCAGAAACGCCTTTGCTGCAGTGGTCGCTTTTTTTGTGCTTGTAAGGTCTGAAGAAAAATTCAAGGTACATAAAGACAGCTGGGGGGATATCTTCTTCAGATGCCTTTTCGGCACCAGCGGGCTGATAGCCAATTTCTATGCGATAGACAGGCTGGGAATAGCCGATGCCAATATGCTCAACAAGCTTTCGCCTTTCTTTGCGATACTGCTGTCAATCCCCATACTTAAGGAAAAACCTTCGGCCAGGGATATAATCGCCACTATCATAGCCTTTATCGGCGCGTTATTTATCATAAGACCCACGGCGGATATCAGCGTGATCCCGGCACTGTCGGGATTATACGGCGGTTTCGGAGCCGGGACGGCTTATGTTTTTGTAAGGAAACTGGGAGGAAAAGGAGAGAGGAGCAGCATCATAGTAATGTGTTTCTCACTGTTCTCCTGCCTGGTGACCGCGCCTTTTCTTATCTTTGATTATCATCATATGGAAGCCTGGCAGTGGCTCTGCCTGCTGACTGCCGGGATAAGCGCTTCTTTGGGACAGTTCGGCATAACCAATGCATATAAGTTTGCGCCGGCTAAAGAAATTTCGGTATTTGATTATACCCAGGTGATCTTTGCAGCCCTTTGGGGCATGATCTTCTTAAGCGAGGTGCCGACCTTCTTAAGCATCATCGGCTATGTGATCATCATCGGGACAGCTGTGGTGCGCTGGAGGATGATGAACCGGAGGACAGACGGGGAATAAGACTGTAAGACCGTCTCAGTGTCCGATCTTCTTATAGATCAGGCTGCACAGCTTCTTTAGGAAGAATGCCGCTGCAATGATGATCAGGAATTCCGCTACAAAAATAAGCAGTATATCGAAGTTGCTTATTGGTTTGCCTGCCTGATGCAGGGTGTAGCGGAACAGGATAAAGTGGTGCAGCAGGAAAATTTCATAGCAAAAGCCGGAACAGTATGTCACCGCTTTGGTGAGCTTTCCGGCTTTTTTAAATACTTCTTCAAGGCCCGCAAAGAAAAAGAAAAAGGCCAGGTTCTGTATCGTGATGCGCCAGAGCTCGTTATCATTAAGATAAGCGGGATAGACGGCATAAAAACCTATGACGGCGGTCGATATGGCGACCATGGCAATACGGGCTTTTTTGCCGGCATTTACCACATACTTTATCAGATACATGCCCAGGAAAAACTCGTACAGTTTGACAAAGGCGTTGTGATAGCCGTCGACAACGTTTGAGTAGGGAAGCCGGTCATAGAAATATGTGATCAGCAGGAAATATGCGGTAGCCACGCATAAGCTCAGCTTCGGGAACTTAAGGATAGCGGCCCTGAAGAGAGGGAAGAGCAGATACATGAAGATGATGGCCCCCAGGAACCATTCGCCTAAAATATAGAAAGTGGGAACGCCATATATGGAAACATAGCCGTCAAAGCCCGTGAGAGTCAGCAGGAACATAAGGGGATGGGGCTTGGCAAATTCAACGGCCATGGTCTCACGCATAAAAATCAGCTCATATATAAAAGCTAAGACATAGGCGGTGTAAAAGGGAATAAAAAGTCTGAGTATCCTCTTCTTAAAATAGGTCTTTATGTCGAAATCTTTATTACCGTAAGCGAGCATAAGGCTGGCGCCGGATATCATAAAGAAGACGCCTACCGAGAAAGTTGCGATGTTCATGTTCTTATTATGGTAGAACTTCTGGGTGATCTCGGACTGCCTGATGCCGGTGGAGATCAGGGCCATACACATATGTATATACACAACGCCGAGACAGGAAAAGAGCCTGGCGTAATCCATGAACCAATAATGTTTTTTCTGCATGTCAGATACCTCTTTCAGGGATATTAGGCACATTATATCACTTGCAGGCTAAACAGTAAAACAGGCGGGCTTTATATTTGTCGGCGTTTGTGCTATCATAGATATGTTTTTTGCGTGGGAGGGGCCCGGAGAGCTGGAATTTTCCGAACGACCCCGAAATTATGCTTCAGGTTTACGAAATAATTATTGCGGAGTGGTAAACACATCCATGGATGAGGTAAGCAGCCGTGCGCTGGAAGCCAGAAATGATGAGTCTGTGCTGGAAGCGTTCATACAAGAGAATAAGGGATTTATACTGAGTGCTGCTTCCAGGACCATGAAGCGGTACGTGACCGATTCGGATGATGAATGGAGCGTGGCTCTGATAGCCTTTGATGAGGCAGTCAAGTCTTATGAGGAGTCGAAAGGCGACTTTAAAGTCTTCGCCGGTATGGTCATCAAGCGCAGGCTTATAGACTATATCAGGAGCGAATCCAGACATAATGCGGAGATCAGCGTCGAGCCCTACGCCATGGACGGTGATACCGGAGACGGAGAAGAAGTCAGCGGATTGCAACTGGAGGTCAGGAGCAAGACAGCCGAGATGGCTGACAATGCCGGCACTTCCGGAAGCATAAGGGATGAGATAGCCCATCTTTCGCTTAAGCTGAAGGAATACGGGATAAGCTTTTTCGAACTCGAAGAGGCATCCCCCAGGGCAGAGAAGACTAAGAACGCCTGTGCCGTTGCGGTAAGAACGCTTATCGATGATGCGGATCTGAAGGCGGCAATGATAAAAAAGAAGGCGCTGCCGATGAAGGAACTCTCAAAGAATTCCGGAGTGGACCGTAAGACACTGGAGCGCCACAGGAAATATCTGATAGCAGTTGCACTTATACTTATAGAGGATCTTCCGCATATGGCGGAGTATGTAGGATACATAAAGGAAAAAGAAGGATGAAAGCGGTAGTATTGGAATCCATGAACGGAAAGTCCGCGGTACTCAGGGACGACGGTATCATGGAGAACATCAACAAAGAACTGAATGTCGGTGATACCATCATAATGGAAGAACTGACGGATGCTGAGCGCGGCAGGTATGACAGAAAGACCGGGCGCAGCAGCATTATCGTGTTCAAACGCTTTATGGCTGCTGCAGCGGCGCTCATACTTCTTTTTGTGGGCGGCGGCATCTATTCTTTCAGGAATATGCTGGCCTGTTCTTATGTCACGGTAGATGTGAACCCTTCATTTGAGTTTTCGCTCAACAGACATGACAGGGTATTGGAGGTGAAAGCCATCAATGAAGATGCTGCGCCGATAGTGGCCCAGATGAATGTCAAGGGACGCAGGATAGGGGAAGCGCTTTCGCTGTTAAAGGAGACACTGAAAGCTAACGGTTATCTTAAGGATGAAACAGCGGCTATCCTTGTGGATATAGTTCCCGTGAATGAGAAGAAGAGAGTAAGCATCAGTGATGAGGTTGAGAAGAGCCTGAGTGAAGCGGTAGTCGTCATATCCACACAGGCTGAAAGAAAAGAAGCCCTTGCATACAAGATAAGTACCGGAAGATTTGTATACGCTAAGGCGAATAAAAAGGACGGGGAAGCAATAGATGTGGAAGCCTACAGGAAGAAGGCTGTCGCAGATGTGGTATCGGGTGAAAAACAGCCCGAAGGAGAACGCGCAAACGCAGTATCCGGAGATATGGCAAAGCAGAATGAGCCTTCACCTGCACCTGTACTTGCGGAAGAACCTACTGCAACGGCTACGCCTACCCCTACACCGGAGAGCAAGAAAGATAAGAAGGATAAGAAAGATCAGCAGTCAGATATACTTTCGGGTGACGATCTGCAGGCCAGCCCTACACCTGAGGATACGATATCCGATAATAAGGCTGTATCCGAGAATTCAGTGACGGATAAACCCAAAGAGGCAGATCCGCCCACTCAGGACAAGGGCCCGGAAGAAGCGGATGAGATAGTAACACCCAGTCCGACACCTACCCCTACACCCAAGCCCAAACAGACTGATGTAACGGATGGTACGCTTCCTCCCGAGGAACCCGAAAATGCCGGGGCAGAAACTGAAGAAAATATTTTATCCGACCCCGAATTATAAGAGAGCATCTTCGATATATATATCAAGAGGGAAAAACCTTAAACGGAGAACGCAAAGATCGAAAGCTACTGCAGGGAAAAAAGTAGATGACGTTTTTCGGAAAAACCGAAGCCGGATGGACAACCAGGAGAGTCCATCCGGTTTTTTTATAGTAATTCAGTGAGAAAACCCCTTCCGACGTATGTCGGTTGTGGGATGAATCACCTTTTTGTATTTTCCTGATCTTACATATTTACGCTTGTGTTCGTCGGTACGCTGCCCTTCGATATATGACTTCACAGTATCCATAGAAACCGATCCCGTAGTCGCGCAAAAATAGCTCGCACTCCAAAAGGAATCCTTCCACAGATATTTTTTCACATGCTCAGAATATTTGGCACGCACTTCCTTGGAAAGCTGTGTTTTGAGCATATTGATAAGCTTTACCGGGGCGATATCCGGCGGCATTGATATAAGCAGATGCATATGGTCCTCATCTGTCTCGGCAGATATAAGAGTGCAGTTCATACGGTTACAGAGGTAATCAGCCAGATCCTTCATAAAATCACCGATCTCATCCGTGATCACTTTCTTCCGGTATCCGGTGACAAATATGATATGATATGTGAGCCTGTATACTGAATGTGAGCCTCTATTGTAATCGTCCATAATTTTCATCCCACACGAACAAGTGTTTGCATTGTGGCAGTTTTTGTGCTATAATATGAGTATAAATCATGGAGGCATAAAATACAACCGTGTATCGTACAAGGCAGTATCATATAAAAAAGAACAGCCGTCTGTATCCGTATTGTTCGGAGCTGTGCATAAAGTCAGCAGCTCTGTATAATCGTGCCAATTTCCTGATCCGGCAGTACGCAACAGCAGTCGATTCTTTTTGCGGGATGAAACCGCTGTATGATAATCAGATGAAAGTTTACAGGATGGTTAATGATATCCTTGCCGGGACTAAGTATCTTGGTGATAACAAGTGGCTGTCATATAATGCCATAGACCATGTTCTTAAAGTATCAAAGGACAGCACATACTATGCTCTGCCGGCCCAGGCAAACCAGCAGGTACTGAAGATGCTGCTCAGGGACTATAAATCTTTCTTTGAAGCGATCAAGGCGTATAAGACAAAGCCTTCTGTCTTTACCGGCAGACCGAGATTGCCAAGGTATTGCAAAGGAAGCGGACTTAAGACGGCAGTCCTTACAAATCAGATCTGTACAATTAAGGATGATAAATACCTTAAGTTTCCGGGGACAAAGACAAGACTGAATCTCGG
>JAEEIK010000071.1 GCA_016281335.1 Lachnospiraceae bacterium | reverse complement strand
GTGCGCAGGATCACGGACATGTTCCTGGACGTTCATCTGATGATCGTGGATCCCGGACGATATGCCGAAGAATTTGCGCGCCTCGGGGCAGATATGGTCAGCTTCCACTATGAAGCAGCAGGAAGTGAGGCAGCCGCGATCGCGGAAAAGCTTCATTTGCTCGGCAAAAAGGCCGGCATAGTCATCAGTCCCGATACTCCGGCTGAGAGTATCAGACAACTCCTGCCCCTTTTTGATATGGTGCTTGTAATGACTGTTGTTCCCGGAGCGGGCGGACAGACTTTCATACCTTCATGTCTGGATAAGGTAAGAAAGATAAGAAGCTGGATAAACGAAGGCGGCCTTGACTGTTATGTCGAAGTGGACGGCGGCGTCCGCAGCGACAATATCGCGGAAATGAAAGAAGCCGGCGCCAATGTCATAGTCGCCGGTTCAGCGGTGTTCAGGGGCGATCCCGAAAAGAACGCAGCTGAACTTCTTAAGCTCATAAGCTGAATTCTTCTTTGAATCTGTTGTAGTATTCCTGGAATTCCGGTCCGCGCTTTGTGCGGATATTGTTGAGATACTCATGAGTATCGAAAGAATCGTCTCCGAGTTCTATCATCGCCACGGCTATGTTCGAGCAGTGGTCTGAAACTCTCTCACAGACAGTGATGATATCGTTGAAGATAAAGCCCTGGGTGATGGTGCATTCTTCACGCTGCAGGCGGTTTATGTGGTTAAGCTTCATCTGGTCGCAGAGGTTATCGATCAGCTCTTCGAGAGGCTCGACCTGTTCCGCAAGTGAAAGGTCGTTTTCGGTGAAGGCATCCACTGCGATGTTTACGACTTTTCTTAAGGCGCTTCCGAGTACGGCCAGTTCATTCTTGGCATTGTCGGAAAAGCTGAGGGCTTTATCATGGATCTCCTTTGCGCTTTCCGCAAGGTTCAGCGCATGGTCGGAGATACGTTCGAAGTCCGAAAGGGTATGCAGGAATTTGGAGATCTCCTCGTTCTGATCGCGGTTCATTTCCTGACCGGTCAGCTTAACAAGATAGGAACCCAGTGCGTCCTCATAACCGTCTACCACGTTTTCGAGAGAGCGGACATGTTCCTCCTTCTCTTCCGAATAATCATCAAAGAGAGCGAAGGCCTCGCCCAGTGCGTTCATTGCTGTCCGCGCCATATCGTTAATGGTGATGCGGCTCTGCTCTATGGCAAGGGCGGGATGATGTATGAAACGTTCCTCAAGCCTGAAGCCGGGAGCTGCAGCCTTGTTTTCTTTTATCAGGGCATTAATCAGTGCCTCTATTATATCCGTGAAAGGATAGAGGAGGAGGAGCATCGCAAGTCGGAGCACAGTATTGACCAGCGCAAGAGAGAAGGGATTCATCACGTTGTAAAAGAAGGGGAAGCGGATGATGGCTTCCGCTATGTAAAAGAGCGAAGCGGCAAACATGGACCCCAATGCCGTAGATATGGGATAGGACCAGGCAGTGCGCTTTCCGCTGGTGTTGGCACCTACGGAAGAAAGCAGTACCGGAACGGCAGCACCGGTGGTGATACCGATGAGCACAGGGAAGGCACTGTCAAAGGTGATGGCCCCCGTTACGGAAAGAGCCTGTAATATACCTACGGAAGCCGAAGCCGACTGCAGCAGAGCCGTAAATGCCACGCCTATAAGTATGCCGATAAAGGGACTGGACAGGGAAGTGAGCATGCCGGTGAACCAGGGCTGTTTGCCGAGGCTTGATACAGAGCCGCTCATCTTGCTCATTCCGACCATCAGTATCGCGAAGCCGAGCATTATATCGCCTATGTTTTTGGTATGTGATTTCTTGCCTATCATGCGGCAGAGTATGCCGGCTACGGCGACGGTACCCGTCAGCGTAGCGGTGGAAAGGATGCTGGCTATGCCGCCGCCTCCTTCGATGTAGCTTAAACAGATGACCCAGCCGGTGATGCTGGTACCGAGCACTGCTCCGATGATGACATTGATACCTCTGGTCACGTTCATCATGCCGGAGTTGACAAAGCCCACGACCATAACGGCTGTGGCGCTGGAAGACTGGATCACGGCGGTAACGCCGGTCCCGAGGAGCATTCCCTTTAATTTGGTACTGGATAATTTATAAAGGATAAGTTCGAGTTTATTACCTGAGGCTTTTTTCAGACCGTCACCCATAAGGGACATGCCGAAAAGGAAGAAAGCAAGTCCGCATAGCAGGTCTATGATCTCTGATATCTGCATAAAAACCTCCGTGAATTTTTGTTACATCTTAACACATTTCTGATTATATGCTATAATGCAGGTGTTGGCAATAAATCATAATTCCGATTATTAGCCCGTTTTTCATCATTTTTTTGTGAGGTTTTCAGGATGACCAGAAAAATATTTATCAATTCTTTTCTGTTGGGATTATCTGTACTCGTGCTGTGTCTGGCTTTATTCTTCGGCATGCGATACACGCAGACCATAGAGGAAGGCTATGACAGGCTTAAGGGCGAAGCCGAATATGCACGCAGCGGTCTGCAGATGGGAGGCCTTGATTATCTTAAGTCCCTCGGCAATACCAATCACATCACCTGGCTTGATGCAGAGGGGAAAGTACTCTACGACAATTACAATCAGGATCTTTCGCAGTCCTATTCGGAGCGGGAGGAATTCAAGTCCGCCAAGGCAACGGGAGAGGGCAAGGGTATAATGAAGGATGGAGGCGGAAACGAGAGCGTGATGAGTTATGCCATGCTCTGCACAGACGGAACGGTGCTTCGGCTGTCTTCGCATCTTTCGGTGGTATCCAATGTGCTGAAGGCTGTAAGCCCCATCATGTGGGTGTTTTCCCTCGTGCT
>JAEEIK010000012.1 GCA_016281335.1 Lachnospiraceae bacterium | reverse complement strand
GGTCAGAAGACTTGATAAGTTTACACCTGCGGAAATATTAAAGAACAGGGAATAATGTCTTGACAGACAAATGAGATAGTGCTACCATCATTGAGTTAGTGGATGCTAACTCAATGATGGACAGATTGATCAGGGCCTCGCAAGAGGCCAAAAAAATGGAGAGAGAGGTTAGTTGCAGCTAACAAAGAGCTATACGGAGGAGACACCAATTATGAATGAGGATTTTCTGCAGATCAAAGATCTGAAAAAGAGCTTCGGTACAGGTGAAGCAAAACAGGATGTATTAAGAGGAATGGACTTCAGTGTAAAAAAAGGAGAGTTCTGCGTGCTTCTGGGACCTTCCGGTTCGGGTAAATCGACATTGCTCAATATCATAGGTGGTATTGATACCCCTGATTCCGGTTATGTGAGCATAAACGGAGATAAGCTTGAGGAGATGAGCGAGAAGCAGTTAACGATGTATCGGCGAAGACACTTAGGCTACGTATTCCAAATGTATAATCTGATACCCAATCTTAATGTGAAAGAAAACATAGAAGTTGGTGCCTATCTTTCCGATAAGCCGTTGGATGTCGAAGAGGTGATAACAACACTCGGACTGCAGCAGCATAAATATAAATATCCGAACCAGTTATCCGGCGGTCAGCAGCAGAGAGTATCCATAGGAAGAGCTGTAGTCAAGAATCCTGATATCCTGATGTGTGATGAGCCGACAGGAGCTCTGGATTACAAGACTTCCAAAGAGATACTTGCATTGATCGAAGATTGCAATAAGAAATTCGGCAGTACGATAATCATGGTGACACATAATGAAGCTATTAAATATATGGCAGATCATGTGATCAAGCTAAGAGATGGTATCGTACGTCATAATGATATCAATGAGAAAAAAATACCGGCTGCAGAGCTGGAGTGGTAGGAGGGCAGAGAAATGAGAAATCCTCTTATCAAACGCATACCCAAAGAACTGGTGGCGGAATGGCATAAATATGCGGTCATCGTGATATTCATGGTACTGATGATAGGCGTAGTATCGGGAATGTATGTGGGACATGACAGCCTGATGGCAGCCATTAACGAAGGCCCTGAAAAACTGAATCTTGAGGACGGCTGTTTCGAACTTAAGAAAAAAGCATCCGCCGAATTCCTCGAAGATATGGAAAAAGGTGAGATGGCGGATGTACGTCAGTATTTTATTGATAAAGGAATAAAGGAAGCGGATGAAGAAGTAGAGAAAGCCATAGAAGAAAAGCTTAACGAAGAAGTTACGAAAGCTATCGAAGACGGCGTGCGTGAACAGTGCAAGGCGTTTGGAATAACGGATGAGCAGATGATACAGGAGCAGACGGATGCTGCAATTGAAGAGAAGCTGGAAGAAGCGCTTAAAGAAGCAAGAGAATCCGAAGACTTCAAAAAGGCCGTAGAGGATGCTTACAGTGAAGCTCATGAGGAAGTTACAAAAGCCGTAGATGAAGAATGGGACGAGATAGTTGAAAGATATGATCTTGAGGAAGACGGCTTTGTTCCTGTTCCTATAAGTATATATGAGCATTTTTACAGGGAAGAATCTGAAGATAACAATAATGACGGGATAAAGGATGCAACAGTAAGAATATTTAAGAGCGATTCGACGATAGACAAAGCTGCCTTTAATACAGGAAGGGCCCCGGAAACAGATAATGAAATAGCCATAGACAGAATGCATGCCTCCAATGCAGGTGTGGGGATAGGAGATACCATAACTCTTGGAAGTAAAAAGTTTGAGATAGTGGGACTTCTATCCTATGTGAATTATCTGACGCTTCACGAATCCAATACGGATCTTATGTTTGATTCCTTTGGTTTTGATGTGGCAATGCTCACACCGTCAGCTTTTGATAAGCTTACATCCAGGGTACATTATGAGTATTCATATAAATATGAAGAAAAGACGGATGACAAGATCATTCTTGCTGATCAGAGCAGCCGTCTGTTAAAAGCACTGATAACGCAAACGCTGGTATATGATAATGAGATAGAAGATTACCTTCCGGAGTATCTAAGGCAGGCAAGCAATTTTGCACCTTCCGATATCGACGGTGATTCTACGACGACAGCGATATTGTGCTACATCCTTATAGCCGTTATTGCATTTATCTTTGCGATCACCATCAACAATACCATAGAAAAAGAAGCTTCTGTCATTGGTACGCTCAGGGCTTCCGGGTACAGTAAGGGAGAACTGGTATTCCATTATATGTCCATGCCGGTCATAATAACCCTTATAGGCGCGGTGCTTGGTAACATATTGGGATATACCTCTTTCAGAAATCTGATGATGAACCTGTATTATGAAAGCTACAGCCTTCCGCCCTGCGGGCTGGTATGGAGTAAAACGGCGCTGATCAAAACCACGATCATCCCGCTTATACTTATGTTTTTTATTAATCTTTACGTTATAGTAAAGAAGCTGCAGTTGAGTCCGCTCCGCTTCTTAAGACATGACCTGACAACGTCCAAGAGAAGCAGGGCGCGCAGGATACCGGCCTGGTCATTCTTAAAGCGTTTCAGATTAAGGATACTGTTACAGAATATACCAAATTATATCGTGTTGGTTTTTGGTGTGGTCTTTATAGAGCTGATGATGTGCTTTGCTTTCGGATTGCCGGATTCGCTGAATAATTACGATGATAAAGCGGCCGGCATGATGTTTGCGGATTATCAGTATATGCTGATGAGCAATAAGGATTCGGATAATGAGATCATTGAAACTGCTGAGGAAACAGCGGAACGTTTCAGCTCAAAGACGCTTATGTATCCGAGGGATAATAATGCGAAAAAGATGAGAGCCTTCGGCAGCGGTAAGGATGAGAGCATAACCGTATACGGAATAGCAGATAAGAGTTCATATATCAGCCTCGTAAGTGAAGGATCTTATATATCAAGTGCATTCAGTGAAAAATACGGACTGGGCGCAGGTGATGTAATAAGCCTTCATGAAGAATATGAAAACAAAAGCTACAGCTTTACGATAGCCGGAGTAGTGGATTATGAGGGCGGACTGGCTGTATTCATGGACAGGAACAGTTTCAATAAAACCTTCGATATGAAAGATGATGATTTCAGCGGATATTTCTCACGCAACGAGATAAAGGATATAGATGAAGAGTATATCGCTACGGTCATCACCTCGGATGATATAGCCAAAGTCACGGTTCAGCTTCTACACTCTTTCGGATCTATCATAGATGTGTTCAAATATGTGCTGGTGGTGCTTGCGGCTGCGCTTATATATCTGCTAGCCAAGATCATCATCGAAAGAAATGAGCATTCCATATCAATGGTCAAGATACTCGGTTTTATGAACGGAGAGATCGGTTCATTATACATACTGCCGACAGCCATAGTGGTGACTCTGTTCGCACTGGCCGGGTTTGCGGCAGGCTATTACCTGATGGTATGGCTGTTTAAACTCATAATGAAGTCAATGGACGGATACTTTAGGTTCTATATGAAGCCGGAATCCATGGTGCTTTCGGTAGTATACCTGCTTATAGGCTATGCCTTCGTTTCACTGATCGATTACTTCAGGATCAAGAAGATACCGATGGATGTAGCCTTAAAGAATGTCGAGTAAATCAGCCATCACATCACAGTGGTAAGCTTGCAGAAAAGGCCCCTCTTAGTTATAATGTAAATGTCAGATATATCATAAGGCGTTTATCCACACTAAGAGGGGCATTATAAAATGAAGGAAAAAAGCGTTATTGATAAGACTCTGCGCTTTCTTGTTCATAACAGCAATATGGTGACGGCCGTATGTATTACGGTAAGCAGCATGGCAAGAATATAGTGATAGCTGAGGATGAGGGACTTATGGATGAACAGTGATGAAATGAGAGTCATTTTTCAGGAATATGCGCAGCGTGCCTTTGATATAAGGAGGCTTTCTTCACCGTCGATAACGAAGGAAGATACAGCTGACAACTATTCCGAAAGACTGCAGGGGAATTTCAGAAAAATAGGGGAGCTGGCTGCGGTGAACCGCAGGATGCT
>JAEEIK010000070.1 GCA_016281335.1 Lachnospiraceae bacterium | reverse complement strand
CCGCAGCCGGGTATCAGTAACAACGTAAGCAATATTGCCGCAATGCTTTTTCTTTTCATAAGCATACTCCTTCCTTTATCATTATGGCCATTATAGCGTCCCGGATCGGAAACCAACGGAAAATGTGGTGAACAGTTTTATTTATGTGGTGAATTGAAAAAGGGCTCCGATCACGGAACCCTTTTCTTATATGAGATTTCCTATAAAAGCTTTACTGTGCTCTCAGTTCGGCACCCATGCGCTTCCCGAGCTGCTTCATAACCGAAGCTGCTGCCTTCTCTATCTCTTCGGAGGTGAGTGTCTTCTCGGCAGAGCCGATGGTAAGACGTATGGTCACCGATTTCTTTCCGGCAGGGATCTGCTTACCGCGGTATTCATCGACGAAGCTTGCCTTCTTAACTAAGCCTCCCTCTTTGATCGCGATAACATCACTGATCTCTTCCCAGGTTGCTGAAGAATCGAAGAGCATTGAGATATCATAATCCGTCTCGGGGAACTCAGCCAGATGAGTAAACTTATTGGTACGTGAGATCAAGGGTTTAAGCAGTGTAGAGTCAATCTCAAATACCAGAACTTTAAGATTCTTGATACCGCACTCCATTGTCACTTTGGCGGAAACCAGTCCTACATCACCGATCTTAACATCACCGCTGTATATATTCTGCCATACTACGCTGTCAGCCCACACAGGCTTATTTTCCTTACGGAAAGTAAAACCTTCCATATGGGTGAAGCGGGGCATAAACTCAAGGGCTCCCTTTACTTCACGGAAGAGCTCGTTCACATTCTTAGATGCGCTTGCCACTGCTGCCGCGATATTACGCTGCTGATGGGGCAGTGATTCGGTCTCATCATAGGGAGAGGTATAGTCGGTATCCGTAAATACCTGAGCCTCTTCAAATATAGAAAATTCGCTGAAATAACGCTCGTTCTTCATTACCGCTTCAACGAGGTTGGGAAGCAGTGAACTGCGCAGGTAACTTAAATCCGGAGCAGGCGGTGTAGAGAGTTTAAGCATGCCCGTGGTATCCTGCATCACTGCATTTACGAACACATCATTCATCCAGGGATAGGTATATACTTCCTGCATGCCGCAGCGTATAGCCAGATATTCCTTGATATTGCGGACAAGATCGATGGATTTCTGATTGATTGCTCCCTCAAAGCTTGTAGTAAAGGGAGTTGCTTCGAAATTGTCATAGCCGTACATTCTGGCTACTTCTTCCATCACGTCATCCTTTATTGATATATCTCCGGTGGAACGCCAGGTCGGTGCGATCACATGCATGTTGTCACCGTCGATTGCTACGTCAAAGCCCAGGATTTCCAGCTTTGCACGTATATCATCATTTGTCAGATGCTTGCCAAGCCTCTTTGCCAGCCAGGTCAGGTTAACATCGATCTCGGCACGCTCAAGCTTCTTTTCATATTTATCGCAGTAACCCGTGATCTCAAGTTCCGGATACAGCTCTTTGAAGTATTCCAGAGACAGCGCCAGAGCCTGATCGCAGCGTTCGGGATCAACAGCTTTCTCATAACGTGAAGACGCTTCCGTACGATTGTCATAACGAAGAGCGGTCCTGCGGATACCGGTGGATTCAAAGTTAGCTACCTCAAGTATCACACGCTTTGTATTGGGCAGGATGGAATCCTTTGCGCCACCCATAACGCCTGCCAGTGCAACAGGTCCTTCTCCGTCGGCTATCACCAGATCGTCCTCACTAAGTTCCAGATCTTTTCCGTTTAAGAGCAGGAGCTTCTCTGCTTTCTCTGCACGTCTGACACGGATATGATCCTTTATTACATCTGCATCAAATGCGTGGGTCGGGTTACCGGTAGCCAGCATGACATAGTTGGTGATATCCACCAGGGCATTGATGGGACGCATGCCTACTCTCCAGATACGGCTCTGCATCTTAAAAGGTGAAGGCTTTACTTCCACGCCGTTCATCTCCACTCCGATGTAGCGGGGGCAGCGCTCACTGTCCAGTATCTCTACTTTGAAATCCGATTTAGCTTGAATCTGCGCGGGTTCGAATTCCTTAAGCGGAAGCTTGTACAACGCAGCTATCTCTCTCGCGATACCGTAGTGTCCCCAGAGGTCGGGACGGTTGGTCATTGACTTGTTATCGATCTCCAGCAACACATCATTAAGATCTAAAGCATCTGCAAGAGGAGTACCTGCAGGTACGTCAAAGGCAGACAGGTCAAGGATCTCCGCTTCCTGAGAAGAAGGGAACAGCTCTCCCAAACCTATCTCATCGGATGCACAGATCATACCGTAAGATTCCACGCCACGAAGCTTGGATTTTTTGATCACTACCGGTTCGCCTTCGCCGTGCCAGCGTACAACGGCACCGGGTGCAGACACTGCAACACGCATGCCCTTTTCAAGATTTATACCGCCGCAGACGATCTCTTTATCCTCGCCGTCACCGATATCCACGGTACATACTCTTAACTTATCTGCATTGGGATGGGGAGCTATCTCTTTGATCACACCCACCATCATGTTTTCAAAACGCTTGCCGAGATATTCCACATCTTCCACTTCGACGGTATCCATCGTAAGGTCGTATGCCAGCTTTTTAAGATCCGCATCATCGGGAAGACTTACATAATCTTTTATCCAGGATAATGAAAGTTTCATTTCGCACCTCCTTATCTAAACTGTGTCAGGAATCTCAGATCCGCACTGTGGAACAGACGGACATCATCCACACCGTAACGCATCATGACCAGTCGGTCCAGACCGATGTTCACATAGAAACCTGTATATTCATCGGGATCAAGACCTGCGGCGCGCAGCACATTGGGATGCGGTGAACCGCCGGGCATTACTTCTATCCAACCCACATGCTTGCAGACGCTGCAGCCTTTACCGCCGCAGACCTGGCACTGCATGTCTATCTCAAAGCCGGGCTCCACGAAGGGGAAGAAACCTGAACGCATCCTGACAGGTACATCGGTACCGAATACTTTGCTCAATATACTCTTGATCAGTACCTTACCGGAAGTAAAGGTGATATCCTTATCCACGATAAGTGCTTCGTACTGGAAGAATGCTCTCTCATGATGTGCATCGGTGGTCTCGTTACGATAAACACGGCCGGGATATACGAAACGATAAGGCGGCTTGTGTGTCTGCATGTAACGTACGGAACCGCCTGTAAGGTGAGGCCTCAAGCAGAGCTTTTCATTGGTGCTTCCGCTGTCGTGACCTGCCAGCCAGTAGGTATCCATGCTCTCACGGGCAGGATGGTTCTGGGGGAAATTCAGTTTATCAAACGCATACATCTCACTGGTGATATCATCTTCCTGAAACACTTCAAAGCCCATGGATCTGAATGCGTCGTTTAAGTCATAGCACATCTGCGTAATGGGATGAAGACCGCCGTTCATCGGCATGATACCCGGAACACTCACATCAAAATCAGGAGACACCTCCGACGCTTTGAGCTTCAGCTCCGTTCTCTTTTCATCGATCAGTTCCGTTACCTTATTCTTGGCAACGTTTAAGAGCTTACCCATCTCAGGTCTTAAAGAAACATCCACGTTGGGAAGTTCCTTTAACAGAAGGGTCAGGGATCCCTGCTTTCCGACCACTGCGCTGCGGACTTTCTGCAGTATGTTTTCGTCCTGTGCTTCAGCGATCATGTTTTTTGCTTCCGACAAAATACTTTCGATCTTATCTTTCATGATTACTCCTTTCCGAAAGAATTTTCTGATAATTAAAAAACGTCCCTTGCTATTCACAAGGGACGAT
>JAEEIK010000069.1 GCA_016281335.1 Lachnospiraceae bacterium | reverse complement strand
GGCGGCAGAAAACGGCAAACAGGTGACTGTGCTGGTGGAGCTGAAGGCCAGGTTCGACGAGGAGAATAATATCGTCTGGGCTAAGATGCTTGAGCAGGCAGGCTGCCATGTCATATACGGACTCGTGGGATTGAAGACTCACTGCAAGATAGCTCTTGTAGTGAGACGTGAAGACGACGGCATCAGAAGATATGTACACCTCGGAACAGGAAATTATAATGATGCTACAGCAAAGCTTTATACCGACATGGGACTGCTGACCTGCAATGAATATGTGGGTGAGGATGCGACCGCCGTATTTAATATGCTGTCGGGATACTCAGAACCGATGGGATGGAACAAACTCTCCCTTGCGCCCTTGTGGCTTAAGAAGAGGCTGCTTAAGCTGATACGCAGGGAAAGGGACAATGCGCTTGCCGGAAGGCAGAGCAGCATAAGGGCCAAGATGAATTCACTCTGCGATCCGGATATCATAGCAGCTCTCTATGAGGCCTCAGGCGCCGGTGTGGAGATAAGGCTGATGGTACGAGGTATATGCTGCCTTAAGCCCGGAATAGAGGGCGTGAGCGAGCATATAAGGGTATATTCCATCGTCGGTGATTATCTTGAGCATGCAAGGATATTTATCTTCGATAATGACGGTGATCCCGAAGTGTTCTTATCCAGTGCCGACTGGATGCCCAGAAACCTTGAAAGACGTGTGGAGATAATGTTCCCTGTGGAAGACCGGGCATTGAAGAGCAGAGTGATGCATGTGATGGATGAGCAGTTCGCGGACAACGTGAAGAAACATGAACTCCTGCCTTCAGGCGAATACGTGAAGCCGAAAGTGCCGGAAAATGAACGCTTCTCCTGTCAGAACTCATTTATGCTGGAGGCAGCCATGATGGAGAAAAAGAAAAAGAGCAGGGATACGAGGGTATGGCGATGAACGGGATCAGATATGTGCTTGCTTCGGCTTCCCCAAGGAGAAAAGAAATACTCTCTTCAATGGGTTATGTATATGATGTGATGGCAGCCAGCGTTGAGGAGATCACGGATAAAATTTTACCGGAAGAAATGGTCATGGAGCTTTCGGGGTTGAAAGCTTCGGCGACAGCAGCAGCGCTGGAAGAAAAAAAAGACTGCGTAGTGATCGGAGCCGATACACTGGTCTGGCATGAGGGAAAGGCGCTCGGAAAACCCGGGGATGAAGAAGAGGCTTTCGAAATGCTTAAGAGCCTCAGCGGCAAAAGACACAGTGTATATACCGGAGTAACGCTTATAGCTTTTTTCGGTGACGAGAGATATGAGGACGTGTTTTACGACTGCTCCGGAGTTAAGATCCGTGAAATGAGTGAGGAAGAGATACGCGCCTATATCGCCTGCGGAGAACCTATGGACAAGGCGGGCGCTTATGCAATACAGGGGGTGTTCTCAAAGTATATAGAGGCATTTGAGGGCAGCTACAACAATGTTGTGGGGCTGCCGTCGGAGAAACTTAAGATTCATCTTGAAGAAATAATAAAGAGGAGGATGTGAGATGGCAGAATTTGATGAAAAGGTACTGGATGCTTTTCTGGAAAAGCAGGACAAGCTGTTCCCGGAACCCGTGGCAGAAACAAGGGAAGAAGCGGAAGAGTTTCTTTCCGATGCCATGGCAGTGGTTGTGGACAGCATAGAAGAGGCCATGGACTATCTTGACGAAGCAGGCATGGACATTACCGAGATGGGGAAAGAGGACGTGGAAGCTGCCGAGGAGATCTTCGCCGTAGGAGACGGAAGATATCTGATAGTGGATGTCTGAATGAAGCGATTTTAAGCAATAAAAAAGCGGGGGCAAAAGCCCCCGTTTTTATTTTGCTTTATCTTAAGTATCTGAGATAGCTTGTAATACCGGTGCCTGCATAACCGAGAGCATCCACATACCACTTGCCGTTAACCTTTACTACATTGAATTCGATGTCCTCATCGTCATCGTCATCGCTGCCCTTGATGGTGATCTCAGCCTTAACCTTATAAGCCTGGCTTACTTTGAACTTGTCAAGCTTCTTTAAGAAGGTCTGGGTACTCTTCTGCAGCTTCTTTATATCGGAAGAGGAGAGATCGATATCCTTATCTTCAAGACTGTCTGCCAGATCATCCCAGGTATCATCATCATCGAGCTCGAGTGCATCGAGGGTATCATAGATCTTCTCATAATTCTCTTCGATATCTTTTATCTTGCTCTTACTGAGCTTCTTAGCGGACTTGATCTTGTAGCTTACTTTTACATGGCTTCCGTACTGGTCCTCAAGACCTTCGTAAAGCTCATCGATACCGTCATTTATCTCATCATTAAGCTCGTCCCATGCATCAGTCTTCTTAACAACGCCTAATACATCGCCCAGATAGGAAAGAGCAAAATCAGGAAGCACTGCGGAAGCATAAGAAGTGATGTTCTTGGAATGCTTGTTGACATTGCTTACCAGAGTCTTGATAGGAGTCTTGTAACTCTTTCCGAAGAGCAGGATAAGCAGGAGAAGAACAAATACTGCTGCAACTGCGATAACAGGTATAGGCAGTTTCTTCTTGCCGGGAACGATGGGAGCACCGGTCTCGGGATCGAAAGCTGCGCCTTCTATACCGCCCTGGGGAGCCTCGGCAAAAGCTGAAGCCGTATCGGCTGCTGCGGGAGCTTCACTCTCGGGAGCTTTAGCGGAAGCATCGGCTGCATCCCCGGCGGGAGCAGGAGCTGCATCGGCAGCAGGAGCATCACTTACGGGAGCTACATCCGCAAGGGGAGTTCCACATTCAGCGCAGAAGCTGCTGTCATCTGAATTTTTTGTATTACAGTTAGGACAAATCTTCATGGCTTTTTCCTTTCTTCATAAACATTTGATAATGTTTTTATTTCTGTACATCAGCTCAAAGTATACTATATTTAGTAAGGGATGTCAAACATTATAAGGCTTATGCATATGCTTCGCGAAGCAGGATTTGTGCAAATGCATCATGGTCGTTATCAAGGCTTAAGACTACATCGGCAGCTGCTTTTACTTTTTCCGTGGCATTAGCCGGAGCGATGCCGCAGCCTGCGCTCTCTAACATGGAAATATCATTTTCCTCATCTCCGGCGGCATAGCTGTTTTCGCGTTTAATATCCAGCAGGGAGAGCATTTTGTCAACGGCAGCGCCTTTGCCTGCGTAGGAGGGAAAGATCTCCATATACCAGGGATTTGACATAATGCAGTTCAACCTGCCTTCGGTACCCTTAAGTATTCTTTCCGCAAGTATCTTCTGACGTCCCGTGCTCTCCAGATCTATGCAGATCATCTTGCAGCTTTCCGAGTGTATCCCGGCGGGGAGTTCACCGACTACGCGGTAGGGAAGCTTTACCACCCGCGTATAGAATTCCAGTTCCCGTCCTTCGTGAGGAGTCAGGATATATGTATCATCATAGTAATGGATATACAGGCCAAGGGCAGATGCTTCTCTTGCGGCCAGTTTCATATCATCAAGAGAAAGCGTGTGTTTTATCAGCGCTTCCTTTTCCCCGTATTTTTTGATGAAGCAGCCGTTGAAGGCAATGGCATAAGGGGAGAAAAATTCCAGCTTAAGTTCACGGATGACCTGTTCTATGCTTATCATGGGACGCCCCGAGGAAATGGCCAGAAGATGTCCTTTATCGTGCCATTTGCTCAGGGCGTTATATGTATCGTCCGTTATTTTTTTTTCGGTGTTCAGAAGAGTACCGTCCAGGTCAAAAAAGAATATTTTTCGATCTGCCGCTGTCAATCTTCTTCCTCCTCATCTTCTATCTGTGCCTGATAGATGGTACGTTTTCTTGCCATCTCATCATTTGCCATGTACTCGTCATAGGTCGTTACCTTATCTATGATGGTGCCGTCAGGCATAAATTCGATTATGCGGTTAGCGGATGTCTGGACAAACTGGTGATCGTGACAGGAGAAGAGCACAACACCGGGGAATTTGATCACGCCGTTGTTGAGCGCGGTGATGGCTTCCATGTCAAGATGGTTGGTAGGTTCGTCAAAGATCAGGCAGTTGGCGCCGCTGATCATCATCTTGGAAAGCAGGCAGCGTACCTTTTCACCACCCGATAATACTTTGACTTTCTTTACGCCGTCTTCGCCGGGGAAGAGCATGCGTCCGAGGAAACCGCGGACATAGGTCACATCCTTTACCGGAGAATAGCCCATAAGCCAGTCGGTGATGGTATAGTCATTGTTGAACTCTTCGGTATTGTCCTTCGGGAAATAGGCAAGAGAGGTGGTAACACCCCATTTGTAAGTGCCCGAATCGGGTTCCATTTCACCTGCGAGTATCTTAAAGAGCGCAGTCTTGGCCTGCTCATTGCTTCCTATGAAAGCTATCTTGTCATCATGTCCCATGGTAAAACTTACATGGTTCAGAAGCGGAGTGCCGTCCGGACCGTTGTAACACAGGTCTTCTACGAAGAGGACTTCGTTGCCGATCTCTCTGTCGGGCTTGAAATCAATGTAAGGATATTTGCGGCTGGAAGGCTTGATCTCATCAAGCTGTATCTTTTCCAGGGCTCTCTTTCTGGAAGTGGCCTGTTTTGATTTGGAAGCATTGGCGGAGAAACGGGATATGAACTCCTGCAGTTCCTTGATCTTTTCTTCCTTCTTTTTGTTGGCTTCCTTCATCTGTCTGATCATCAGCTGGCTTGATTCGTACCAGAAATCATAGTTGCCGGCATAAAGCTGTATCTTGCCATAATCGATGTCTGCCGTTGCTGTACAGACCTTATTAAGAAAATAACGGTCATGGGATACGACGATGACGGTATTTTCAAAATTGATCAGGAATTCTTCAAGCCATTCCACTGCATCCAGATCCAGGTGGTTGGTAGGCTCGTCAAGAAGCAGTATATCGGGATTTCCGAAAAGCGCTCTTGCAAGCAGCACTTTCACCTTGGAGTTGCCGTCCAGGTCTTTCATCAGACTGTAGTGGAGTTCGGTGTCAATGCCCAGACCGTTTAAGAGGGTAGCGGCATCGCTTTCGGCTTCCCATCCGTTCATCTCGGCAAATTCCGTCTCCAGTTCACTGGCGCGTATGCCGTCTTCGTCGGAAAAATCTTCCTTGGCATAGATGGCTTCTTTCTCTTTCATGATCTCATAAAGACGCCCGTTGCCCATGATGACCGTATCAAGTACGGGGAACTCGTCATATTTGAAATGATCCTGTTCCAGTACGCTCATACGCTGTCCGGGAGTGATGCTGATTTCTCCGTTTGTGGTATCCAGATCTCCGGAAAGGATCTTTAAGAAAGTTGATTTTCCTGCGCCGTTGGCTCCGATAAGGCCATAACAATTCCCCTCCGTGAATTTAATATTGACATCCTCGAAGAGTGCCTTCTTGCCTACACGGTAGGTCACATTATTTGCTGCTATCATTTTGTAAGATCTCCTTGAATTTTATACAGATGAGGTATCATCCAGTTTGACCACGACCTGATTTTTGCCGTGTTTCTTTCCATAATAAAGTTTGTCATCAGCCTGCTGGATAAGGTGTTCGATCTTGTAGCCGGGGATGGACTCGGCTATACCGAAGGTCATGGTAACACGAATATCCTGATTTTCAAAAGTGATGACTGTGGATTCTATCCTGCTCCTGATGCGCTCGGCAGCAAGAGCTGCGGTCTCCAGCGGATCATTGACAAGTATGAGTATCTCCGCACCGCCCCAGCGGCATACGGAATCTTCGCTTCTGACACTGTTGAGTATGGTGGAAGCTACAGTGGTGAGTACCATATCACCGGCATCATGACCGTAGGTATCGTTCAC
The DNA here is from genome assembly GCA_016281335.1 of Lachnospiraceae bacterium. GTDB lineage: Bacteria > Bacillota > Clostridia > Lachnospirales > Lachnospiraceae > NK4A136. The sequence goes on along the minus strand of JAEEIK010000069.1, from coordinate 10,290 downwards.
GCGTTTGAAATCGTCGATGTCGCCAATGATCATTGTAAAACGTTTGCCGATCTTCTTAAGAGCTTCCATGCGCTGGTCCATGATCTTGTTCATGATGCGCCTGTTGTACAGATGAGTAAGGGGATCCTTGTTGGCCAGTTCATCCAGCTGCTCATTCTGGGCCGTAAGCGCAAGGTTCTTGCTTTGTATCTCCCATACAAAGAGATAGGAGAAGACGATCATTACACAGAAGGAGATAAAAATATTTATCATATGTAAAGCGGCAAGCCAGCCGGCAGATACCGGTTCTTCTCCGAGCAGGGGAGGGATATATTTCATCGTTATATACCCGATGTAATAAACCAGGAGTATCATAACGGAAAGTGCAAGGGGCATTACATGCCTGTACTTGTTCTGTGTAATATAGGTAAAGTAGAAGGAAGCAGAAATGGCGCTGAACAGGTAGCCGTAAAAACCTGCTTCCCAGCCAAGCAGCAAGGTTGAAACAAATTCAAGGATTATAACTTCGGCCAGACAGATTATCAGTGTCAGCAGATAGTTTTCTTTATCAACCAACGGACGGATCACGGAAAAATAGAAGCCACCTACGACGGCGGTAATGAGTCCGAGGGTAAACTGGCCGGAGAAACAGATGAGAAGTCCCAACAGAATATGAATAGCACCAAAAGAAAAAACTGAATAACGATAGATCAGCTTCTGACCGAAAAAACGGTTTCCCTTTATCAATTCCCTGACATAGTGCCAAAAGTTGCTCAAGTGCGCCGACCTCCTATTAATGAACAATATATTGTGTTCAATTATACCAAAAGAATTTATTTATGTAAAGTGTGAGGCGAAGCATCTATGCAAATCTTTCAATACATTATAAGACGGTTTCGGAGAGTTAAACTTATATCAGAGTGAGAAAAACAGAGAATAGACGAGATTAAATGAGATAAGTGGAGAAATGTAAGTAAATTACGGGCGAGGTTGTGTTTGCAATATAACGCAAAAAAAAATATAGTATGTGACGTAGTTAGCACTCAACATAAATGAGTGCTAACAGAGACGAGAGGCCGTAAGGCCGTGACAGAAAAGAACATATTAAAGGAGGCGTTCAGTCATGAAATTAGTTCCGTTAGGCGACAGAGTAGTGCTCAAGCAGCTTGTTGCAGAGGAAACAACCAAGTCAGGAATAGTACTTCCCGGCCAGAACAAGGAAAAACCCCAGCAGGCAAAGGTTATAGCAGTAGGTCCGGGCACTGAGGAAGTAAAGATGGAAGTCAAGAAAGGTGATGAGGTCATCTATTCCAAGTATTCAGGAACTGAAGTAAAGATAGATGATGAGGAATACATCATTTGCAAGCAGGGCGACATACTCGCCGTAATCAAGTAATCGGGAGGATACTAAAATGGCAAAAGAGATCAAATACGGCGCAGAAGCGCGTGCGGCTTTAGAGGCCGGTGTAAATAAGCTTGCCGATACTGTCAGAGTGACACTCGGCCCTAAGGGAAGAAACGTAGTACTTGATAAGACCTACGGAACACCCCTTATCACCAACGACGGTGTGACCATTGCAAAAGAGATCGAACTGGAAGATGCATTCGAGAACATGGGCGCACAGCTTGTAAAGGAAGTTGCTACCAAGACCAATGATGCAGCAGGTGACGGTACCACCACAGCTACGGTTCTTGCACAGGCAATGGTAAATGAAGGAATGAAGAACCTGGCAGCAGGCGCTAACCCCATCATCATGAGAAAGGGTATGAAGCAGGCTACCGATTGCGCAGTAGAAGCCATCAAGAAGATGAGCACAAAGGTTAAGGGCAAGGAGCAGATAGCAAGAGTAGCAGCTATCTCCGCAGGTGATGATGAAGTAGGAAACATGGTAGCAGATGCTATGGAGAAGGTTTCCGACAAGGGTGTTATCACAATAGAAGAATCCAAGACCATGAAGACAGAGCTGGATGTTGTTGAAGGTATGCAGTTCGACCGCGGATATATTTCAGCTTACATGTGCACCGACATGGACAAGATGGAAGCAACACTTGACGATCCTTATATCCTGATCACCGACAAGAAGATCAGCAACATCCAGGAGATCCTGCCTATACTCGAGCAGGTGGTTCAGTCAGGCGCAAGGCTTCTCATCATCGCTGAGGATGTTGAAGGCGAAGCTCTTACCACACTGATCGTAAATAAGTTAAGAGGAACCTTCAATGTAGTTGCAGTCAAGGCTCCCGGATACGGCGACAGAAGAAAGGCTATGCTCCAGGATATAGCAATACTTACCGGCGGTGAAGTGATCAGCGATGAGCTGGGTCTCGACCTTAAGGAAGTGAAAATGGAGCAGCTGGGCCGCGCTAAATCAGTTAAGGTTCAGAAAGAGAATACGATCATCGTTGACGGCGCAGGCAAGGCTAAGGCCATCAAGGACAGAGTATCACAGATACAGCATCAGATCGAGGAAACAACCTCCGATTTCGATAAGGAAAAACTTCAGGAGCGTCTTGCAAAGCTCTCAGGCGGCGTAGCAGTCATCCGCGTAGGTGCAGCTACCGAGACAGAGATGAAGGAAGCAAAGCTTCGTATGGAAGATGCCCTCAACGCTACAAGAGCAGCCGTTGAAGAAGGCGTTATCGCAGGCGGCGGATCAGCATACATCCATGCTGCTAAGCAGGTTGCAAAACTTGCAGACAGCCTCGAAGGAGATATCAAGACAGGTGCCAACATCGTACTTAAGGCTCTGGAAGCTCCTCTTTCACACATCGCAAGCAACGCAGGTCTTGAAGGCAGCGTGATCATCAACAAGGTTAAGGAGTCCAAGGCAGGCACAGGCTTTGATGCCCTTAAGGAAGAGTATGTTGACATGATCGCAGCAGGCATCCTCGATCCCGCAAAGGTTACGAGAAGCGCTCTCCAGAACGCTACCAGCGTAGCAAGCACACTGCTCACCACCGAATCAGTCGTTGCAAACATCAAAGAAGATACTCCCGCAATGCCCGCAGGCGGCGCCGGAGCAGGAATGTATTGATACGATAAAGCGATTCACGAAAAAGCCCCCCGGATTATAATCCGGGGGGCTTTTTTCGTGAATGCACGCCGACATGCAACATATATTCATGCCCGGACACGCTTTCGCCCCGGTTTTGCTCGCATTATTTCAGTGGAGATTGAATTTTATATTAGAGTGTGGTATTATTTTATGATCTTTTAGTGGATATAGCAAAAAGGAGAGCTGATATGAAGGATATTAAGGATTATATACGTACTATACCTGATTTTCCGCAGAAGGGAGTTATGTTCAGGGATATAACTACGATCATACAGGATGCGGACGGACTGGCTCTGGCGATAGATACCATGAATGATATGGTGAAAGATCTGGAGTATGATGTGATCGCAGGTGCGGAGTCCAGAGGATTTATCTTCGGTGCGCCTATGGCATATAAGCAGCACAAGCCGTTTGTTCTGATAAGGAAGAAGGGGAAGCTGCCTTCGGAGACGGTATCGGTAAGTTATGATCTGGAGTACGGAAGCACCGAGATAGAGATGCATACGGACAGCTTCAAGCCCGGAAGCAAGGTGCTGCTGGTGGATGATCTGATCGCTACAGGCGGTACCACCGAAGCAATGATCAAGCTGGTGGAGAAACTGGGCGGCGAAGTGGCCGGCGTATGTGTATTGATAGAGCTGCCTGATCTGAAAGGCAGAGAGAAGATAGAGGGATATAAGCTTTTCAGCGCAGTATCTTACGAGGGAGAATAAGTTTTATACATGGCAGATGAACTCCGAAAAGTGAATAAGGAGAGCGGAAATGAAGCGGGTGCGCTGCTTGACAAGATCACGGTGACGGCACCCCTTGGTTCGACTGCGCCCGATCTTTTGCGTGATGCGAAGCCGGATACAATGGCACCCGATGTCAGCGACGAGCATGTGGCAGTGGTCATAGATGACGGCCGTATAGAAGAGATTGCCGAATTCCAGGCTCCGGAGGACCTGTATCAGGAACTGATCAAGAGAGTCAGAAGGTATCATCCCTCTGACGATATCTCGCTTATACAGAAAGCTTACGAGACTGCGCGGAATTTCCATAAAGATCAGAAGCGCAAATCCGGTGAGCCTTATATCATCCATCCCATCTGTGTGGCTATAATACTTGCCGACATGGAGATGGATAAGGAGACCATAGTCGCAGGACTTCTTCACGATGTGGTGGAAGATACCGTGATGACCATAGATGAGCTTAAGGATGAATTCGGTGAAGATGTTGCTTTCCTGGTAGATGGCGTGACCAAGCTCTCCAAGATCCAGTATTCAGCAGACAAGCTGGATATGCAGGCAGCCAATCTGCGAAAGATGTTCCTGGCCATGGCAAAGGATATCCGCGTGATCATGATCAAGCTGGCGGACCGCCTGCACAACATGCGTACGCTTTCCTACATGCGTCCGGAGAAACAGCAGGATATATCAAGAGAGACAATCGATATATATGCGCCGATAGCACAGAGGCTCGGTATTTCAAAGATAAAGGTCGAACTGGAGGACCTGTGCCTTAAGTATCTGGAACCGGAAGAATATGAAAAACTTGCGATGCAGATCGCAGAGAGAAAATCGGTACGTGAGCAATACGTTCAGGATATAGTGGATGAAGTGAGAGTCCACATTAAGAATGCAGGCATAGAAGCTAAGATAGACGGACGTGTAAAGCATTTCTTCAGTATCTATAAGAAGATGAAGAACCAAAACAAGTCCATAGACCAGATCTACGATCTCTTTGCCGTGCGTATAATAGTTGCTTCGGTGAAGGATTGTTATGCGGCACTGGGCGTGATACATGAGATATACAAACCCATACCCGGAAGGTTCAAGGACTACATTGCAGTACCCAAGGAGAACATGTATCAGTCGCTGCATACAACGCTGATAGGCTTCAACGGGGTACCTTTTGAGATACAGATCAGAACTTACGAGATGCACAGGACGGCTGAGTACGGTATCGCAGCCCACTGGAAATACAAGGAAGCTGCAGACGGAAAGAGACCGGAGCTGCAGGAAGAAGAAAAGCTGACCTGGCTCAGACAGATACTTGAGTGGCAGAGGGACATGTCCGATAACCGTGAATTCATGAACCTCTTGAAGAGTGACCTGGATCTGTTCTCGGACAGCGTATACTGCTTCACTCCCACGGGTGATGTGAAGAACCTGCCTGCAGGTTCCACACCCATAGATTTTGCATACAGCATACATTCGGCTGTGGGCAACAAGATGATAGGCGCCAGGGTAAACGGTAAACTGGTGACCATTAATTATGAAATTAAGAACGGCGACTGCATAGAGATACTCACGAGCCAGAATACCAAAGGACCCAGCAGGGACTGGCTGAAGATAGTCAAGTCTACCCAGGCCAAGACCAAGATAAACCAGTGGTTCAGAAATGAGTTCAAGGAAGAGAATATAGTAAGAGGCAAGGAACTGCTCACCTCATATTGCAAGAGCCGCGGCATAGAGCCTTCCAAACTGACCAAGCCCGAATATATGGAGCAGATACTCAAGAAGCAGGGCTTCAATGACTGGGATAATCTGCTGGCGGCGGTCGGACACGGCGCGCTTAAAGAAGGGCAGATAGTCAACAGACTTATCGAACTTTATGAGGAAGATAACAAGAAAGAACTTACCGATGCTGAAATAGAAAAGAACATCAATGAGACTGCGGCTCCCAGGCCCATGCCGTACAGCAGGAGAAAGTCAGCCAGCATCGTGGTGCGCGGTATCGGTGATGTTGCGGTACGTTTCCCCAAATGCTGCAATCCGCTTCCCGGTGATGAGATAATCGGCTATGTCACCAGGGGAAGGGGAGTTACAATACACCGGACCGATTGTATAAATGTGGTTCAGGTACCGGAGGTGGAGAGAGAGAGGCTGATCAATGCGGAATGGTCAGCAGAAGCTCTTGAGAATAATCATGAGAAGTACATTGTGAATATCATGATCAAGGCAAACAACAGATCCGGACTCTTGGCTGATGTTTCCAGGACCATGTCCGACCTGGATATAGACATGCTGACCGTTAACACACGTGTGGACAGGCAGGGCGAAGCTACGATACAGATGAGTTTCGAGACTGCATCCAGAGAGGAATACGAACATATCAAATCCAAGCTCCGCGGCATAAAGGATGTGCGTGAAGTAGAAAGGATAGGCAGCTGATATGGCAGAATTAAAGATAGGAAAGATCACCCTCGGACAGGTGATGACCAATTGCTATTTCGTATACCGCGAAGGTGAGAAGGGCATCATCTTCTTTGATCCTGCGGATAACGGAAAGTATATATACGATAAGCTGACAGAGAAGGGCTTTGAATTCGAAGCCATTCTGTTAACACACGGTCACTATGATCATATACTCGGGGCGGATGAATTAAGACGCTTAAGCGGAGCAAAGATCTATGCTCTCGAACCAGAGCATGTGCTTCTGGAAGATCCCTATGTGAACCTTTCCGCTAATATGCACAGGGGCATTACACTTAAAGCTGATGGTTTCTTCAGAGACGGGGATGAGCTTGAATACGGCGGTAAGAAGTGCAAGGTCATAGCTACTCCGGGGCATACAGTGGGAAGCTGCTGTTTTTATTTTGAAGAAGCAGGACTGCTGGTGGCAGGGGACACGCTGTTTGCGGAATCCATCGGACGCACCGATTTTCCCACAGGTAAGATGAGACAGCTCATTACATCGGTTGAAGAAAAACTCTTTGTTCTTCCCGATGATACAAAGGTCTATCCAGGCCACGGACCGGCTACGACCATAGGACACGAGAAAACTTATAATCCGTTCTTTTCATGATCACAATAGAGTATAATGACGAAGCTTTTGAATATGATGCTTATGCGCTGACGAGATCCTTTTATCCGGGGGCGGAGACAGTGCAGCGTTTCATGGAGAAAGATGCCGGATGCGACAGTATCCGCATTTTTTCTGATATGGAAAAACGTTCTGTGCGAGTCGTGATAAAAGCCGGTGAAGTGTTGGATCATGACTTTGAACGCGAGCTGTCATGTCCTGATGCAGATGAAAGAGAATTCAAATGGATGTGGAAGCTCTTTTTCTATGACTGTCTGAGCGAGTATAGCGGGAGGACACTTCCCTGGGGGGCGCTTACCGGAGTAAGACCGATAAAACTTATCGGCGGCCTTATGAATGAGCAGGGAAGAGAAGGTCTCGAAGACTATCTTTATGATGAATACCGCGTCAGCAGGAAAAAGGCTGAGCTGGGCATACGGATTTCGGAGAATGAGAGTGCCCTTCTGAAACCCTATGAATACAAAGGACACAGCCTGTATATAGGCATACCTTTCTGTCCGTCAAGATGTCTTTACTGTTCTTTCCTTTCTTACGATTACGGAAAAATGAAAAAGCATGTGTCGGAGTATCTTGAATGTGTTGAAAAAGAGCTGAGGGCCTATGTGGAGATAATGGGAGGAGAGAAGCCCTCCACTGTTTATATAGGCGGAGGTACACCGACTGCGCTTAATGCAGCAGAACTCGATGCACTGCTTTCTATGGCAGAGAGATATGCCGGGGCATCACTGAGCACCGAGTTCACTGTGGAAGCCGGAAGACCTGATTCGCTTAATGATGAAAAATTCAGAGTGATGAAAGATCACGCTGTCAGCAGGATATCGGTCAATCCACAGACCTTTAAGGAGGAAACCCTTGAACTGATAGGGAGGCGTCACAGCGTTGCCGATGTGGAGCGGGCATTTTATGAAGCAAGGGAAGCAGGCTTTGACAATATAAATATGGATCTGATACTCGGGCTTCCCGGGGAAAATGTGGAAGATGTAAAGAGGACACTTGACCGGGCGGCTGAGCTCAAGCCTGATTCGTTAACTGTGCATTCACTTGCGCTTAAACGTTCTTCGAAGATGACACAGTGGATCGCAGAACACGGTGCCATAACAGGCATGGATCATGAAGCGGCCATGGAGTATGCTCTTAAGACTGCAGAGAGTCTTAAGATGGAACCCTACTATCTCTACAGACAGAAAAATATAGCCGGAGCCCTTGAGAATACCGGCTTCGCAACGGAGGGAAAATACGGCATTTACAATGTGTTGATCATGGAGGAAGTGCAGTCCATCTACGCAATCGGGGCGGGAACGGTGTCCAAAAAAGTGTACACGGATGGCAGCGGGCGGATCGAGCGGCGTGATACGCACAAGGATCTAAGCCTTTATTTATCGGACACCCCGGCGATGATCGAGAGGAAACGGAGGTTGTTCGGAGAAGATAAGTAAGCCATGTAATTGTGGACCAGATACAGGAATCTGATGTGTAAAATGGCGTTGGTACATCAAAAGTACATCAAAATTTTACGTCGTAATACGTGATAATCAGTAATAATACGTTTTTACGGCTCTGCTGATCAACAAAATAACGGAGTTATTTCCACAAGGGATATTTCAGAAAATACTGGAATATCCCTATTTTTGTGGGTTTCGGGTCAGAAACGCTTGGTACATTACTTGGGTGGAAGAAAAATATGGATTTTGATGTACCTGGGCATTTTGGTACATCAATAATCGAAAGGAGGCCAGAAAATATGGGCGTTTCAGTGAAAAGGAAAGTACATCAAAATGGCTTATATGGGCGACCTGGACCGTAAAGAAGGTACCGGGTTGGCCGGAAAGGGGGGAATGAATGCTTAAGTTGAGAGCGATGGGTACAATGAACGACCTGAAGTGGTTTAGAAAGATCATCGATCGTTATGACATCTTTCGGGTGATACAGATATCAGTTCCGCTTTCGATGAAAGGAACCAATAAGTATTACAGGATGTATATCGAGCTGGATCATATACCGCAGAAGGTATTGGACCGGCAGAGAAAGAGAAAATAACACACCGATGGAGGGATGGTCAATGTGATCTGTTTTGGCAAAAAGGAATACAACATAAACCGATGTAAGGTGCCCTCCAGAGTAATAGCATCGCAGTTCTGTAAGCTGGACCGGGAGCATATGGTCTACGCATTAAGCTCTCTAAAAAAGGCAACTGCGAAACTTACTAACCCTGAGGCATATATGGTCGCTACGCTCTATACGAGCAGGAATACATCGATAAACGATACCATGCAGCAGTTTAACCATGATAGCCAGGGATATGCTAGGGATAAGGCTCCGCAGGAAGAGAAAAAGAGCGATTTCAACTGGGACAGTCTGGCCTGCAATCTGTAACATTTGTTACTTAGGGACATTATGTCCCTAAGTTGAGATCAGAAGTAAAAGAGAAGAAAGTGAGTGTGTGGGGCTTTTGATCTATGGTATAATCCAAAGCAGGATTAACTTACAGTTTTATAAAGGAGGAAGAGGAATGTTTTTTAGTCAAAAATATCCCGAGATCATGGCATCGATCGAAGAAAAATTACAAAAACAGGTCGAGGAAAGAGGACTTGATTTTGCAACTGTAAGAAAAGATGTGGAAGACGGGCTTAAATACGAGATAGAATTTTATGGAATTGCAGGCTTTGGAAGCAGCTATGCTTTGATGAGAACACCGGGGCCGCTTTTTTTTGAGTATAAGGATGTTTTCTGGGCGTGCGGAAGAGAAGCCACGACTATGGGCGGGGAAGACATTGCCGTCGTATTGGTTGTTTTTAATAACGGCGAGGAACTGATCGTTAAGATCCGGGACAAAAAGGATGAGAAGGAGATCCTGTCGAGGATCCAAAAAGCGAATAAGAAAGCGATGATCGGATACACAAAAGCAAACCAGGCGCTTTATGAGGAGCATAAGAAAAGCCTGGGGATCGAAGAGGAGCCACCGAAAAAGACAACGGCTCCGGAGCCGGAAGAAAAGCTTTCGGAGGAACGGATCGCTTCTACGATGCGCAAATTTCAGAAGATCACGGATCTTTCAGGGAGACTGAAAGAGCTGGACGGAAAATGGTATGTCAAAACAAATGCTCCGGCGGTAAAAGAGGAGATACTGAAGTGGAACTGGGAAAACTATGCGCACATGCCGGAAGAATACATCCATATCCTTACGTTAACGAACGGCTTTTGCGTAGATTATGACTCCGAGGTCGGATACTTTACGCTTTATTCTTTTTCTACGGACAGCGATGTAAATGATCTGTATAACAGAAGTCTGGAAGAGATGAAGGAGCGAAAATACTCTTCCTACGAAAACTGTAAGCCGTCTTTTGGCTGGATCAACCACAAAATGCTTTATTACAACCCGTATACAGCCGAGATGTTTATTGAAAAAGAAAGATATAAATATGAGAAAATAGAGAACTTTGAAAAAGAG
>JAEEIK010000011.1 GCA_016281335.1 Lachnospiraceae bacterium | reverse complement strand
CTGCATTACAGCCGGGCATTGCGCAGAACATCATGATGTCACTGCGCTGGAACCGAATGAAGAAATGTATGAGCAGCGTGTTGAGGGCGACTACACTTTGGTAACGCAGGGCGTAGAATATCTGTCAACTGTTGAAGACAAAAGTTATGATGTTGTTTTATGCCACAATGTTTTGGAATATACCGATGATAAGGATCGGATCTTAAAGGAACTGGTAAGGGTGTTAAAGCCCGGCGGAAGCTTATCTGTCATCAAGCACAATCTTTACGGCAGAGTAATGGCTTCGGCCGTACTCGGAGATGATCCGAAAACCGCCTTATCTCTTTTATGCAGTGATGATGCCGAGAACAGCATGTTCGGCAATAGAAGTGTTTATGATAATGAGTATCTTATAAACTTTATGGCTGATGAGATGGACCTTAAAGAGATATACGGGATAAGGAGTTTCTTCGGCCTTTCTTCCAATAATGATATCAAATACAGCGATGACTGGTTCCTGCCGATGCTTGAACTTGAAAACAAGGCAAGCACTATCGAGGAATACAGGAAGGTCGCTTTCTTTAATCATCTGATCTTCAGTAAGAGAGGGTGAGTTGTTTTTGTAACGAGAGCCTGCAGCCTGACTGCTTTTTGCCGGCCCTTGATTTTTATTATTCCATAGGGTATATTCTTTGTTGTAGCTAGTCTTATGCGGCCATTATCCGGCTGCGCGATCCCTGATCGAAGTTGATTGTCTGTTATGTGATATTTGTGGTGCTATTCCTATGTGTTTATTCCGGACGGGGACACGTGGGAGAAGAAAAAGTGCTCGTGTACGTGCCATCGAAAGACGTGCTTTTGAAGAGCGACACGTGTACGGAAGAAAATGCACGTGCTACGTGTCGATGATTTTAGACGTCGACACGTGTGAGAAGGAAAAGTGCTCGTGTACGTGTCGCCGGAAGACGAGCTTCTGAGGATAGACACGTGTACAGAAGAAAACGTGCGTGGTACGTGTCGATGATTTTGGATGTCGACACGTATAAGAGGAAAAAGTGCTCATGTACGTGTCGCCGGAAGACGTGCTTCTTAAGAGCGACACGTGTACGGGAGAAAACGTGCGTGGTACGTGTCGATGATTTTGGATGTCGACACGTATGAGGGGAAAAAGTGCTCGTGTACGTGTCGCTGGAAGACGTGCTTCTTGAGAGCGACACGTGTACGGGAGAAAACGTGCGTGGTACGTGTCGATGATTTTGGATGTCGACACGTATGAGGGGAAAAAGTGCTCGTGAACGTGTCGTCGGAAGACGTGCTTCTTGAGAGCGACACGTGTACGGAAAGAAAGGTTGTAGCTACGTGTCTGGTAGAGAAGAATAGGAGGATGTTTTCATTATGGAATACAAAGAACAGTTGATAAAGCAGAAAAAAGAGCTGGACAGCCTGATCAATGATACTGAAAAGCGATTGAAAGCAAACAAAGTTACAGATACCGCTATTATATTCTATTCAAAACGAAAGAACGGATATCAGTACTATCTGAAGGATAAAGCCGGTAAGAAGACATATGTAAAGCATAAGAATCTGGATATCATTCGTAAAAAGGCGCAAAAGGAATATGATGAAGCGGTTCATAAAACATTAATAGCATTAAGATCCAGGCTGGAGCGTTTTATAAAGAATTTTGATATCGGAATGATCGAGCAAGTGTACGAGCATTTATGCGAGGCTAAAAGACTTCTTGTGAAGCCGATAATAGCTTCTGATGAAGCATTTATAGAACAGTGGGAAAAAGAGAACCCGGGGAATATGAATTCTTATCCTGTGGAGGGGCAGTATCTGACAGACAGAGGTGAGCATGTAAGATCAAAGTCGGAGAAGATACTTGCGGATCTGTTTTACAAAAAGAAGATACCCTACAGTTATGAACCAAGGTTCGAGCTGTCAAACGGCAGCAGTGTATATCCTGATTTTGTATTATTGAATGTACGTAAGAGAAAGACGATTTACTGGGAGCACTTCGGACTGATCTCTGATGGTGAATATGCTGAAAAGGCTCTGCGGAAGATGGATATGTATGAAAAAAACGGGATATGCATAGGGGAGGACCTGCTGTTCTCAATGGAAGCTGAGGAAAGTCCGCTGGATATCAAACAGATAGAAGCAAAGATCAAGAGATATCTGTTAACATGAAAAAAGAAATTTATGATAGAATAATACAGATTGCCTGATATAGCTAAATATATGAAAAAGTGATAAAAAAGGATCATTATAAAAAGAGTTGGGAGTATGAGGATGAGAGGAAACGGATCCCGTCGGAGGAAAGACGGGCTGATAAAAGCAGTGATCATAATAGCGACGGCAAGTCTGGTGCTGAGCGGACTGACGATAGGATTGTTCATTCTGCTGGGCAGATCCGGAGAGGGAAAGCAGGCAGGTAAAGGAAATGCGGAAACGGCTGCTAACGGCGTACAAAAACCGGGAGCATATACAGACGGTGAAGGTGGTGTTGGCGTCGGCGTAAACGGTGATGCTGCCGGAAATGGTTCAACAGGTGCCGGGGCTGAAGTGAACGGACTGAATGGCGGGAATGATGCAGGCGCTGAAGCATCACGAGAAGTGGTAAAGCTGGATATGTCAGGGATCGGAGATAATGGAAGGCTTGGAGATAAAGAGACAGCCGGTGTTAGCGGAAGAGATAAGAATGAAGGGAGGAACGGAGGCGAGACCGGAAAGAACGATGGTGAGAACGGCAGCGGTACTGATAAGAGCGATGGTAATGATGTAAGCGGGAAAGATAAGGACGGAAGCGGGAATGACCTGAGCAAAGATAAGAATAGTAACGGGTCAGATAATAGCGAAGGAAAGGACAAAACAGAGAATAACGAAGATAAGGATAGTAACGGAAAAGATAAAAACGAAAGTGAAGATAAAGACGGAAAAGACAAAAATGAAGGAGAGGATAAGACGGGGAAAGATAAGAACGACGAAAAGTCGGATAAGAGTGAAGATAAGGATAGTACCGGATCTGATAATAACGAAGACAAGGATAAAACGGAGACTGACAAGAAAGAAGATGCGGAAGATAAGCATGCTCCCTGTTTTCTGTCGTTTACGAATGCTCCGATAATAAAGGCCGGGGATGCTTTTGACATACACAAGTATCTGGGATATGCCGATGATGTGGACAGGGATGTGGAGCTTAATATTATCGGTGAAGTGGATGTGAATACTGTCGGGAAGTATCCGTTGCAGATAGTATTGACGGATGATGCGGGGCATACGGAATCAAGAAATATGGAGGTAAACGTGGTGGCACAGCTACCGCCTTCGGTACCGGTGGAGAGCAAGAGCGAAGCTTTTTCGGATTTTCTGGCTGCATATAAAACAGAGCAGACAAGTGTCGGCATTGATGTGTCCAGGTGGCAGGAGACTATTGATTTTGAAAAAGTAAAGGCAGCAGGCTGTGAGTTTGCATACATAAGGATAGGTGGTCTGGATGACGGAGAACTCTATACTGACAGATACTACGTAAATAATATCCGAAATGCCAAGGCAGCAGGATTGAAGGTAGGAATATACTGGCATGCCGAAGAGGGCAGCGCCGAAGCAGTAAGGAAGAGCGCAGCATATATGATGGGCGTGCTCGGAGGAGAGCAGCTGGATCTGCCCATCGCATATGACTGGGAGGATTTTAAGAACTTCGAGAATTACGGGATGAACCTTAAGGATATCAATGATAATTATAAGGTATTTGCGGAAGAAGCTGCTAAAGGCGGATATACGGCCTGTCTGTACAGCAGCAAATTCTTTCTGGAAAATGTGTGGAGTGTATCGGGGGCGCCGGTATGGCTTGCGCACTACACGAAGGCGACTTCATATCCGGGACAGTATTTCATGTGGCAGCATTCCTGCACGGGCCGCATTGACGGTATAGGAGGAGCCGTGGATCTGGATGTGCTCTATGATGGGAGGCTGTAGGAAAAGCGGGGCCCGGTACAAATACAGAGAAGGGATAAGGTACTGTTTTCAGGAAGTTTGTTTTAAATTGTCGATAAAGGGAATTTTCGATAGATGAGAAAACTGAAAACGTTGATATTAAGGGTATTACAGGGCAACAGGTTGACAATTAGCACTCACCACTTGACAGTGCTAACAACGAGTGATATATTATAGACGATCGCTGAGGCGGTCGTCTTTATTGTTGTAAGGAGGTGAGCTTATGAACATACAGAAATTCACACAGAATTCGATGCAGGCTGTGGAAGACTGCGAGAAGTATGCGCTGGAATACGGGAATCAG
>JAEEIK010000068.1 GCA_016281335.1 Lachnospiraceae bacterium | reverse complement strand
TGAAGGAACTGCTGACGCTCCAGATTGTACTGCTTCTCTATCTCTGCTTTTTCAAGCATGCAGTCGTTGATCTCTGCAGCTATCTCTACTCTCTGCTGAACAAGCTTCTCTTTTTCAGCCTTGAGTTTGCCGATAGCTTCGTCTTCCTGAAGACGGAGATCTTCCGCATGTTTCTTTAACTGTGCATGGCGCTTTTCTTCTTCGAGCTTTAACTGCTGCTCTTCCTCACGTCTCTCGCGCTGTCTGAGTTCGTCCCGACGCTGCTTCTCAGCCAGCCGTTCAGCTTCTACGTCCTCAGCCCTGGCTGTGGCACTCTTCTCAGCCAGCATAGCTTTGGTATCATCCTTTGTGGCTACTGCCTGTGAAGATATAGCCTGCTGAATCTCGTACTGAGCTGCGGCTGCCTTTGCTGCTGCGACTCTCTCTGCTTCCTTGGCTGCTGCTTCTTCTGCGGCTGCCTTTGCTTTTCTTTCGAACTCGAGTCTCTCTGCTTCTGCCTTTTCTCTGGCTGCTTTTTCAGCGGCTGCTCTCTCAGCTGCTTCTTTTTCTTCCTTTGCACGCCTTATGGCATCTGCCTTAGCCTGTTCTTCTGCTTCTTTTGCGATCCTCGCAGATTCTTCTTTGGCTTTCTGTTCAGCCTCACGGGCTGCACGTTCGTTCTCAAGCTTCTCTTTTTCTGCTTTTTCTATCTCAAGTCTGGCTGCTTCTTCACGTGCCTTGTCCGAAGCTATCTTTCTCGCTGCTTCGACTTTGGCAAGTGTAGCCAGTCTCTCTTCCTCTGCCTTGCGCTCAGCTTCTTCTTTTGCGAGACGCTCTTCTTCTGCCTTACGGGCTTCTTCTTCGGCCTTGAGTCTCGCCTCTTCTTCTAAGCGGCGTTCCTCTTCCTCTTTAGCCCGTCTCTCTTCTTCTGCCTTGCGTGCTTCTTCCTCGGCCTTGAGTCTCGCCTCTTCTGCTAAGCGGCGTTCCTCTTCCTCTTTGGCTTTGCGCTCTTCTTCTGCCTTACGGGCTTCTTCTTCAGCCTTGAGTCTCGCCTCTTCTGCCAAGCGGCGTTCTTCTTCCTCTTTGGCTTTTCTTTCTTCTTCTGCCTTACGGGCTTCTTCTTCGGCCTTGAGTCTCGCCTCTTCCTCAGCCTTGAGTCTCGCTTCTTCAGCTAAGCGGCGTTCCTCTTCCTCTTTGGCTCTGCGCTCAGCCTCTTCTTTAGCCTTACGTTCTTCCTCTTCCCTCTTTGCGCGTTCCTCGTCTTCACGAAGACGTGCATCTCTGGCAGTTTCGGCTTCTTCGTTGCCGGCCCATTTAAGAGTATCCAGCCACGAATTAATAGCTGTATCCATACTCTCTGTAGAATATTTGTTGTTAAAAATTACACGTAACTTTAATACACGTCCGTTCAGCTCAAGAAAAATATAATAATTGCAGCACATGGACGACATGACACGTCTAATAAAACCGCCTGTAATTTTTCCAAAAGAATATTCATTCAAGGAAAGCTTCGACTGATTTACGCCGCCTCCGACCATATCGTCGTATGCTTCTTTGGCAAGATCATATCCGCTCTTTCCGTTAGAATCTTCATTACCGTTGTGAACGAGCTCGATAACCTTTGTCTCGTCTGCATCGGCCAGAGCAAAATCGTCCCTCTCGTTCTCGCTTGGGATCCATGCCAGGAAATCCCTGAGCTGGCCGCTGGCGCTAAATGACTGAAGATTGGTCTTGAAGCCGTCAGGTATACCTATACGGTATCCCGATCCGTTGACAATGTTCCTGTCCTTGAACGTAAACTCTGCTACAACATTTTCATCCATCATTTCGCCGAGCGAATCCTGGAAGCTGTTCAATGCGCGGAGAAGATCACCAAGTGATTTTCCCGATTCCTTCCCGTTTCTCTCAGCTGCATGATTTTCCGACTTGTCCATACTTAACCTCCGTGGCTGGTTTTTTGTACAGCATAACACCCCAAAAATAGGTGCAAAAGAAATATTTCACCTATTCCAAATAATTATACACTTTTTGATTATTAAAATCAACTAAAATTCGTATTTTCTCTAACTTTTATTTTGCCTTCAAGGAAATACCATGCAACCCCCGTAACCACAGGTATTACAAAGAGTAAAACCGTATTTTCCATAAACGATTCCGGAAGAGCCATAAGAATATAATTCATACCGTTAAACACAGCATGGAACAGCATAGAAGCTATGATGGTCTCATATTTGTATGCAAAATATCCCATAGCCAGTCCCAGGAACGCGGCGTAAATACCCTGAACGATATTCAGATGGAATATGCCGAAGTAAAGAGCACTTATAAGTACAGCCCATATCGGAGCCATGTTCTTTTTGAGAGTGGTAAATATCATTCCTCTCATGATGCACTCTTCGTTGATGGGCGCCATGATAACGGTCATAACTATGATCTTCCAGTCTATGGTTATGAGTCCCGTCGACTCCATGAGCTTGTTGTATTCCTCCATGGTCTCAGGACTGATGGCCTGTATAAGCACCAGCAGGAAGTTCGTAAGATAGTACATACTTATAGCAGCCAGTACTATACCGAAGAAAGACCTTAAGGTAAATACCTTCTTTAACGATTTCTTCAGGTCGCTGATCTTATATCCCTTGCAGTAAACAAGCCTGTACCAGATAATGGCTACCACCATGGAAACAAATGTGGCAATTATCGAAATGCCTATGGCATCGACATTGCCCATCAGTGCTTTTTCCATTTCCTCGGTCGAAATATCGCCTCCGGAATTCTTTACCATATCCGAAGCCGTACTTATCATCTCGCCTGCCATGATGGGTATCATGACTACTACCTGGATCCCGAGGAATGCCAGCATTATGAGAAATCCCAATAATATACCCTTGACCGGGCTTTTACCTCCGTTTTTGTACTGGTTTGGTACATATCTTTCCTCCTGTGGAGTGTACTGATCCGGACCGTAACCGTTACCTGCCGGATTCATATTTTCATTCATTTCTTCACTTCCCTTATATCAAAAAAATCAAGGATATACCAGGCGTTCGTCAGTGTCAAACATGCCCGATATCAATCTAAACATTTTTACTATAAACTTGCCTTTTGAAGTAATACTGTAAGTACCGTCCGCGTTCTGTTCTATACTGCCCGTAGTCAGCTGTTCGTCAAACCTCTTCTCAAAGGCTCCGTACTCATTTACGTACTTGTCCACGAATATTTCGGCCACTTCTTCCTCTGTGTAGGTTCTGTCAGGATATGTATCCATGTAGCTCAGCATAAAGACCGATACCGATCTCTCGACGGTCACGGGTATAAGTGTAAAGAATACCATATTGATGCTGCATGTGAGGATAAATACCAGAACTGCGTCCTTGGCCGAAAGCCAGTTTACTTTTCTCCATTTCTTAAACAACACAAGAAGTCCCGATGCCAGGATCCCCGAAAGAACTATCATCACGATCCCGCGGTACATCAGTACTTTCATGCCTTTTAGTATCGGAAGCCTGATAAACAGTACCAGAAGTCCGAATGAAATGATATAAAGGGCTGCATAAACCAGAAGGGTATAGAATATCTCCCTTCCCTGTGACAGTTTTTTCCCTTCTATGTTGTTCTCGTGCTTTTCTCCCATCAAAGCCTCCGCAAATATATGTTATTCCTGTTCTTCCTCTTCGGGTGCGGACTCTCTGGTGCTGAACAGCGCCTCTACGAACGAATGAGGATCGAACTTCTGCAGATCGTCAATATGTTCGCCGACACCGATATATTTTACAGGTATACCGAGCTCTTTCTGGATGGCAACGGCTATACCGCCCTTGGCTGTTCCGTCAAGCTTGGTGATGATGATACCTGTAATATTTGCTACTTCACTGAACTGCTTGGCCTGAGCCAAAGCGTTCTGACCGGTGGTTCCGTCAAGAACAACAAGAGTCTCACGATAGCAGTCGGGATACTCCCTGTCCACTATCCTGTTGATTTTTTTAAGCTCATCCATCAGGTTCTTCTTGTTGTGAAGACGTCCTGCGGTATCGCACAGAAGTACATCGGCTTTTCTGGACTTTGCAGCAGATACGGCATCATAAACTACAGCCGCGGGATCCGAGCCTTCGGACTGTGCTATGATCTCTACGCCTGCTCTGTTGGTCCACTCGGTGAGCTGTTCTATGGCTGCAGCTCTGAATGTATCTGCAGCTGCTACAAGCACTTTTTTACCCATGCCCTTGAGCTGTCCTGCAAGTTTTCCGATGGAAGTGGTCTTTCCTACGCCGTTTACACCGATGACCATGACTACGGACTTGCGGTTTTCAAACTCATATGCATCCTCGGGTACAGACATCTGTTCCTCGATGCTTTCTATCAGGAGCTGTCTGCATTCCTCGGGCTGCTTTATCTTGTTTTCCTTTACTTTTTCCTTTAAGTTCTCCACTATGGATTCCGTGGCATTGATACCCAGATCGGCCATAATGAGTGTCTCTTCCAGTTCCTCGTAGAACTCGTCATTTATAGAAGAAAAGGCACTGAATATTCCCGAAAGGCCGCTTGCTATGCTTTTTCTGGTCTTTGAAAGACCGGAAAACAAACGACTGAAAAACCCTTTTTTCTTTTCTTTTTCCTCTCCCATATTACACCTCTTAACATTTTATTATTTGTGACTATTCACAGTCCGGCCCTTATCCACTCATAAACCATCCGACTTCGTCGTATGTCGCTGCTTCGCAGCTCACGTTTACTCGTGGATTCAGGCCAACCTCCAAGGTCATATATGCCATAAAATGCACTTGCAAGCAAGCTTGCATTGCATTTCGTGGCATATCGACCGTGAATAGTCATTA
>JAEEIK010000067.1 GCA_016281335.1 Lachnospiraceae bacterium | reverse complement strand
GGCCTGTGCCGCCGCCCGATGCAACCGAGAAATACTTCTTGCCTGCTTCAAGGCGTTCCTTCTTGTAGGTACCTGCAACGGGATGCTGGAAACGGGTAGGGTTGGTTGAGTTACCGGTGATTGAAACGTCAACGTTCTCTTTCCACATGATTGCAACGCCTTCGCAAACATCGTTTGCACCGTAGCAGTTAACCTTTGCACGGGGGCTGTTGGCATCCTTGGAATAGCACTTTCTGAATACTTCCTTTACGGTATTGGTATAAGGATCGTACTCGGTCTCAACATATGTAAATCCGTTGATACGTGAGATGATCTGAGCTGCGTCCTTACCAAGTCCGTTAAGGATAACGCGGAGCGGTTTCTGGCGAACCTTGTTTGCCTTCTCAGCGATACCGATAGCGCCTTCTGCAGCTGCGAATGACTCGTGACCTGCAAGGAATGCGAAGCACTCGGTCTCCTCTTCAAGGAGCATCTTGCCCAGGTTACCGTGGCCGAGACCAACCTTACGTGTATCAGCAACTGATCCGGGGATACAGAAAGCCTGAAGACCTTCGCCTATAGCTGCCGCTGCGTCTGCAGCCTTGCGGCAGCCCTTCTTTATAGCTATGGCTGCACCTACGGTGTAAGCCCACTTAGCATTCTCAAAGCAGATAGGCTGGATACCCTCGATCAGATGATATACATCAAGACCTGCATCCTTGGTGATCTTCTCTGCTTCGTCGATTGAGCTGATCCCGTACTCAGCAAGCTTGGCAAGGATCTGCTTCTCTCTTCTTTCATATGATTCAAATTTTGCCATTTGTTATATCCTCCTTAATATCACTCTTTACGAGGGTCGATAAGTCTGACCGCATCTGCCACACGTCCGTACTGTCCGGAAGCCTTCTCGACTGCCTTGACAACATCTTCACCGGCCTTGATGAAATCCATCATCTTGCCGAAGTTGATATATTTGTAACCGATGATCTCGTCATCCTCGTCCAGAGCCAGATGTGTGATGTAACCATCTGTAAGTTCCAGATACCTGGGTCCCTTTTCAAGAGTACCATAAGTAGTACCTACCATTGAACGAGCGCCCTTACCAAGATCCTCAAGACCTGCACCGATCTGAAGTCCGTCCTCGGAGAATGCACTCTGGGTACGTCCGTAAACGATCTGAAGGAAAAGTTCTCTCATAGCTGTGTTAATGGCATCGCAGACAAGGTCTGTATTAAGAGCCTCGAGAACTGTAAGACCGGGAAGGATCTCACTTGCCATAGCTGCGGAATGTGTCATACCTGAGCAGCCGATAGTCTCAACCAGTGCTTCCTGGATGATGCCGTCCTTAACGTTCAGGGACAGCTTGCAGGCGCCCTGCTGGGGAGCACACCAGCCGATACCGTGGGTGTAGCCGGAGATATCCTTAACCTCTTTAGCCTTTACCCATTTTGCTTCTTCCGGTATGGGAGCAGCGCCATGATGAACGCCCTGATGTACCGGACACATTGCCTTTACTTCTGTTGAATAAATCATGTAAAAGACCTCCTTATGAAGATTTATAGGTTGTTTTTTTAGAAAACACTCTGAGAAAATATTATACAGCGGAAATGGCGATTTGTACAGTAGAAATCAGTTTAACAGAGAGCTTATCTCAGCTTCCGTGAGTTCGCGGTATTCGCCTTCTTTAAGCTGCGGATCCAGCGCAAGGGGGCCAATGGAAAGGCGTTTTAAATATATCACCTGTTTTCCTCTTGAGGCGAGCATGCGTTTGATCTGATGGTATTTCCCTTCGCGTATGGTTATAACGGCTTTGCAGGGATCGGCTTCAGAGATCTCGAGAAGGGCTTCTTTTAGTTCGGTTCCGTCCTGCAGGGTCAGGCCTGCTCTGAAGGCTTCAATGTCTGTTTTGTCCATGGCTATGTCGGTGTGGAGCAGGTAGCGCTTGTCTACATGGTGAGCGGGGGAAAGCAGTCTGTGGACCAGATCACCGTCGTCGGTGATCAGCAGCAGTCCCACGGTATCTTTATCCAGACGGCCTGCGGGTATGAGGCCGCGTCTTATTTCTTCGGGGAAGAGGTCGAGAACGGTCTGGTCACGTTTATCTTCTGTTGCAGTTACGACGCCGGCGGGCTTGTTCAGCATATAATAAAAATGCTCGCGGTATTCCACTGCCTGTCCCTTTGCCGTGACATTTTCGCTTCCGGAGAGAGAAAAGCCGGGATCCCTGACCGTATTTCCGTTGACGCTTACCAGACCTTTCCTGATAAGCTCCTTAACCTCGCTGCGGCTTCCGATATGCATGTTTGCAAGATATTTATCCAGACGCATGTTGTTATTACCTCAAAAACCACTACTTATGGCAAATGTACATTTGCTTATATCATAGCATTTCTGCTTCACTTTTGATACACATTCTGTGCTATAATGTGAAACATAGAATAAACCATATCACAAGGAGGTCGGGAAAATGGCTGATTTAATGAATGTTGATCCCAAAGAACTGAGGAAACAGCTGCAGGAGTATATGGATTCGCTGGAGACTTTTGAGGATAAGATGAAATTCGCTCTTCAGCTTCACAGTATGAGGAAGACGGATGCAACAGGCGAAATAGACGTGCTGCCCGGAATAGAGGATGCGATCAAGGATGTGGAGCAGTCCCTCTT
>JAEEIK010000066.1 GCA_016281335.1 Lachnospiraceae bacterium | reverse complement strand
GGGGGAGAAAAAATTGCTGGGTACGTGTCGGAGGCCGGATGGGGGGAAGAGGCCGGACACGTGGGGGGAGAAAAGTTGCTGGGTACGGGGCGGGGGCCGGGTGGGGAGGAGGGACCGGGGGGATGGGGGGTTGAGGACGGATACGTGGGGGGTGAAAAATTTGCTGGGTACGTGTCGGGGGCCGGATGGGGAGAAGAGGACGGACACGTGGGGGGAGAAAAAGTAGCTGGGTACGTGTCAGTGACGAGTCAATTGGCAGAAAGTTGGGGATCAGTGCCCCTCATCAGTCAGCCTGCGGCTGACAGCTTCTCACCGAAGGGGAGAAGCCCGGGGGCGTGGTTGCGTGGAAGGGGGATTTGGTGTATAATACCTCTGTATGTCATCCTGAAGGGGAAGGTATAAGATATGGCTGCAAAGCTGAAGGTCAGAGGAAAACTGAGGAGTTATCTGCAGACGCCGTTTCTGCTGGGGATAATACTGCTGCTGGTGAATGTGGCGGTGTATCTGGTGAACAGGAACGCCGGTTATATAGTGACGGGCTACACGGTCCTTTACTTTATATTTATGGGACTGATGGTGGTCATCATCAAGCCGGATATCAACAGGGAGCTGGTGACTTTTGCGGCAGAGTACGGTCAGATACAGAAGCAGATACTGAAGAACCTGGAGCTGCCCTATGCGCTGCTGGATGAGAACGGCAAGATCATCTGGTTCAACGGGGCCTTTGAGGATATAACCGAGAAAGAGAAACTCAACAAGAAGACCATAATGAGCCTGATCCCGCAGATACAGAAGACCGATCTGCCCGGGGAAGACGGCATGGCTGAGCTGAAGGTCAAGCATGAGGAGAAGGACTATCTGGTGCGCATGAAGGGCATCACCCTTAAAGAGATGGCCATGATGACCGATGCCAAAGGCGCGGAGGAGTATCACGGTTACCTGATAGCCATATATTTCTTTGATGAGACGGCGCTCAACCTGGCGCTGCAGGAAGTGGACAATCAGAGCCTGGTAGTAGGCCTTATCTATATAGATAATTATGAAGAAGCGCTGGAGAGCGTGGATGACGTTGGACGCAGCCTCCTGGGAGCCTACATAGACAGGGCGCTGAACCAGTACGTCAACGCCATAGACGGTATCTTACGCAAGACAGAGAAAGACAAATACCTGATGATCATCAGGAAGAGCGCGCTTTCACAGCTTAAGGAAGAGAAGTTCACGCTGCTTGAGGAAGTCAAGAACATCAACATAGGCAATACCATAGCAATGACGCTTTCCATAGGTATAGGCGTGGACGGACTTACCTATGCGCAGAACTGCGAGTTTGCAAGGAATGCCATTGACCTGGCTCTCGGCCGCGGCGGTGACCAGGCCGTGGTAAAGAGCAGGGAAAACCTGACCTACTACGGAGGCAAGAGCGAGCAGAAGGAGACTACCACCAGGGTGCGCGCAAGAGTAAAGGCCCAGGCCCTGGAAGAGATAATATCCGGCAGGGACCGCATCTATGTCATGGGACACAGGAACGGGGACATGGATTCCTTCGGAGCTGCGGTAGGCGTATGCTGCGCAGCCCAGAGCCTGCATAAGAAATGCCACATAGTGCTGGCGGAGGAAGTGAACCCTTCCCTGCAGCCGCTGGTAGCACTGTATAGGGACAGCGCCGATTGTGGCGAGGATACGATCATCACGCCGGAGCAGGCAATAGAAACGGCAGACGAAGGCAAGACAGCGGTGATAGTGGTGGACATCAACAGACCGTCCATAACCGAATGCCCGGAACTGTTAAAGAAGTGCAAGACCATAATAGTCCTGGATCATCACAGACAGGGCGCGGAAGCCATAGAGAATGCGACGCTTTCATATATAGAGCCGAACGCATCCAGCGCCTGCGAGATGGTGGCAGAGATACTGCAGTATTTCGGCGGAGGAGTGAAGTTCAAGGGCGTGGTGGCGGATTCGCTGTATTCGGGCATAGTTCTGGATACGCAGAATTTTACTGTTAAGACCGGCGTCAGGACCTTCGAGGCAGCAGCGGGACTGAGGCGTAACGGCGCAGACGTGACCAGGGTAAGGAAGATGTTCCGCGAGGAGCCTGCGGATTACAAGGCCAAGGCCGAGACCACCAGAATGGCGGAAATATATAAGAAAGAATATGCGATATCGGCGCTGCCGGTGGACGGAGTCAAGAATCCTACAGTCATTGCGGCACAGGCGGCCAACGATCTGCTGGGAATGAAGGGCGTGAAAGCAAGCTTCGTTATGACCGAATACCAGGGCAAGATCTTTATCTCGGCAAGGTCCATAGATGAAGTGAACGTGCAGGTGATCATGGAAAAGCTGGGCGGCGGCGGACATATGAACGTGGCCGGGGCCCAGATGGAGAATACAACAGTGGAAGCGGCGATGATAGTGCTTAAGAACACTTTGGACAATATGATACAGGAAGGAGAACTGTAATGAAGGTGATACTGATCGAGGACGTAAAGAGCCTCGGGAAAAAAGGCGAAGTGGTGGATGTCAGCGACGGATATGCAAGGAATTTCCTGCTTTCCAAGAAGAAAGGTCTGGAAGCCACAGCCGAGAATATGAACAATCTGAAGCTCAAGAAGGCTAATGAGGACAGGATAGCAAAGGAGAAGCTGGAAGAAGCCAAGCGTTTTGCGGAAGAACTTAAGACCAAGAGCGTGAAGCTCGGCATCAAGGCCGGCGAAGGCGGAAGGGCCTTCGGTTCCATCTCCGCAAAGGAGATAGCTACGGCAGCAAAGGAGCAGCTCGGATACGAACTGGACAAGAAGAAGATAGTTCTGGACGCGCCGATCAAGAGCGCAGGCAGCTTCACGGTACAGATCAAGCTGCATCCCCAGGTTACCGGAGAGTTCAACGTACGTGTAGAGGAAGAATAAATGGCTGACGAAGCGGTCATAAAGAGGACCAAACCGCACCGGCAGGAAGCTGAAGAGGCTGTGCTGGGCGGTCTTTATATAGACAATGAGCAGATAGCGGCGATAGAGGACCTGCTCCCTGACGGGAAGGCTTTTTACAACAGGACCTACGGCGCTATTTATGACGCTATGCTTGCGCTTTATAAGAAGGGCATGGCGGTGGATATGGTGACGCTGCAGAGCAAGCTTGCAGAGATGGATGTGCCGCCTGAGGTGGTGAATCCGGAATTCCTGCAGGATGTGATAATGAAGGTGCCGACCTCTGCGAACGTCAGGCATTATGCCAGCATAGTTTCGCAGAAGGCGCTGATCAGGGAGCTGCTGAAAGTCGTCGAGGATATCAGCGAAGTCTGTTATGAGGACAAGGAAGACGTAAACGAGATACTTGAGAAGGCCGAGAAGAAGGTCTTTAACGTGGTGCAGCGCAGGAACTTAGGCGATATACGCGGCATAGACCAGATCGTCATGGACACGCTGAAGCTGATAGACAAGGCGTCCAGGACCGAAGGCGACGTGACCGGACTGCCTACGGGCTTCATAGATCTGGACAAGAAGACTGCGGGGTTCCAGCCCGGCAACCTGGTGCTGGTGGCGGCCCGTCCCGCCATGGGCAAGACTTCCTTCGTCTTAAGCATAGCCAAGAATCTGGTCATCAACCAGCACAAGAAGGTGCTGATGTTCTCACTGGAAATGGTGGACACCGAACTGGCAAACAGACTACTGTCCATGGATTCCAAGGTGGATTCGCAGAAGTTTAAGACAGGTTCGCTTACCGAAGGCGACTGGGAGAGCATAGTGGAGAGCGGCGGCAACTTTGCGCATTCGGGACTGATACTGCATGACAGGGCCACCACGCTGCCGGAGATACGTTCCATATCCAGGAAGATGAAGGTGGAAAAGAACATCGACCTCGTGATCATCGACTATCTGCAGCTGATGAATTCCGCAAGCAGAAGGGCGGATTCCAGGCAGCAGGAGATAAGTGAGATCTCGAGAGGACTGAAGCTGCTGGCCAAGGAGCTGCAGGTGCCGATAATAGCGCTGTCACAGCTGTCCCGTGGTGTAGAGTCCAGGACCGACCACAGACCGATGCTTTCGGACCTGAGGGAATCAGGAGCCATAGAGCAGGATGCCGACGTGGTGCTCTTCATTTATCGTGATGAGGTCTACAACGCCGATACCGAAGACAAGAACATAGCAGAGATAATCATAGCCAAGCAGAGAAGCGGACCCACCGGGACCGTGAAGCTGGCATGGCTGTCAGAATACACGCAGTTTGCTAATTTAGGGAGGTAAATATGACACGCTTTTTCGATGTTTTATTCTCAACACTGGCGATAATAGTGCTGTTCCCGATACTGATACCGGTGATGATAGCGCTGAAGCTGACGGGAGAGCATTATATCTTCTATGAGCAGGAGAGAGCCGGCAGAGGCGGCAAGACCTTTAAGCTGCTTAAATTCGCCACCATGCTCAAGGACTCGCCTAATATGCCCGGCGGTATGTTCACCAGCGAGAATGATCCGAGGATGCTGCCTTTCGGAAAGATTTTAAGAAAGACCAAGATTAACGAGCTGCCCCAGCTTTTCAACATACTTAAAGGGGATATGAGCATCATAGGCTACAGGCCCATCACCAAGGAACAGTTTGACCGCTATCCCGAGGATGTGAAGGAAGCGCTTAAGAAGCTTCGTCCGGGACTTTCGGGCATAGGCTCGATAGTGTTCCGCGATGAAGAACATATGCTGCACGGTGTGGAAGACAAGGATAAATTCTACCGCGAGCTGATCGCGCCTTACAAGGGTGCTGTGGAGAAGTGGTATGCAGAGCACAGGAGCATAGGAATGTATTTCCTGCTCATCGACCTGACCGTGGATGCGGTGCTCAAACCCAAGAGTCGCAGATGGTGGCATCTGCTTAAGGACAAGGGCCTGCCTGTACCACCGAAGGAGCTTCAGGAGTATCTGTAAAATGTGGTACGTCATACAGGTCAGGACAGGCAAAGAGGAGCAGGTGCGGGATCATTGCCGCAAGCTCATAATCGATCAGGAAGAAAGCGCCCTGAAAGATACCCGGATATATTATTATGACCGTCAGATGAAGAGGCAGGGGGAGTGGAGAACCGAGAAGCGGGTGATGTTCCCCGGATATGTCTTTCTTCAGAGTGATGATGTGAAGACGCTGTTCATGCAGCTTAAGCGTATAATAGGAATGACGAAGCTACTGGGGACCGATCACGACCCGGTACCGCTGTCGCCGCAGGAAGAAAAGCTGTTAGAGCAGCTGGGAGGCGGCACGGAGAGCGTGGATTATTCCGAGGGCATTATAGTCGGAGATAGGGTGCAGGTGTATTCGGGCCCGCTGCAGGGGCTGGAAGGCCTGATCTGCAAGATAGACAGGCACAAGAGGCTGGCCTGGCTGGAGCTGGATTTCCTCGGACAGAAGAGACGCATGGAGCTGGGACTCGGCGTAGTGAGACGGGAATGAATCTGTTAAGCGACCTCAAAAAGATAATAAACACGGAGACAACGAATGAGAACGAGTCCAAGAAGATGGCCGTACTGCTCCGTATCATCAGCCT
>JAEEIK010000065.1 GCA_016281335.1 Lachnospiraceae bacterium | reverse complement strand
TATGAATAATTGTTCATATGTTTAATCAATATATCAACAGGAGGATTTACAAAATGAGAAAATCATACAAGATCGAAGTGGACTGCGCTAACTGCGCAAACAAGATGGAAGAAGCCGCAGCCAAGACTGCAGGTGTTAAGAGTGTCACTGTTAATTTCATGACTCTCAAGATGAATGTTGAATTCGAAGACGGTGCAGATGAAAAAGCCGTGATGCAGGATGTGCTTAAGAACTGCAAAAAGGTGGAAGACGATTGCGAGATCTATCTTTAAGAAGGAATCGATATGAATAAGAAACAGAAAAAAATGCTGATCCGCATCATCATTACAGTCATACTGATAGTGGTGCTGCATATAGCGTATTCCATTCTCGGCGAAGGCGAAGATGCTGTGATCCCTTCAATATACTGGGCGCTCATCTACCTTATTCCCTACTTTGTCATAGGCTGGGATATACTCAGAAAATCTTTTAAGGGTATACTGAACCGCCAGATATTCGATGAGAATTTCCTTATGTCAGTGGCAACCATAGGCGCTTTTGCCATAGCTCTCTATGAGGGCAGCGGCGAGTATGCCGAAGCCGTAATGGTAATGCTGCTATATCAGATCGGTGAACTGTTCCAGAGCTATGCCGTAGGAAAGAGCCGCAAGAACATTTCCGAGCTAATGGATATTCGTCCCGACTATGCCAATATAGAAGAAGACGGCGAGCTCAAAAAAGTCGATCCGGATGAAGTCGCGATAGGAACTGTCATAGTTGTCCGTCCCGGTGAAAAGATTCCCATCGACGGAGTTATTGTTGAAGGCGATTCCAGCTTAAACACCAGTGCCCTTACCGGCGAGAGCAAGCCCAGAGACGTGCTCTGCGGCGATGAAGTCATCAGCGGCTGTATAAATATGACCGGCGTGCTGAAGATACGTACCGAAAAAGAATTCGGTGAATCGACAGTATCCAAGATCCTGGAGCTGGTAGAGAATTCTTCTTCGCAGAAATCTTCTTCGGAGAATTTCATAACCAAATTTGCCAGATACTACACTCCGATCGTATGTATCTGCGCTCTTGCGCTGGCCCTGCTGCCGCCCCTGTTCTTACTGATCACAGGGCATGACGCAGGCTGGAGTTCCTGGGTATACAGGGCACTTACTTTCCTTGTCATCAGCTGTCCCTGCGCTCTGGTGATCTCGATACCTTTAAGTTTCTTTGCCGGTATAGGCGGAGCCAGCCGTGAAGGTATACTTGTAAAAGGCTCCAATTATCTGGAGGCGCTTTCCAAAACCGGCATCGTAGCTTTTGACAAGACCGGTACCATGACCATGGGCATCTTTGAAGTCAGCGCCATACACCACGGTACCATGGAATCCTTAAGCCTGCTTGATTATGCGGCGCATGCCGAGTGCTTCTCCTCACATCCCATATCCAGAAGCATACAGAAAGCCTGGCTTGACGGATTGGTATGGCAGATAGATGTCAATACCGGTGAGGCTGTGCCTGTAAGGACACCCGAAAGTTCTAAATACAAACACAGCATTACACGTGACCGCGTCAGCAGTGTCAAAGAGCTGCCAGGCGGCGGTATCAGCGCCATAGTTGATAATAAAAAACTCCTGCTCGGAAATACCCGTCTGATGAAGGAAAACGGCATTTCCTATAAGGAATGCGAAGGTGATCACGGCACGGTAGTCCATGTAGCCATGGACGGTGAATATGTAGGCCATCTGGTAATCTCCGACGTTATCAAACCCGGATCAAAGGAAGCCATAGCAAGCCTCAAGAAAAGCGGAGTGCGCCGCAGCATAATGCTCACCGGTGATGCCCGTAACGTAGCAGACGAAGTTGCTGCCGAGATAGGAATAGACGAAGTTCATTCCGAACTCCTGCCTGAAGACAAAGTAAGATATGTCGAGCAGCTGCTTGAAGAAAAGAAAGGCAAAGAACAGCTTGCCTTTGTGGGTGACGGCATAAATGATGCTCCCGTTCTCTCCAGAGCTGACTTAGGAATAGCAATGGGCGCCCTGGGTTCCGATGCCGCAATAGAAGCAGCCGACATAGTCCTGATGGATGACGATCCCCGTAAGATTGCCAAAGCCATCCGTATTTCCCGCAAATGCATGCGTATAGTATACGAAAATATATGGTTTGCCATAGGCATCAAGTTTATCTGCCTGATACTCGGAGCTTTGGGCTTTGCAAATATGTGGCTCGCCATCTTTGCCGACACGGGCGTAATGATACTCGCAGTACTCAATTCGATCCGCGCACTCTTTACCAAAAAACTATAATGAAGGCTTCTCCCATAGTGAGAAGCTGTCATCCCGAAGGGATGACTGATGAGGGGTACATATATGAAGAAAAGCAAAAAATCATCCATCGAACAGTTATACGACCTTGCCGAACTCTTCAAATTTTTCGGAGATTCCACAAGAATACGCATACTCTATGAACTCATTGACTCGGATATATGCGTGGCCGATCTGGCTGCTGCCCTTAACATGACTCAGTCTGCGGTATCACACCAGCTCCGCATACTTAAACAAAGCCGGCTCATAAAGAGCCGGCGTGAAGGTAAACAGATCTTCTATTCACTTGATGACGATCATGTAAAGAAGATGATCGAACTGGGAATGGAACACATCACCGAATGAATTATTCTCCTT
Source organism: Lachnospiraceae bacterium (assembly GCA_016281335.1). Taxonomy (GTDB): domain Bacteria; phylum Bacillota; class Clostridia; order Lachnospirales; family Lachnospiraceae; genus NK4A136. The sequence goes on along the minus strand of JAEEIK010000065.1, from coordinate 28,747 downwards.
GCGCTTTTCTTCCGTAACGTTTCGTTATCTTAAACTTGATCGTTCTGGTACCGCCAAAGCTGCCGCTTCCCGTAACGGTGATCTTGGCGGTTCCTTTTTTCAGATTCGAAGTATAGTAAAGTACATGATACTGTCCGAGCGCATCCATGCGGCTGCCGTTGTAATAGTATGCATGTATTCCCTGTTCTTTACTGTCATAGCCAACAGGTATGGGTTTGATCTGTCTGCCCGTATATTCAAAGGGATCGGTAATGAAAGTGATCTTTGATATATCATCTTTTACTAGCATATACTCACAGTCTTTGGTAAGCGGCTGTCCCTTCTCATCTTTTCCGGAGTAATTTCCTTTGCCGTTAACAGACAGACGTATCACACAGCCTTCCGGCAGTATATCCCCGGGCTGTATTTTTTCTCCGGCCATCCTGTTTTCTTTAACGGCGCTGTCCTTTACTCTGACAGTAGTATAATAAGCGTAGGTATAAGCTGCCTTATTGTAATCCGTGCCGGACTTCAGTTTTCCTCCGTCTACATCAAACAGCACGTACGGACTCTTATAATTGCCCGTTTTGTCCATATACACTATATTGCCCGCCAGCATTGAAGTCTCTCTTATGTCGGGGGCCTGTATCCTGAAATACCGTTTCACGCTTCCGCAATAATTCCCCTTGCCTGTAAACTTTACATAGGGATCTTTACTGCTGTTAACGGATTTATTATTATAATACTTTAACTTTATATCGCTGCCTTCTCTTAAAACCTTTCCGCTGACTGCGTCATTCATGACGATCATTCTCTTCTTCATCATATTTCCGTTTTTGGAGAATCTCAATTCACCGGGAATGCTGATACTTATGCGTCCCGAAAACTCCTTTATATTGCAGCGTTTGATCTTAAAGTTCTTTTTAATCGTTCCGGAATAGGCGCCCATTCCCGTGATGATCAGCCTTGCGGTGCCCGCATTCAGGTTCTTCTCATAAGCAACAAGCATATCTTTGCCTTCTTCAAGTCTGCTTCCGCTTATCTTGCTCCTGACATTGAGCTCGGCATCGGAGAACACCACTTCGCTTCCCGTATAATACTGCTCCTTCGGGAAAGAAATAAAACTCTTTTTGATCGAATATCCTGTTATGGTAAAAGGCAGTTTGATAAAGCCCGCATATTCACTGTCATCCGGTCTTGCGCTGATCAGAACATAAGCTCTTCCGGTGCATTTGTTATCTGAAAGGCTGACTTCAAATCTGTTAAGATCAGCAGCCGTTAAGCTCAGTTTCCCGCTTTTAAGCTTCAGCCTGCTGAGATCCGGCTCCTGTCCCTCCTTTGAAGGATCAAGTTTTACTTTTCTTGTATAGCCTGATGCAGTCATCTCATTAAGGCTTATCCTCGTGTCCACTCGAAGCTTTATCACCCGCTCTCCGCTGTAGTTCTTCTTGCCTCTGATGACTATGGTATACTCACCGGGATTCATTACCATGCTCATGGAATGCTGCAGCTTAGCATCACCCTCTTCATAACACAGTACATCCGCATTTTTAAGCGAAAATGTCTTTCCTTTATACATGACTTTCGGTCTTACGCTCAGCCATTTCAATCTTCCCGAAGCATCCTTTTTAACACTTAAGCACATATCATCCGCTTCAAAATCATCACCGCTTATATCTATAGGCTTAATCCTGAAATAATAGATAAGCGGATGCATCTCATCGTTTTTGAAATTACCCTTCAGTGAAATCTTTACGCTTGCTTTTCCTGCATCCTTATTATTTAAATACTTCACCGAATAATCAGCTTTTTTCAGACGGATATTATTATAATAAACTCTTAAGTCTGCTATCTTTATCTTCTTACCTGTGTAATCATAAGACGGCTCTATACCTCTTACCCATATGCCCTGAGGCACACCGTTTTCACTTATGGTCTCCCAGTCCTCATCAGTGATATCACCTCTCACATCCTCCTCGGCTATACTGAATACCGCTTCGGATATCTCACTGCTCTTGTGCTTTGATGCCTCGTTTGCCGAAACAAAAGCCCTTACTCTTATGTCCCTGCCGCACATGCTCTCTTCCACGATTATCGGAGACAGATATTCCTTATAAGCTTCTTCATCAACAGCATAGAGTATCTTAAGTCCCTCTTCCGGCAACGCTGCGCTTATCTGTATCTGGTCTCCGACTTCCAGGTATCTTCCCGATGCGGAATAGATATAAGGAGGTGTAAGGCTTTCTTCCTCCACCACTACCTCACACTCTGCCCAAATGCCGCTGCTGGCTGCAGAAGTAGCACGTACTGTCGCTTTCCCCAGCTTAAGCGCTTTTACATTTCCCTTATCGTCAACGCTTACCGCATCGCCTTCCGCCACGCTCCAGATCACTGATTGAGGCGCAGACGAAGGTGTTACGCTTGCCTTTAACAGATACTCTGCGTCAGGCGGTATCACTACATGAGTCTGTGAAAGCTTTACTTCCACTTCGGGCATGAAGAAATCCACGTAATACTCCAGCGTCATTTCCGAAGCTCCGCTTATCCTCACCTTATAACGCTCGCCTGCCGTAGCTTTCAGCTTGTCCGGCTTAAAGATAACGCAGCCCTGTTGACCGTAATTAGCGTTATTAACGTAGAATTTTCCGTCACTCTTATCTTTTGAAAAATTCCAGACCTTACCGTCCTTCTCACTCTCCAGCTTGACTTCTATCTTGCTCTCATCCAACTTCCATCCGAAGCTGACGCTCCAGGGCATCCCATCATACATCCAGTCTATAGGCATATTTTCCGCAGGCCAGGCCACAGTTCTGGTGCCTGTTTTTCTGCCTCTGTCAAATACATACATTGCTTCGTATTTTTCAACCTGTCCGAAGCCTGTCTTCTTCATTTCCGGGTTAAGCGCCCATCTTCTGAGTCCCAGAGTGCTCTCATTCTTTTTATCCGGTATCCACACCTCCTGCACCGCCCGCGCCAGAGTGTCACAGTCTCCTGCAAGCAGGGACTGATTGGCTCCCGATCTGGCCAGTTCATAGAGCTCATCACTCATTCCCGCCGGTTTCACCGGTGGTCTCTTAAGGCTCTTATTGATCGCATTTACCAGGGACGCAGCCTGGGCTTTCGAAGTATAGGTGGTATCCCCGACAACATCGGCATCCAGTCCCGCTGCATAACGCACCTGGTTCAGCGCATTAAGCGCCGCAGTTTCCGCTTTATCTGTAAGGGTTCCTGCCGAATAAGGACTTGTAAGAGACGGCTGCAGCTTATAGACATCCGGAGCCTTCAGTCTGTTTGCCGGATTATCCTTTATGAACTTTGCTATTTCAGGCTGTGTGCGATGATAGACGTTCAGACTTGCCGTATCTTCCGAAACGGTATTATCCGAAACACTGTTATCCGAAACGATATCTTCGGAAACGCTGTTTGAAGAAATACTGTTATCCGACTCGCTGCCCGGAGCTGCATGACTGACCATGCCGCTGCCTCCCGGAAGCTGTGAGAACAGTATTATAAAAGACAATAAAAAAGAGATATATCTTCTGTAAATGGAGCGCATCGACTTCTCCCCCACCAAAAGTCAAAATAAGTACAGATATTATACCCCTAAACCCTGTTTTCGGTCAATCTCGTGAGATCCTGGTCTTTTTCATCTTTAACAGTGAATTCAGATACTCGGTGAGCAGTGTAAGCTCCTTTATATCAAGATCAGCCGAACGGCTGATGACTATGTCGCTGAAATTCTCCTCATACCTGTTGCCGAAGAGAATATGATCTGCCGAAGTATTTGTACTCTCGCAGATATTATAGAGAGTTTCACAGGAAAGTCCTTTTTTCCCGTTTTCTATATCAGACAGAAAATTGGGTGTGATATTTACCTTTTCGGCAAATACAAGCTGTGATTCATTTCTGTCCCGCCGAATTTTCCTTATTCTTGCCCCTGCTGCCTTTTGCTCTTTGTCGGTAAACATCTTAGGTCCTCCCTGATATATGCGAAAGCGGCGCTTCATCGCTCCCATATATCAAGGATATTCATCATCGTGTAGCTTTTGAACAAGCTATAGTTTATAAAATCTCGCTGTCAGCGACATTTTCATTCTCTGCCAGATTTTTCAGCAGTTCGTTTATATCAATTCCTGCCGGCACAGTCAGGACTACTGCTTCATCATTCTCCTCATATATACCCAGTCCGTATTCTTCAATAACATCTTTAAGAGAATCTCTATCCGCTCCGGGAGCATAAGTGACCATCAGCAGCGTGTATTCCGCTTCCGCCTCAGCCGTTTCTGCCCAAGCCGCGTCCGTAGAGCTTTCCTCCGCTTCACAGACTGCTTCGTCGCCCGTTGCTTCCGAAGACGGTACCGTTAAAAAGTTCATATCCTCATTTACATTCAGTTTTTTGTCTTTCCTGTCTTCACCTCTGCTGTATGCATACGAACTCGCGTCTGCTTCAGCTGTCGCTCCCGCAGCTTCATCAAAAGCTTCTGCAACAGCAGCCGTCTCTACGGCATTATCCCTCACATGATTAGCTGCAGGCACAGCAGTTTCAGCCGACTTGCTACCCCTGATCACGGGGATCGCTATGCAGATGCATAAAAGCGCTGCCGCAGCGGCGGTCACATATATCATCACTCGGTTAAATTTTATGACTTTTTTCTTTTTTACAGGCTGCTGTCTCTCATCCAGCCCCGCCTCTATCTTAGACCAGATATCCGGGGTCTCTTCGAGGACCATATCCCTGTATTCTTTATTCAGATCCCTCATCGAATCCGTACCTCCTCAAGCGCTTCATCGCTTCCCTGTACCGCCATGTCACTGTTCCCATCGGTATGCCTGTCTGTTCGGCAATCTCCTTGAAAGTCATATCAGACAGTACTTTCATCGAGACCACCATTCTCTCAGCTTCGTTCAGACTGTCAAGCGCTTCCTTCACGCTTATGTTTCCGACTACTGTTTCGGAAGTATCGGGAGGAGGATCGCTTCCGGCTCCCACCATATCTCCCACATCTTCATCTTCCGCGGCAAATACCAGCCTGTTTCTCTTTCTCATAAAATCTATGGCCTGATTCCTCGAGATCGTGGCTATATATGCCTTATGCGGACTTCCCTGTTTAAAAGAAGCCGCATTATCCCAGAGTTTCAGAAACACATCGGCACTCAGATCCTCCGCGTCCTCTCTGTTTCCGACTACACCGAATACAACCCTGTATACGTAGGGCATGTATTCCTGGTAGATCTCTTTCAGACCGTTGCGGTCGCCACGAACCATGGCCGCTACGCACTGTCCGAATCTTTCGTCAGTCATTATCGGTTTTCCCCTCTTGTTTAATATACGAATCTTAAACTCACATTTATGGATATTTTTCCTCTGATATTATATAATACCATTGCATAATAAATCAAACGGAGATTGCCATGGAAATAGAAAGAAAATTTCTGATAAAGTCACTGCCCGACTCTCTTGAAAGCTATTCATTTCATCTTATAGAACAGGGCTATCTTTCCACCGATCCTGTCGTACGCGTCCGGCGGGAAGATGATGATTATTATATGACTTATAAAGGAAAAGGCCTCCTTGCCAGGGAAGAATACAATCTTCCTCTTAACAAAGAAGCCTATGATCATCTGTTAAAAAAAGCAGACGGCAACATCATCACAAAGAAACGTTATCTTATCCCGATCGAGGGTACTTCACTGACAATAGAACTGGATATCTTTGAAGGTCTTTTCAAAGGGACCGTGATCGCCGAGGTCGAATTCGATACTCTCGAGGAAGCGGAAGCCTTTAATCCTCCCGACTGGTTCGACAGTGATGTGACCAACGACCGTCACTATTCAAACAGTTACTTATCCACGGTGGAACTTAAGAAACTTTAGATCCTTTTATCAGTTTCTTCCATATAAAGCATTCAGTTTCTTTATACGTTCGGCCAGTCCTTCGCTTAGGTCGCTCTTCTTAAGTCTCCAGCTCCAGTTGCCGCCCAGGGTAGACGGAGTATTTATGCGGCCCTCACTTCCCAGTCCAAGATAATCCTGCATGGGTATTATCGCCGTATCTGCCGTGCTGGCAAGTGCAAGACGTATCAAATCATTATTGATATCCTTTGCACTTTTAATGTTCAGATATTCCCTTGTATGTTTCTTGTCTTTGCTGTTCAGATTCCGATACCAGCCTTTTACGGTATCATTGTCATGTGTCCCGGTATAGACCACACAGTTCTTCTCATAATTATGAGGAAGGTAATCATTGTCCTCATTGCTGTCAAAAGCAAACTCCAGCACTTTCATTCCCGGGTATCCTGTCTTCTTTACCAGCTTTAACACGCTTTCAGTCAGGTATCCGAGATCTTCGGCTATTATATCCTTTTTGCCGAGCGCTTTTTTCATTGCATCAAAAAGCTCATATCCCGGTCCCTTCTCCCAGTGACCGCCCACTGCATTTTCCGCACCGTAGGGGATGTTGTAGTACTCATCGAAGCCTCTGAAGTGATCGATGCGCACCGTATCATACAATCTGAAGCAATGCTCAAGTCGCTTCAGCCACCATTTATATCCGGTCTTTTTATGATATGCCCAGTCATATAAGGGATTGCCCCAGAGCTGTCCCGTTGCAGAAAAATAATCGGGAGGACAGCCTGCCACTCCGGTCGGCGTGCCCTTCTTATCCGTCATGAACAGCTTGGGATCTGCCCAGTAATCCGCACTGTCATATGCCACATAGATAGGGATATCACCTATGATCTTAATCCCTTTCTTATTCGCATATTCTTTAAGCGCAAACCATTGCTTTGAAAACATATACTGCATAAAGGCATAGCAGCCCATGCTTTCGGCAATCGCTTTATCGCTTTTGATCTTATCAAGCGCAGCCTTTTTATGGGCTTTTAATTCCGGCTGCCACTTTTCAAAACTCTTACCCTTATTCGCGTCCTTGAGCGCCATGAATAGAGCATAATCATCCAGCCAGTATGCATTTTTCTTTACAAAGGCCTGATATGCTTTATCCTTTTCGATCCCGCTTTTCTTATATGCTTTTTTAAGAAGCTTAAATCTTCCCCTGTAAATCTTTTCATAGTCGATCCTTGAGGGATCTGAGCCGAAATCCACCCGCTCACATTCTTTCTTTGTAAGCCAGCCGTTTTTGATCAGTTCTTCCAGATCTATAAAATACGGATTGCCCGCAAAGGTAGAAAACGACTGATAGGGTGAATCGCCGTAACCGGTCGGCCCCAGAGGCAGGACCTGCCAAAATTTCAGTCCTGCGCTCTCAAGCAGATCCACAAATTCATATGCTTCTTTTGAAAAAGCTCCTATACCGTATTCGGAAGGCAGTGATGCCACCGGCAGGAGTATTCCGCTGCTTCTCATTTTAATCTCCAGATATCCTTATTGTATTCGGCTATGGTTCTGTCAGAGGAGAAGAAGCCCGCATTCGCTATATTGATCAGCATCATCTTTCTCCACCTGTTTCTGTTCTCGTAAGCGCTGAAAGCCTTATCTTTCATTTTAATATAAGCTTTAAGATCAAGCAAGCCCATAAACCAGTCTTTTCCGACTATCTCATTATAAAGCCTGTTTAGGCACTCTTTATTGCCTTTTGCAAGCACTTCTTTTGAGATGATGAAATCTACCGCTTCCTTTATAACCGGATCTTTTTCATATATCTCTTTCGCGTTGTATTTTTCATTATAGTTCTCTCTTAATTTCAATACCTCGTCGGATTTTTTTCCGAAGATAAAGATATTGTCATCTCCTACCAGTTCATGTATCTCCACATTTGCGCCATCGTCGGTACCGAGTGTCACTGCGCCGTTCAGCATGAACTTCATGTTGCCGGTACCCGATGCTTCCTGTGAAGCCAGAGATATCTGTTCGGATATATCACAGGCAGGTATCAGTTTTTCAGCATAACTCACGTTGTAGTTCTCAACGAATACAAGTTTGATATATTTATTTACCTTCGGATCTTTATTAATTATATCCGCCAAGGTCAGCAGCAGATGTATTATATCCTGAGCTATCCTGTAAGCAGGCGCAGCCTTTGCTCCGAAGATAAAAGTGATGGGACGTTTAGGCAGCTTACCCGAACGTATCTCCAGATATTTATGGATGATATAAAGAGCATTCATCTGCTGTCTCTTATACTCATGCATACGCTTTACCTGTATGTCGAATATCGAATCCGGATCGATGCTTATCTTTTCCTTCTTCTTTATATAGGCAGCAAGTTCCAATTTCTTTTTATACTTTATATCTTCTATTTCTTTAAGGAACTTTTTATCATTAACAAAGCTTTCAAGTTTTTTAAGTTCCGCTGCATCTTTCTTATATCCTGTACCTATGGTCTTATCTATGAGTTCCGTCAGTTCACTGTTGCAGGACAATAACCATCTTCTGAATGTGATGCCGTTTGTTTTGTTATTAAACTTTTTGGGATATATACGGTAGAAAGCATTCAGCTCCGTATTCTTAAGTATCTCGGTATGCAGGGCCGCTACACCGTTCACACTCATGCCGTAATGAATATCCATGTGAGCCATGTGTACTCTCTTCTGATCATCTATTATCCATACTTCTTTTTTATTCGGATATTTTTTTACGATACGCGCATTAAGTTCTTCTATTATGGGAAGAAGCTGGGGTACGGCTTTCTTAAGATATTTAATCGGCCACTTCTCAAGCGCTTCGGCAAGTATGGTATGATTTGTGTAAGCGCAGGTCTTCGACACTACAGCTATCGCCTCATCCATAGTGAAGCCTTCTTTTTCGGTAAGTATGCGTATCAGTTCGGGGATCACCATCGAGGGATGTGTATCATTGATCTGTATCACGGCATGCTTATCAAGCTTATGCAGATCATATCCGTTTTCCTTCATTTCCTTTATGATCAGCTGTGCGCCTGAGGATACCATAAAGTACTGCTGATAAACACGTAAGATTCTTCCGTCTTCATCCGAATCATCGGGATAAAGAAACAACGTGAGATTCTTGCCGATCTTTTTCTTATCAAAATCTATACCCTTTGTTACAAGCTTTTCGTCTACACTTTCGAGATCAAAAAGATGAAGTTTGTTTACTCCGTTTTCATATCCGGTAACATCTATATCATATAAACGTGATACGACTTTCTTCTTTCCGAAGTAAACATCAAAAGTAATGTCCGTTTTATTAAGCCAGGAATTCTCATTTATCCAGCTGTCCTTTTCCGCAGTCTGCATGCGTCTTCTGAATACCTGTCTGAACAGACCGTAATGATAATTAAGTCCTATGCCTGCTCCCGGCAGCCCTAATGTTGCTATCGAATCTATAAAACATGCAGCAAGTCTTCCGAGTCCACCATTACCGAGTGACGGTTCTGCTTCGACTTCTTCTATCTTTGCAATATCTTTTCCTGCGCCTGCAAGATCATTTTTCAGAACATCATATATACCAAGATTTATAAGATTATTGGAGAGGAGTTTTCCTATAAGAAATTCGGCAGATATATAATATATTTTTTTCTTTCCTTTGATCTGTTTTTTTGAAGCGCATTCTTTTTTTACAAACAAAAGGAGTGCAGCATACAGTTCTTCGTACGTGCACTCCTTAACATTCTTATTGTATAAGCGTAAAACTAAATCCTCAAGTTTTGAAAATTCAGGACTTACTTTTTTTTTGCAACTGTAGCCTTCTTTGCAGCAGGCTTCTTTGCAGCTGTAGTTGTCTTCTTAGCTGTTGTAGCTTTCTTTGCAGCGGGCTTCTTTGCAGCTGTAGTTGTCTTCTTAGCTGTTGTAGCCTTCTTTGCTGTAGTAGCCTTCTTAGCTGTTGTAGCTTTCTTTGCAGCGGGCTTCTTTGCAACTGTGGTTGTCTTCTTAGCTGTAGTAGCTTTCTTTACTGCGGGCTTCTTTGCAGCAGCAGTTGTCTTCTTAGCTGTTGTAGCTTTCTTTGCAGCTGTAGCTGTAGCCTTCTTAGCTGTTGTAGCTTTCTTTGCAGCGGGCTTCTTTGCAGCTGTAGCTGTAGCCTTCTTAGCTGTAGCAGCTTTCTTTGTTGTTGCGGTTGCTTTCTTTGCTGCCGGCTTCTTAGCAGCTGTGGTCTTCTTTGCAGCAGTTGTTGTCTTCTTTGCCGGCGTCTTCTTTTCTGCCATTTTTACTCCCTCCATTTGGTTCCTTTGTTTTTTATTTATAATTTAAGTTACACTTAAATTAAAATCAGTTTACATTATTATGTTAACAAATGCAAGCATTTTTTCTTTATTTTTCAATGTTTTTTTTGTTTACGAAAAATTTTTATCCTTCGTTTTCTTTTTCGACAAGTCTCTCAACGCTATATCTTTTGCGGAGTTCAGGCTTTTCTATCTTTCCTGTCGGATTCCTGGGTACCTTGTCAAATATGATCTTGCGGGGTCTTTTATATCTCGGCATACCCTGACAGAATTCATTTATTTCATCTTCAGTGCATTCCATTCCTTCTTTTATTTCAATGATCGCGCCTGCTATCTCACCGAGTCTTGCATCAGGTAATCCTATCACCGCAACATCTTTTATCTTTTCATACTGTCTCAGGAAATCCTCTATCTGTACGGGATACAGGTTTTCACCTCCTGATACGATAACATCTTTTTTTCTGTCGACAAGGAAGATAAATCCGTCTTCATCCTGCATTGCAACATCGCCTGTAAGTAACCATCCGTCTTTTAAAACTTCTGCTGTTGCTTCGGGATTTCTGTAATAGCAGGTCATCACACCATCACCTTTAACACAGAGTTCACCTGCTTCTCCGCGTTTTACTTCCTTACCTTCATCATCGATTATCTTACACTGCCAGCCGTATCCCGGTACTCCTATCGCACCGACTTTATGTATGTTCTCAACACCGAGATGTACACAGCCCGGTCCTATGGATTCGGACAGACCATAGTTGGTATCATACTGATGATTCGGGAAGTATGCTTTCCATCTCTTGATCAGTGAAGGAGGAACAGGCTGTGCGCCTATATGCATCAATCTCCACTGTGAGAGTTCATAGTCTTCTATCTTCAGTGTTCCGGCATCGAGACAGTCAAGTATATCCTGCGCCCAGGGAACTAAGAGCCAGACTATCGTACAGTGTTCACGTGATACCGCATCAAAGATATACTGAGGTTTGGTACCGCGAAGCAGCACTGCTTTTGATCCTGCAACAAGGGAACCCATCCAATGCATCTTCGCTCCTGTGTGATACAGAGGAGGTATGCAGAGGAAGTTATCATCGCGTCCCTGTCCGTGATGATTCTGTTCCACTTTTGCAGCAGTCATCAGACTTAAATGTTTGTGAAGTATTGCTTTGGGAAAACCTGTCGTTCCCGATGAAAAATAGATCGCAGCATCATCACTGTCTTTTATTTCTATCTGAGGTTTCTCACTTGAACAATCCGCAACAAGTTCACGATAGCTTTCTGCAAAAGTAGGACAGGTCTCACCCACAAAAATGAGAAGTCTGTTCTTTGATAATTTATCAACTATGGATTCCACACGTCCTATGAATTCCGGTCCGAAAAGAAGCACATCAACTTCGGCAAGATCTGCGCAATATTCTATCTCGTCTGCGGAATATCTGAAGTTGAAAGGAACTGCAAGGGCGCCGCTCTTAAGTATGCCCATGTATATCGGAAGCCACTCAAGACAGTTCATCATAAGTATCGCAACCTTGTCTCCTTTTTTTACTCCTCTTGAGATCAGCATGTTTGCCATGCGGTTTGCTTTCTCGTCAAAAACTCTCCAGGTGATCTCTCTTCTGTAAGGTTCATCCGAAGTCTGCTGTATAAGCGAATACTCTTTCCAGCTTACTTTTCTGTTCTCTTTCTGCTCGGGGTTAAGTTCTATAAGAGCCACCTCATCGCCGTATTCTTTTCTGTTTCTCTCAAGGTAATCAATTATAGGCATTTTGTTTTCCTTTCCGGGATCTTCTCCCTGCCGTATTCCAAATAAATAATATAGCAAAACGCAGCGGCTTATGCAAGCCGCTGCGTAAGGCTATGAGTTACTTTTTTCAACAAGTTCTTTCTTCTTGTTATCCATTTCTTCTATCTGTCTTCGAAGCTTAGGGATAGTTGTCAGATCCTTTACCGTAAAATACAGTGCAGCTATAAGCAGAAATACCGACAGCCCCGTACTGAACGCATCCGACACGCCGAGTGCGGGAAGCGCTTTATATACGGTCGCTGCGCTTCCGACCAAAGACACGATCGTACGAAGAAATGAAAGATGTGTCTGTTCCACCGAGAGTCTCGTATTGTTAAAAGCAAGTTCCGTTCTGAGCACAGACAGTTCCGTGCGTTCATGCGAGAGTTCCGTACGCTCTCTCGCCATCTCCTGTTCTGTCATATCTACCACCTTCTGAATAGTTTTGTGCTGACCAATGCAGCTGCTAATACTATAACAGATGCGGCGAGATACTTCCATACAGAAGAGTCATATTCATTAAGATTTTTTGCGTTGCTTACAACTTCTTCTTTCTCTGTTTCTTTCACCGTTCTTTCAAAACTTATTTCTGCTGTTTTCTGAAATGTGCTCCCGGCTACATTTTCATCCTCTTCATTTCCGAAATCCGCATTTCGTATATCGCCACGCATTCCCGGGCCCTTATCCGAGAAATCCGGTCTTCCCGACATTCCCGGCATCCCGGGTCTTTCCATCCCATCCGGTGCTTCAAATCCTTCAGGCATTTCAGACATATCAGGTCTTTCTCTTTCCTCCGGCATTTCAGCTCCGTCAGGCATCTCAGGCATTTCAGACATATCCGTTCTTTCACTCATCCCGGGAAAGCCCGTTTTTCCGCCGCCGAAGTTACCGAAACCGCTGATACCTCCTACACTCGTAGATACGGAATCCAGAGTTATCTCCTCCTCTTTATCGCCTATCTTAAGTGTATACGTTGCACCTGTTTTCATTTCCGGACAGGATAACTGTATCGAATCAAAACCTGTGGGTATAACTGTGTCGATGATGGCATTTCCGTTTTCATCCGTCAAGCACACTCTCACATCATCCTCAGTACTGTTACTGAGATTGTACAGTAATGATGCCTGGGTGGACGTTGCATCAAACTGCTCAACCATTGAAGCGCCCCCGCAGCTTATGACTGTTCCACCGTGTATCTCGCATACACCTCCGCTCTCGCTGCCGAAATCGATACCGTTATTCGGTCCTCCTCCCGGAAGACTTATAAATATATTGCCACCGTAAATATATATGTCCTTGTTGGAATCTATACCGTCCGCATCTTTTGCATCAGGATTGAATATCTTTATATTCCCGCCATAGATCGTCACACAGGGATCCGCAGCTTCTTCCTCAGTCTCTTCGCTGTCTTCGGTTTTACTAAAGAAGCCGAAGTTTCCGAAACCGCCTTCACCTCCGTTGGCATTAAAACCGTCATCATCCGGGTATATCTCTATGTCACCGTCAAGCACTGTTATCTGCGGGCATTCCAGCCCTTCATAACAGTCACTGATAAGCAGCTTTCCGGAAGCGATAAGCAGATCCCCTTCCGAACATATGCCGTCATCCATAGCATCTATCGTCACATCCGCAGCTGTCATCCTGAAATGATCGTTGACATGTATCCCGTCCGAGATCGCTTTTATACTGATAGTACCGCCGCATATCTTCAGACTGTCCTTAGCCTTTATGCCATGTTCATAGTCCGACACTATGCTTAAACTCCCGCTGCCGTTGATCGTCAGATCATCATGCGCAAAGATGACTCCGTTGGTCCCGTCCTCTTCAGCTTCATCCGACATTTCATCTCCGCATTCAAGTTTATTCTTGCTCCCTTCGGCAAGAGTAAGGAACACTTTATCTGCCTGGTCTATGCGAAGCGCTGCATCATCCGAAGCGCAAATCTCTGCGTCATCTAACAGTATCCATACCTTTGATGATTTATCCGCATCAACTTTTATGCTTCCGTCATCAAGCGTTCCGTTTAATACATACCAGCCGCTCTGCGATATCACAACATCACCGTTATATTCATAAGCGCCTGAACCTTTTATCTTTATCTTAGTTCCATCCAGAGTGATCTTCGTAGCACCGCTCACATCCCAGTTCCCGTTAAGATCATTTTTACTGAAGTATTCAGAAGACGCTTCCTCCGTTCCTTCCGCATCCGCATCGAGAACTTTGGTAAGTCCGATTTTCTCTCCGTTCATGAACAGCACGGTTATGATAATGGCAAGCAGAGTAAAGATCACGCTTATGATGTTTATCATTTTCTGTTCTTTCATAATGGATCTCCGTTTTCTACCATGCCGGGCATCAACCCATATAGTCTCCGTTAAAGCTTACCAGCACTGCGCTGCCCACACCCTCCATCTCAGATAATTCATTAATGAAATCCGTGTTGTCATCACTTAATCTTATTTCCATATTAAGCTCCACATTTCCTTTTCTTGCGGTCTTGCTCTTGGTCACGCACTTCTTTGTTTTACTTTTAAGATATTCTACAGCCTTTGTCTCATTATCGTGACCGTCCACATTGATCACTACGATATAAGGCTTTGTCAGATCTTTGCGGTTTGCAAATATCAGCATCACGATGCCGATCACTACGCTTCCGAATACCGCAAGAGGTATCATACCGGCTGCCAGCACTATACCTGCGGCTATGGCCCAGAACAGAAAAGCTATATCCATCGGTTCTTTTATTGCCGTCCTGAAACGCACGATGGAAAGAGCGCCGACCATACCAAGTGAAAGGACCACGTTACTTGTTACCGCCAGGATCACCAGCGTGGTGATCATCGTAAGCGCTACAAGCGTCGTACCGAAACTCGATGAATACATAACTCCGGCAAAAGTCTTTCTGTATACGAAACTGATAAACAGTCCGAGACAGAATGCCAGACAGAGCGCCAGCACTATATCAAAGATCGTAACCGCTGCAACATTCTCAAGAAAACTTGACTTAAACACATCCGTAAAATTAATATCTCTTAACATATCTTTATCTCTCCTTTTTTATCCGTATATCCTGCACTGTGCATATTTGGAAAAAGCTTCCGCTCTCACGTTTTCTGTCTGTACCGCATCCCTTATGATATCCGGAAGATACTCATCCCACTTTACTTCCAGTATAATCGAGTCATTTCCTGCCGGTATGGTTACACATTCGGAGTTCAGGAAATCCGTACAGTTCAAACCGGTCCTTATATCATAATCTAAAGTAACTCTTACGTTTCCGGGGCCGTATACAAAGGGTTCCCTTGTATAATCAACTATGGTCTTCGGTTTTAACCCCCGGTTTCGCATCTTACAGTATAGTTCCCGTATCAGCGGCCGGTCTGCTCCGAGCATCCAATCTATATCGCCGTCCACTATCTTCTGTGCTTCCT
This sequence comes from Lachnospiraceae bacterium, assembly GCA_016281335.1. Classification (GTDB taxonomy): domain Bacteria; phylum Bacillota; class Clostridia; order Lachnospirales; family Lachnospiraceae; genus NK4A136. The sequence continues at coordinate 13,422 of JAEEIK010000065.1, read as the reverse complement.
CCGGATTAATGTCCGCGCTGTATTTCGTGCCCAGTCCGTTCAGCCTGCTCTTTTTTTCCAGATGTATCACCGAAGTATCCAGATCGTAATATCTGATCCGGAACTTTTCCCTCATGTTCACTCCGTCGATCTTTTCCTTCAGCGCTCTGTCATCGGCATCATCAAAATACAGTGACCGTATCAGATACTTTCCATCCTTTGCGTGAGGGTCAGGTCTTGCAACAGCCCTTAATCTCGATCTTATTGACAGCAGATCAGAGTAGTTTATCTGATGCTTCCACTCATGTCTGTATTTGTTTTCCGTATCGCCCACCTCCCGATCAGTCGTTTTCTTTTTGCGATTATAACACAATTATTTTTTTGAAAACAAAAAACACAGAATGTTCACTGAACAATCTGTGTTCATAATCATAAAAAACAATTATCAACTGTTATTCAGAACTGTATTCTGACAGAAGTTCCCTCTCCTTCTTCCGAAGTTATACTCATCTCATGCGAAAGCTTAAGGCAGAGCTTCCGGCAAAGATACAGGCCTATACCCGTTGATGCCCTGCCTGCTCTTCCGTTGCTTCCGGTAAAACCTTTTTCAAATACTCTTGCCAGCTCCGCGCTTTTGATCCCCATTCCGTTATCTTTTATCTGCAGGACTTTTCTTCCCTCTTTTTCTTCCAGAGAAAAAGCAAGTATCAGTCTTTCATCTTCCTTAGCATATTTGATGCTGTTGTCTATGAGCTGTCCGAGTATGAACGAAAGCCACTTAGCATCACTGCATATCATGGTGTCCTCAGCTATGTTCACCTCTATTTTAGCCCTCATGGCTATCAGGCTTCTGCGTCTTTTTGCCACTGCCCTGCGGACCAGTTCCGCCGCATTTACTTCTTTAATAAAGTAATCCTTTTCCACATAGGAACTTCTCGCGTAATACAGTGCCTGCTCAACATTGCTTTCTATCCTGTCCAGTTCATCGGATATGCCGCTCTCACGAAGCGGGGTATCTTTATGATTTTCGCATATCATCTGAGCCGCTGAGATCGGTATCTTTATCTCATGCACCCAGCTTTCCACATAATCCCTGTACTCTTCGGTTTCGTGTCTGTAGCCGGCCACATTATCGCTCATGGATACTTCTGCTTTTTTCAGTATCTCAAAGATAAGCTCGGCTTCCTGGGTTTCCCTCTCATCCAGTACTTCAGGCACCAGGTATTTTTTATCCATGGCTTCTATCTTTTCTTCGATCTCATCAAACATTTTCTTTGTGTGTAAATAAGCGACAAGAAATCCCGTAAGACAACAGCAAACCGAAGCAAGACTTATATAGAGTATCAGCCAGCCGGAACCCTCAAAAGTCATCAGAAAGATATCTGCGGTGATCGCCACAAATAAAAAAGCCGCGCACCACACGGCATGTTCTTTTATGTATCTTAAAAATTTCAATTCAGCATATACCCCGCTCCGCGTTTGGTTGAGACTGCGCCTTCTATGCCTATCTGCGAAAGCTTTTGTCTTAAGCGCGTCATATTCACCGTAAGCGTGTTGTCATCCACAAAATTACCGTCATCCCAGAGTTCTGCTATGATGTCATCTCTTGATACTATCCTGCCCAGATTCTTTACGAGTATCATCAGTATCATGAATTCGTTCTTGGACAGCTCGGCCTCATCATCTCCTGCGGATATTCTTGCTTTTGCGGTATCTATTGTAAAAGACAGGCCGTTCTCCAGATCGATCTTTTTGATATCCGACTTTTCATCTTTATCATACACCCTGCGCAGCACCCCTTCCATTCTTGCCAGAAGAATGCGTGTATTAAAGGGTTTGGGGACAAAATCATCCGCCCCGCTCTGGATGCTGATGAGTTCCGTAAGCTCACTGTTATCGCTGGTTATCATTATGACAGGTACACTGCTTTTTTCTCGAAAGGCTTTGCACAGTCGTATGCCGTCAAAGCCGGGAAGCCTTATATCCAAAAGCAGCAGTGAAAGCTCCGCTTCCGCAAGCAGTTGCATCATGCCTGCTTCATCCTTATCTTTATATGCTGATGGCGTGATAAAGTGTCCCTCGTATCCGTTGGATTCAAGGAACACTTTTAATTCATTGCCGAGATTGATATCATCTTCCAGAATGCCTATTCTGTACATATGTCTTTCCTTCTAAAGTTTGATCACCTGATAATCTTCCTACATCCCTCATAAGTTGTCAAGAAGTAGCCTCCGTATATCAACAGCATGATAAGCGCGCTTACTGCAATGCCCGGTCCCAGCGATACCATTCCGACTGATGCCAGAAGCCCTTTGATGAATACCAGGATAAATATTGAACCGAAGGATGCCGATATCAGCGGAAGCAGGAAATTCATCAGTACCTGCATGAACAGAGCTTTCTTACGCATATCCTCACCTGCGCCGATCCTTGTCAGTATCCTGAATTTCCTTATCGAATCTATGGAATCCGAAAGCAGCTTCAGCGCGATTATCGCAGCACAGGCCACCACAAATACGACACCGATATACAGCACGAGAAATACGACTATTACCGAAATCCCTATACTTGCATCTTCCACCTGGTTTTTTGTAGACAGTTGGATGTTTATTCCATCCGGCGCATCTTCACCGTTATCAGCTGCTTCGACGGAAGCACCGACCTGATCCATTATCAGTGCGTCGGTCTCATAACGTCCCGTTTTGTCGGATGTCTTATAATCTGCTATCAGCAGATAAGAATCAACTCTGAAACTGCTGTTCTCATCATCTACAGCAGCATCCGGAAGCACGATAGTCCCCATGCTTGCAGTGAGACCGCTCATCAATATGTATTCATAATTTACGCTGTCATATGCCGGTCCGTATTCCTTTCCGCCCACATTGAATTTATTTCCCTGTTTTATCGAAGGTATCTGGAACTGATTCAGCAGATCAAAATCAGAAACAACAGCATACTGATCATCCGCCACTTTAAGTTCTTCTCTTCCGAAGGCTCTTTCTATCTTATTATAATCCGAAAGACGCATAACATTTTCAGTGCTTTCCCAGTTGGCATGCATGAAGGTCTTTTTCGCTTCCTCTAACACCGGCGCTACCGTATCCCCTATGGTTATCTCGTTGCTCTCGTATACCGGAAGCTCTATATACTCTTTTGCCCAGCCATCAACAGCTATCCCCTTTGATGCCAGATATTCGGTCGGTTTCACGCTCCATACCCTCATGGTCAGATCCACCGGCGTGGCATTTCCGAGACGTTTATTCAGATAAGTTCTGAATGAAAAGCCGCTGGAAAACGCGCATATCGCAGCCATCAGCAACAATGATATCAATGCAAAGGAAAACGCTGAAGTATTCATATTACCGGAAAACTGCCTGACCACAAAGGAATTAAGTCCCTTCTTATATCCTTTATTCCTGCTCATCACACTCTGAAAGAAACCTGCAAAAGACCAGAACATCACGAAGGTACCGACAACGATCAGTCCGGCAAGAAAAGCAAACTCTCTTCCCATTATCCTGTTTCCGTATATACCGATCCTGATATATGCGATCACCAGTATGATCATCGATACGATAAAAAGAACAATGCTGATTTTCGTATTCTTTATGATCTGCTTCTCGCCCTTCTTCTCCGCATTGATAAGATCGATCAGTTTATATTTACTTATCGTACCGGTATTGAATAAGAGTACGACAAAGAATATCATGATGAAACTGATCACCGTGATCACCGCAGCTTTTCTCGATATCGAAAACGTATAGGAAGTAACATCCACTGCAAACATCTTTGCCACTATGATCGATAAAAACTGCGAACCGAAGATACCGACCAGCAGACCAACAAGCATTGAAACCGCCCCCACTATACAGGTCTCACATACAAGTATCTTTGATACTTTCTTTTTGCTCATTCCAAGCAGCAGATATATACCGAATTCCTTCTTACGTCTTTTGATCAGAAAATTATTTGCATAAATGATCAGCAGTCCCAGCACCACTGCCACAGCTACCGACACCACTTCTATAGCTGTGATCAGCATCTTTACCTTATCATTGCCTGACTTTGATACATCCTCCATAATGCCCTGGGTACCAATCGAATTGAACATATAGAAGATCGCAACTCCGATTATAAGAGTAAGAAAATACACCGTATAATCACTCCATGATTTCCTGATATTTTTTAAAGCAAGCTTAAATGAGTTCATCAATCTCGCCTCCCAGTACAGTAGTCACATCCACGATCCTCTTAAAGAAGTCTTTTCTCTCTTCGCCTTTCTCCCGCACTATCTCGGTAAAGATCTTTCCGTCCTTGATAAAAATGATCCTCCCTGCATAACTGGCGCTGAATGCATCATGTGTTACCATCAGTATCGTTGACCCAAGTTCGTTATTGAGTTTCAGCAGACTCTCCATAAGCGCTTTGGAAGCCTTTGAATCAAGCGCTCCCGTCGGCTCATCTGCAAGTACCAGTTCCGGATCCGTCACCACCGCACGTGCCGCCGCTACACGCTGTTTCTGACCTCCCGACATTTCCGAAGGAAACTTCCCAAGCACTTCACTGATCCCCAGCTTTTCCGCAATATCCTTAACCTTCTTTTCCATCTCTGCCGGCTTTTCTCCCTTAATGGAAAGCGCCAGCGAAATATTCTCCTCCGCCGTCATCGTATCCAACAGATTAAAATCCTGAAAGATAAAGCCCAGTTTCCTGCTCCGGAATTCATCCAGTTTCTTCCCCTTAAGCTCACTGATGTCCTCTCCGCCGACCATTGCCTTCCCGGCAGACAGTCTGTCTATCGTCGAGATACAATTAAGCAGTGTAGTCTTTCCGCTTCCGCTGGCCCCCATGATCCCGACGAACTCTCCTTCCTCCACCGAGAACGACAGATCATTCAGCGCCGCCGTAAGACTCCCCTTATTCCCGTAATATTTCTCCGCATTCTTTACTTCAAGTATCACACTCATATCCTTTATCCTTTCGATACAGATCTTTTAACCACCTTCTACAATATAGTCCCTCTGTACTTTTCTTTCCATTGTTTTTGCTTACATTTTATCTTCTAACCTTACAATATTGTAAGCTTCGGCCACGTTATCGTCCCCCCGCGGCTTATATTCTCGTAAGCCCCCGGTGCGCCTCGCCCATTTTTTCACACACTGAAGCGCAGACACAAGATCAGGCCCTTGCTAAGCCTTGATCTTATGTCTGCGCTTCTTTCCAGGAACTCATAGAGGCGCCCCGTAGTCTTTCGTATATGTTACGAAGGGAGTGCAGAAGCGCTTCAAATTCAAGGCCTTAGTGCAGCACTTAATAAGAACGAGCAGCAACGACCAAGCGAGCCTTGTCCGAGCGAAGCGAGTTGCGAGCGCAGGGAGTGTTCTGCTGCGAAGTTCGAATTTTAGTGCGGAACGATTAAGCCTAGGAATTTGAAGTGCTTCTGCACTCCCGTTCGATAAAATAACCGTGGGAGAGCCCCCACGGTTTCGCATTAACTGATGTGTGGCAGATGTTTACTCCATGACTTCGGAGCTGATGCCCTCTGCGGCTTCTTTGAGGAGCTGCTTTACGGAGCGACCTGCGGCGTTTCCGGTGGCAAGTGCTTCTCCGAGCATTGCTGCAGGTGCGTAGTAGTTGGTTCCTACACGTAAGGGAAGTGCGTGTTCGGACTGCGAATTCAGTGCTTTGGTGACTCTGTCGTCGGCAATGTTGCTTTCGTCACCGGAAAGGATGCAGGCAGGACATTCTCCGTTTATTCCGTAGCGTTTAAGCTGAACTTCTTTGGTTGAAAGATACTCGGCCAGCAGTTTCGCCCATTCGGGACTCTGGCTTGCGGTACTTACTCCGAGGAGTCTGTATCCTGCGAAAGATACCATACGGCATTCTTTGCCGCCTGCCTTGAAGGTAGGAAGAGCGCAGGCTGCGATGTTACCGCTGGTACTTGCCTTTAAGTCTTCGGCGGACCAGGGGCCGCTGACCATTGCCGCATATTTTCCTTTTTCAAAACCCTGCAGGGCTTCATCATTGCTTGCAACTGCTTCCAGCGCTCCGTTCTTTACCAGATCGATGATTGCGTTTGCCACATCTTCTCCGGCAGGATCTGCCCAGTTGCATACATTGCTGATGCCGTCACTGCTGATACTGACATCAAGCCCTGTTCCTTCTGCTCCGAAAAAGCTGTAAAGATACCAGGCATTATCCATCTCAAAGGCTATCTTCTTCCCTGCCGCCTTTGCCTTTTCACTCATCTTATCAAGACTTGCAAGATCACTATCTGCAAACACCGCTTCATCATAATACATAAAGCAGCCGTTATATACCGAAAGCGGATAAGCATATACTTCTCCAACGCTGCTCACTGCCTTCACGGATCCTGCCGTATCTGCCTCGGCAACATCATAAAAGAATTTCCCGTCAGCTTTGGCAAGCGCCCCGGCTTCATAAAGCCCCGGGAACATATCATCGGTAAACTCAAAGACATCGGCAGCTTCTGCCTTTCCTTCCATAACATCTTCTAATACGTTATTGGATGATAAGGATGTGAGATTGATCTCCAGATCCACATCACTGAATTCAGCTTTGAAATCATCTATTAAAGAAGCCGTGATCTCAGCCTCTTTTTCAGACACCCATACTGAAAGGGTAACCTTCCCCGTAGTCCCTGCTGCCAGCTTTTCCGCCGGTGTTGAAGGCTCGTTCTTTACCTCCCCTGCCGGTATGGTCTTATCCGTCACTTCACTCTCTGTCTGTACAGCTTCCGTCTGCTCCGACTGTGGCGTCTGTCCTGCATTCCCGCAGGCTGTCGTACACAGAAGCGATACCAGGCTAAGTATGTTTATGAGTTTTCTCTTCATTATTATTCCAACCTTTTTGCGATAATCCAAATTAGTAGAATATCAGAATTATCCGAGAAATGCAACCTCAGCAGTTTAAGATATAGGACAGTCTTGTCCTGATTCTTGTGGCTATGGTATTATAATTTATAGACGATTACTTATAATCCGGTTGCCGTTCAAAAACATACGTAACTGAAAGCGGCGACCGGGATAGATAATATTCAAAGGAGGAGAATACTCTGATGCCCGAGATAATAGCTATGAACAACGACTGGCAATTTACCGAAGAATTTTCAGAAGAGCTGCTGAAAAAGGACTGCGCAGTAAGTCTTAAGGAAGTGCGCATCCCTCACAATGTAAAGGACACACCTTATCACTATTTCGATGACAGCATCTATCAGATGATAAGCGGCTACAGACGCATAATACACGCTCCTGAAGAATGGCGTGGAAAGAGGATCTTTGTTACCTTCATGGCAGTAGCGCATTCAGCGGTTGTTTATCTGAACGGCACGGAGCTTGCGACACATAACAGCGGCTATACGGCTTTTGAAGTGGAGTTAAGCGATCATTTAAAGATCGGGGAAGACAATGTGCTCGCGGTAAAAGTTAACAGTAGGGAAGACCAGAACATCCCTCCTTTCGGACATGTGATAGATTATATGACCTACGGCGGCATCTACCGTGAGGTTTATCTGAAGATCTGCGAAGATCTTCGCATGAGCGAAGTGTTCGTGGAACCTGTTGCCCCCGAAGAAGAAAACATTACAGGCGAGATAAAAGACTTCCGCTTTAACAGCACCTTAGACCTGGATATAACTCTTGATGAAAAGGACGGCAATATCCTTTCGGAAGGTGATCTTAAGGGAATACAGCTTTACACGGTAATCAGCGAACACAAGAGCGGCAAAGCGGTATGCGAGAATACTTTTGATTTTGCGGGTTTATCCAGTGTCGAGATCGAAGGCGCAAGATTATGGGATCCGGTATCCCCCTTCCTCTATGATATTTACATAGAGTTGCTTAAAAACGGACAGATCATAGATACTTTCAGCTGCTCCTTCGGTTTCAGACGCTCAGTGTTTAAAGAGGACGGCTATTACTTAAACGGAAGAAAATTCAAACTCCGCGGACTTAACCGTCATCAAAGCTATGCTTATAACGGCTATGCAATGCCCGCCTCCATGCAGAAACTCGATGCCGACATACTTAAATTCGAACTGGGCTGCAATGCGGTGCGCACTTCGCATTATCCCCAGTCACAGCATTTCCTTGCCCGCTGTGACGAGCTGGGGCTCCTGGTCTTTACGGAATTCCCGGGCTGGCAGCACATCGGCGATCAGGATTGGAAAGATCAGGCCTGCGTTAACCTTGAAGAAATGATAAGACAGTATAAGAATCACTGCTCCATCATACTCTGGGGTGTGCGCATAAACGAGTCCGTTGATGATGATGAATTTTATACCAAGACAAATGAGATCGCCCACAGTCTTGATGATTCAAGGCCTACAGGCGGTGTACGTTATATCGAAAAGAGCAGCCTGCTGGAAGATGTCTATACCTTCAATGACTTTTCACATGAGGGTGACAATCCCGGTTGCAAGCCCAAGAACGCAGTCACTCCCGATCCATCGAAAGCTTATCTGATAAGCGAATACAACGGCCATATGTTCCCCACCAAAGCCTTTGACTGTGAGGAGCACAGACTTGAGCATGCGCTCAGGCATGCAAATGTGCTTGAAGCAGTCAATACCAATAAAGATATCGCCGGTTCCTTCGGCTGGTGCATGTTCGATTACAACACACACAAGGACTTCGGCAGCGGTGACCGCATCTGCTATCACGGTGTAATGGATATGTTCCGCAATCCCAAGCTTGCCGCCTATGTTTATGCAAGCCAACAGAACCGCACTCCCGTTCTCGAAATATCCTCATCCATGGACATAGGAGAACACCCCGGCGGAAACCGCGGCAACATCTATATCTTTACCAACGCTGATTCCGTGCGCATGTATAAGAACGACGTACTCTTAAAAGAATATACAGCTGCAGACTCATCTTACACACATCTTCGTCATGCGCCGATACTCGTTGATGACTATGTAGGTGATGCGCTCAAGGATGCGGAAGACTTTACCGAACGCCAGGCAGCGATAGTGAAGAAAGCTCTCAACCATATCGCCCGCTACGGAATGAACAATCTGCCTTTGGATATCAAGTTAAAACTCGGCGAAGCCATGACCGTATATCATATGACCTTCGAGCAGGCTTATGCTCTTTACGGGAAGTATGTAGGCAACTGGGGCGATAAGGCTACCACTTTCAGATTCGAAGCGATAAAAGACGGTGAGATTGTTAAGACCGTTACCAAGAGCACTTCCGGAAAACTGAATCTCGAAGTAAGCTGCGACCATACGGAACTCAGAGAAGGCGATACCTATGATGTTGCTGCAGTAAGAGTGCGCGTATGCGACGAATACGGAAACGTCCAGCCCTTCTTTAATGCACAGCTAAAGGCAGAACTTTCCGGTCCCATAGAGCTTGCAGGCCCGAAATATATTCTTATCAACGGCGGTATGGGCGGCTGTTATATCCGCACCACAGGCGAAAAGAAAGCTGCCTCCCTCAAAATCAGTCTCCCTGAGGAGTATTCATATCTTGAGGAAAGCAGCCGTCAGTTACTCTTTGAAGTTCTGTAACTGTTTATGATTTCTGAAACAGTATCTTAAATACATCCGTCACCTTAGGCTTGTTGCCCTTATAGAGTGACATCATCTTATATACGCGACCCGCTGCTATTATGATAGCCAGCGTGGTCGCTATCATTATGACCAGAGAGATGATGGCATCCGTAAACTGTACTGCCCCGAGGCAGAGCTTTGCAGGCATTATAAGCGCTGCGGTAAACGGAATATACATGATCGGCTTTGCGATCTCACCGGCATTCAGTCCGCCCATATTGAGCACTACAAGGAAGGCTACAAGAAGGGGCAGAACAAAGAGCGTATTCATACTGCCTGCTTCTTCCCTGTTGGAAGCCATCGATCCTCCGACGGCCGCAAGGGAGATATAAAGCGTGAACGAGAACGCTATGAATATAACCGCAAGCACGATGTTTACCGGTTCAAACAGCCCCAGTTCCTTTATGAATCCCAGGAATATGAGCATAGTGTTGTCTTCGCTCGGGAAAAACTGTTTCATTATCGCAATGCCGGCAGCGAAGCCTCCGATCAGCGAAGCTATCCAGAGGAATATCTGCAGGAGCGATGAACATATGGTTGCAAGAAGCTTACCGAATACCATTGCTTCAGGATGAAGGCTTATAAGCATAGTATCCATCAGTTTGGATTCCTTCTCCATTATCATAAGCTGTGAAACGGAGTTTCCGTAGCTGATGACCATGAAATAAAGGATCATTATCGTGAGGTAAGGGAGCAGCATTCCCAGCACTTCCATTACCTTATCCCTTACGATGGTCTCGTTAGCTTCCTTATTCTCATCAACACTCACACCTTTCTCATAACCTGACTGCGTATATGTCCTGTAAACAACGCCGGGTGTAAGCGCCATGATCGTAGGCTGGTTAAGACCGGAGATCAAAAGCACCATATTCTGTCCGTCTTCCCTGATATACTCGAAATAATTCTCCGCCATAGACTTAGGCACGACACTTCCTTCGGGAATGATGATATCTGCGCGCGCAAACGCTTCTTCCTTTGTAATATGCAGGATAAACGATGCCTCACCCTCTTTAACCTTTGAAAGTGCATCATCAACACTGTCGCACATTACATACTTGATATCCTTGTAGCCTTCGGGAGCTGAAACCTTCAATGCCCTGAAATTCTCAGGTTCAAACTCCAGCTCGTCGGCTACGTATATAATGTCAGCCATACAGGATTCAAGCTCCTTGTCTTTGTCACCCAAAACAGTAGCAAGCACCATTATCACGGGCGGCAACAGGAACAGTATCAGCGACATTACTATCGTAAAAGTAAGATATGACTTTGTTCCTGACATGTTCTTAAATGTAAATCTGAATACTTTTCCGAAATTCTTAAACATTTATGCACCCTCCCTTGAAAGCTTGATTATCTCAAGGAAGCCCAGCTTCTTTGAATCATTTACGATCAGTTTCTTATACACCTTTGCACCGAGCATCAGAAGCAGCATAGTCGTAACGATCAGTATCAACAGCCCGATAGCAAATACCCACAGCTCTATCCTTCCGGTCACCGCATAAACCGGCGCCACGAAAGGTGAAGTGAGCGGCACTATGGATGCTATGATATCCACTGTCTTGTTTTCCATTGACGGTATGATCATGCCGACAAAATATCCCACCATTGAAAACGCCGTACAGGTACCCACCGCAGACTGAGCATCCTCAAGTTTGGTACATGCACTGCCGAGTATGCCTGCCAGTATGGATAAAAGCAGGAAGGACAATACAAGACAGAGCACTATGACTATGATCCTCCATGCTCCCATCTCGGTGATCGATGAAAAATTAAACTGTGAAGTCATTTCCTTCATCCTGTCGTTCATTATCAGCTTTGTCACGCCATTTGACACCAGCGCTGCAATTCCTGCGCAGATAAGTACCAGGGCCACATAGCTCATTATCGCAAGTATCTTGCCCATAAGAAGCGCCATGGGACGCACACTCACAAGAAGGTTTTCAACCAGCTTTGAGGTCTTCTCTTCCATTACGGTATTGATGACATAGGAAGCCGACAGGGTTGCAAGTATAAACACTACTATGCAATAACCCATTGCGAACGAACTAACCTGTCTGCTTGAAAACTTTTTGTCTTTTGCTGCTATGAATTCTTCTTCGGTCTGTGCAGCTCCCGTAGTGATACCCGAACCTAACAGCTCGGTCTGCGCCTCAGTTACTTCCGCAGACACAAATCTCGCATCGTTAAAACCACCTATCAGGTATGATGAGAGTTCCTCAACCTCGTGGGCGCTCATTTCGGAATCATCACTTATGACCGTTTCAAGCAGATAGCTGTCCTCGCCGTCGACGGTCTTTCTTGAAAGCACCAGTCCGATCTCAGTCGGAGAAAGCTCCGGAAGTTCATCAGCTTCAACTATCTGCATATCGGAAAAACTGGTATCATCAAGGTCCATTAAGTTTTCGGGGAAATCCACATGACTGTTGTTTACCACATACATGGCCGTTGCCGGCACCTTATCGGAGCCGGTCATCACATCACTGTCCATTGCTGCGTTCATTCCTGCCATTCCGCCGAGCATTGTTAAAGGTCCCATAAGGAATGCCATGACAATGAACATTATAAAACCTGTTCTGTATGTCGGGGATTTAAAAGTCTGCTCCATAGTGAAGCGGTAAACTTTTGAAAAGCCCGTCAGATCATATATATTATTGCTGCTCTTCATTTGCACCCACCTCTTTTACAAATATCTCATGGAGCGTAAGTTCCGAAAGATCAAAACGTATCACGGGAATGTTCAGCTCAACAAGTTTCTTAAGCAAAGCATTTCCCTGCTCGTCTCCGCTCACCTTACAGTTATACTCAAACTCTTTTGTGGAAAGTATCTGTATGCCCAGATCCTGTATGATCTGTGAGATATCCTGCTCGCACTTAACGGAGAGATTGACACGGCCGTAGCTTTTCTTTATCTCATTTAAGTTACCCTGTACCAGCGCCTTTGAACGCGACATGATCGTGATGTCAGTACAGAACTCTTCAACAACAGGCATCTGATGTGAAGACATGATGATGTACTTTCCTGCCGCTATCTGCTCCCTTACCACTTCCTTAAGGATATCGGTATTCACGGGATCCAGACCCGAAAAAGGCTCGTCAAGCACTAAGAGCTCGGGATCCGAGAGCATTGCTATCAGGAACTGTATCTTCTGCTGGTTACCTTTTGAGAGCTGGTCGGGGCTCTTGGGTTTTACCTTCTTTACACGCCCCCTTGCATCCTTGGTCTGTGAGGGATACAGATACTCATCCAGCTTAAGCCTGTCAGACCAGTATTTGATCTTGGTCTTAAGTGTTGCGTCATCAACGCCTCTCAAACGTCCGAAATACATTATCTGGTCCATCAGCTGATACTTCTGATACAGACCTCTCTCCTCTGCAAGATAACCGATATTGCAGTTATCAAAGCTTAAGTCCTGACCGTTCCAGGTGACCGAACCGGTATCCTTGTCGAGCATGTCCAGTATCATCCTGATGGATGTGGTCTTGCCCGCTCCGTTGGTTCCAAGCAGCGCATACACACCGGGCTTCTCCATCGAAAAGCTGATGTGATCCACTACAGTCTTATCACCGTACTTTTTTGACAGATCACTTACAATAAGTCCCATTTACTTTCTCCTCCCTGTTACTTGTTTTCTTTCTCTATTAAAAACATTCTTGAAGCGAAGTCCGGATAAAATCTTACATTCTCATTATACCCGGTACCCGCAAAAGAACTCTTTAACCTGATCCCCGCATACATCATGGCGCTGCCGCTCATGTTATGCTCTTCGGTCTCTCCGTTCATCTTCACGAACCTGTTCATCAGACTGTGAAGCGCACCGTCCTGCTTTACATGTACCGGCGATACCGCATTTACCAGTCCGCCGAAG
>JAEEIK010000064.1 GCA_016281335.1 Lachnospiraceae bacterium | reverse complement strand
TTTTCGGTGCAACGGTCGAATAGTTGAGTGCATAGAGCACGCCTGCGCTTCCTGCGATGGCCGCGCTGGTAACAAAGGCGATGAGCCTGTACTTCGTCACATTGAGTCCCGAAGCTTCGGCTGCTATCCTGTTATCCCTTATGGCCTTGATCGCGCGTCCCGTGCGGCTTTCAACCAGATTCTGTATGATCACCAGGACTATAAGCAGGAGTATAATCCCTGCGATAAAGCCCGAGAGTTTCTTGATCTGTGTAGCTCCCATGGGTCCGTTTAGTATCATCTTTCCCGAAGGCTCCATGCCCATGGAATTAGCATCCATGATCGAAATATGCAGTCCCTTAGAATCAAGTCCCACATACATGCAGTTCATAACATTCTTGATGATCTCCCCGAATGCAAGTGTGACTATCGCAAGATAATCGCCGCCGAGCCTGAGCACCGGTATGCCTATCACTATACCGGCCACGGCTGCCATCAGCGCGCCGGCAAGTATGGATATGATAAGGAGCAGCGGCTTGCTTGTGATGCTTCCCTGCAGCGCGGAAGAAATGATGACGCCGGTAAATGCTCCGACTGACATGAAGCCCGCATGACCGAGACTTAACTCACCCGAGATACCTACCACGAGATTGAGCGCCAGAGCCATGATCACATAACTTATGATAGGGATCAGCTGACCCTTGAAGCTGTTGGACATGAGTCCCGCAGACATCATTATCTGTACTGCTATAAAGAATACTATGACCAGTCCGTAATTCAGGAAGGCGGTCTTTGCAGTTTTATCAAGCTTCTTCATCCCGCTTCCCTCCTTATACTTTCTCATTGACCTTGCGGCCCAGCAGTCCGGAAGGTTTGACTATCAGGACTATTATCAGTACCGCAAAAACTATCGCATCAGACAACTGTGTTGAGATATAAGCCTTTGCAAATATCTCTATGACACCGAGGAGTATGCCTCCCAGCATTGCTCCGGGTATGGAACCTATGCCACCGAATACCGCAGCCGTGAAGGCCTTGATACCGGGCATCGAGCCGGTTGTCGGCATCAGTGTCGGATAAGCCGTACACAGCAGCACGCCTGCTATCGCAGCAAGGCCCGAACCTATTGCGAAAGTAAGTGAGATGGTACGGTCTACGTTTATTCCCATCAGTGTAGCTGCGCCCTTATCCTCGGATACGGCGCGCATGGCTTTGCCCATCTTGGTCTTGCCCGTAAAGAGCGTGAGCACCAGCATGATCACTATGTTGGCAAAGACCGTGACCAGCGTCACCGGCGCGATCTGTACGCTGCCCAGCTTTATAGCGCCCACATTTGCAAATATGTTGGGGAATACCTTTGTATTTGAAGTCCAGAGAAGCAGCGCCGCATTCTGAAGGAAATACGAAACGCCGATGGCGGTGATCAGCACCGCGAGGCTTGTGGCATTGCGAAGAGGCTTATACGCCAGCTTTTCTATCCCTATTCCGAGTACCGTACAAACTACTATTGACAAAAGCAAAGCCGGCAAGGCCGGCATCCCAAAAGATGAAATAGAATAAAAAGCTATATAAGCGCCCACCATTATAACGTCACCGTGGGCGAAATTAAGCATCTTTGCGATACCATAAACCATGGTATAACCGAGGGCTATTATAGCATAGATACTGCCTAAACTTATTCCGTTGATCAGATTGCCTAACATTGATAAGTCCTTTCGCGGTTTGATCTTACTTAATAATCCGGCAGGGTTTTGCCCCTGCCGGAAATAAATATCAAAGTCCTACGTAAACACCGTTCTTTATTACCATACCCTTAGGAGCCTTGTTTACTTCGCCTTCCTTGGTCCAAACCATACCTGCGCCGGTAACACCGTCGGTAGAGAATGAAGCGTCGGTAAATACTCCTATAAGTATCTCACAGATCTGCTCAGCGCTCAGCTTGCTTACATCAAGTCCGCCGTTAGCCTCTGCATATTTGGTAAGTGCATTGTAGATAGCGTAAGGGCAGTCATAACCGTCTGCTGCGAACTGGTTGGGTGTCTCGCCGTAATTTGCATTATACTTTGAAACAAAGTTCACTGTCTTTGTATCGGTAGCATCTGCCGAGAAAGGTGTGAGCAGGATAACGCCCTCTGCAAGCGCGGGATCAAAACCTTCCATTGTAAGGATACCATCCATACCGTCCACACCGAAGAACTTAGGTGCATAGCCTGATGCAGAGCACTGCTGAAGTATCAGTGATGCAGGCTGATAATACATAGGCAGGAACAGCAGGTCTGCTCCGTTGTTCTGGGCATCAGCGATCTGAACCGAGAAATCGTTTGCAGTATCATCGGTAAAGGTCGTGGTGGATACTATCTCAAGTCCCAGCTCCTTAGCCTTACTGTCAAAGGTCTGATAGATACCGGTTGAATAAGCATCCGAGTTGTTGTAGATAACAGCAACCTTTGTAGCCATGTTGTTATCCTTTATATACTGTGCGGATGCAGAACCCTGGTTAGGATCCGTGAAGCAGATCTGGAACACGTTATCCTTACCTGTTACTACATCGGGTGATGATGCTGAAGGTGTAAGCATGAACACACGGTCATTGTTTGCTTCAGCGCTGACTGCTATACAGGGTGTAGTGGTAACGGTACCTGCTATTACCTGTACGCCCCAGTCCTTAAGCTTATTGTAAGCATTAACGGACTTCTCTGCATCATGCTCATCATCCTGGGGATTGTACTCGATCTGGAAATCGGGGCTTATCGCATTGATCTCGTCTACTGCGATCTGCTCGCCATTCTTAACCGCATTACCGTAGATAGCTGCACCACCGGTAAGAGGTCCTATCATACCGAGCTTAAGTGTACCTGTCAGCTTTCCGCTTCCGTCACCGGTCACTGCCGCTCCGTCACCGCCTGCGTTATCAGCGCAGCCTGTCAGTGCAGAAACAGCCATGACACCGGCCATTATCAGTGCCATCAGTTTCTTTTTCATAATTTCTTCCTCCTTTTTCTCCCTAAAAGCCTTTTCGCAAAAAAAGGGTCTTCAAAAAATCCTGAAACCCCCTTGTTTCGCTACATATCTTTGGCTTTCACGATATATTAACACTTGAAGTCCAAAAAATCAAGCCTCTATATGAGTCCTCTTATCTTAAGATGACTCTTGATTATCTCAACACAGTCTTCATAGGAAAGTTCCCCGGTATTAAGGCACAGATCGTAGTTGTAAGGGCTCTCCCAGTCCTTGCCTGTATTGTACTTATAATAAGCCCTGCGGTACTTATCCTGCTCGGCTATGCGCTTCTCGGCTTCCTTCCTTGTAAGAGAAAGTCTGTTCATCTCGGTGCGGATGCATTTCTCCAACGGAGCATAGATAAATATGCTGAGCACATTGCCGTGATCCTTAAGTATATGATCTGCCGCCCTTCCTATAATAACGAAGCTCTCCCTCTCAGCCAGTTCCTTAATGACCTTGGCCTGGAAAGCAAAGAGATTTCCGTTCTTGGTATAATCGGGACTCTCGGGCGGGATGGTCTCGCCGTTATATATCTTCTGAGTCACGCTGTATAAGAGGCTCTTCCTGGTGGTCTCATCGGCCTGGGCGAAGAGCGCTTCGCTGATACCCGAATCATCACTGGCAAGCCTTAATATGTTCTTATCGTAAAAATCGATCAGGAATTCGTCTGCCAGCATTTTACCTATAATAGAAGCACCGCTGCCGCAGGTACGTCCCAGGGTCACAACAAATTTCTTATCAGCCATATCTCTACCTCCGCTTATCCGACAGCGCCTATAAGGCTGTTAATGTCGTCTACTCCGTATTTTAACATATACTGCTGCATACCGTCTATTACCTTAAGAGTAGTCTCCGGATCACTGAAATTGGCCGTACCCACAGATACGCCCGTTGCTCCCGCCAGGATGAATTCCAGCGCATCCTCCGCCGTGCTGATGCCTCCCATGCCTATAACGGGTATCTTCACCGCATGGGCCGCTTCATAGACCATGCGCACAGCCACCGGCTTTACCGCCGGTCCCGAGAAGCCGCCGGTCTTATTGGCCAGCACGAACTTCTTCTTATAAATATCTATTTTCATGCCTATCAGTGTATTGATAAGCGATATCGCATCCGCGCCGCCTGCTTCCGCCGCTTTGGCCATATCCTTAATGCTGGTCACATTAGGGGAAAGCTTCATTATAACCGGCTTTTTCGCGATTTTCTTTATGGCCTTGGTGGTTTCCTCCAGCACCTTTGCATCCTGGCCGAAAGCCAGCGCCCCTTCTTTAACGTTGGGGCAGGAGACGTTTATCTCATACATCGAGACCTTGGTCCCGTTCAGCTTCTCCACCACTTCGCAGTACTCTTCCACGGTATGTCCGCAGACATTGACGATCACATTGGTATCATAATCTTCAAGGAATTTCAGATCCCTTTCGATAAAGACATCCACTCCGGGATTCTGCAGTCCTATGGCATTCAACATGCCTCCGTACACTTCGGTCACGCGGGGAGTGGGATTACCCTCCCAGGCCTTTGCTGCCACGCCCTTGGTAACGACTGCTCCGAGGCGGTTTAAATCCACCATTTCAGCATATTCCATACCGGAGCCGAAGGTCCCGGAAGCCGTCATCACGGGATTCTTGAACTCAACGCCCGCTATCTTTACGCCTATATTCATATCTCTACCTCCTTTGCGTCAAATACCGGACCTTCCATGCATATCCTGGTATTGTTCACGTGGGTGTGCGGATCTTCTTTCACGGTCTTTGTCACGCAGCCAAGACAGGCTCCGACACCGCAGGCCATCCGCTCTTCCAGTGAGATATAAGCTTCCATATCATGTTCTTTCGCATATTCCTTTACGGCCTTAAGCATCGGCATCGGTCCGCAGGCGCAGAGCACGTCTGCCTCAAGACCGTTTTCTTTTATCGCATCCATAACGGTGCCTTTGGTTCCGGTGCTTCCGTCCATGCTTGCAACATAAGTATCACAGACAGCTTCAAAATCTTTTTTCAGGAAAGTCTGGTCATCGGCATAGCCAAGCACTGCTTTGACATCCGTCCCTACTTTCTTTAACTCCTTAGCCAGATACAGCATCGGGGGGATGCCTATGCCGCCGCCGAGCACCAGCACACGCTTATCTTTAAGCTTTGAGATATCGTAACCTTTTCCCAGCATACCGAGTATCTCCAGCTCTTCACCTGCCTTATAGGTGGACAGCTCCTCTGTGCCGCTGCCCGCAGTCCTGTATACCATGCGAAGTTCACGGCCTGCCGCATCACAGACGCTTATGGGCCTCATCAGTATGCGTGAGCCGTCCCTTAAATACACTCCGGCAAACTGCCCGGGCTCCGCCTCTATAGCCAGCAGTGTCTCAAGTATAATGGAATAGACTCCTTTGGCCAGTTCCTTATGCTCCTTTATCACCGCGCTTGTCTTACGCTTCATATACCACTTCTCCTTTCGCTATGGTAAACACCACCCTGCCTTTCAGTTTCATTCCCTTAAACGGACTGTTGGTGGATCTTGACGCGAACTCATTTACGGTCCATTCCTCTTCCGGATCCAGGATCACTATATCCGCCCCGCTTCCTTCCTTTATCACTCCGGCATCCAGTCTGTATATCTTGGCCGGCCCCGTACTCATGCGCTCTACCAGCTGTTCTTCCGTAAGAGCGCCGCTCCCTACCAGATTCATGTTAGCCAGGGCATAGGCAGTTTCCAGACCTATGATGCCGCTGGGAGCCTTTGTCAGCCCCTTCGCCTTTTCCTCTTCGCTGTGGGGAGCGTGATCTGTCGCGATCATCTCTATAGTACCGTCCTTAAGCCCCTCTATTATGGCCTTTCTGTCTTCCTCGGTCCTTAAGGGCGGGTTCATCTTAGCAAGAGTCTTATATTTTACGGCAGCTTCGGAGTTGAGCGAAAAATGATGGGGCGTGGCTTCCGCATGGATATTCTTCCCTTTAAGTCTGCCCTGCCGCACCAGCTCTACGCCTTCCTTACTGCTGATATGCTGTATATCGATATCCGCGCCCGTTTCCAGCGCCAGCTTTATATCCCTATCTATCATCACGATCTCGGCCATCCTGTCGGCACCGTATATGCCGAGAGCTTCCGACGCTTCTCCGTGATCATAGCCGGCTTCCTTTATGTATGCGGGATCTTCTTCATGAAAACTGATGGGCAGATCGTTCTTCTTTGCGATGATCATAGCCTCTTTTACCAGCTTCTCATCAAGTATGGGCTTGCCGTCATCGGTATAGCCTTTAGCCCCCTTATCCTTAAGCAGATCCAGCTCTGATAATTCCCTGCCTTCCATGCCTTTGGTCACGGTAACGCAGCTGTATACATTTATTCCGGTCTTTGCTCCCTTTTCAAGCACGTAACTCAGGGTATCTTCATTATCTATTACCGGCACGGTATTGGCCATCATGACCACTGAAGTATACCCGCCTCTCTTGGCCGCAGCCGCTCCTGTCTCTATATCTTCCTTATGGGTCTGGCCCGGATCACGGAAATGCACATGCACGTCAACAAAGCCCGGAGCCACCATCAGTCCCTTCGCATCAATGATACGGTCAGCTTCTTCGTCAATATTTTCTCCGATCTGTTTTACCAGACCCTCTTCCGTAAGTATATCGAGCCTTCCGCTCTTTCCCGCAGGATTAACGACTCTTCCGTTTTTGATCAGTATCTTCATATTGGTGTTGCCTTCTCCCCGATTTTATGTTAAGTTATCCATATGCTTAGGATAATAATAATCGGAATTTACGTTGCTTTCTTTTTGATAATGTCGCTTATCGTACAGCCCATCATGCTTTTGATCGGGCTGTTCAGCCGTGATGCCAGGGATAAGATCAGTCTTGCCATCGTCAATCACGGTTTTAAAGTGGCCATCTTTATGTCCGGTGTAAAAGTTACCGTCAATGGCGAGGAGAATGTTCCTAAAGATGAGCCCGTTCTCTATATCTTAAACCACCACAGCATCTTTGATATAGTGCTTACTTACGTGCGGGTTCCCCGTCCTACCGGCTACGTAGCCAAGAAAGAGATGGGCAAATACTTAACCCTCACCTGGTGGATGAAACTGCTCTACTGCGTGCTCCTTGACCGTTCGGATGTCCGCAAGGGCATGCAGGCCATCAATCACTGCGCGGAGCTGATCAACAAAGGCGTATCCATCGCGATCTTCCCTGAAGGCACCCGCAACAAAACCGATGTCCCCTTACTCGAATTCCACAAGGGAAGCTTCAAGATAGCCGAGAAGACCGGCTGCAAGATAGTTCCCGTTGTGCTGACCAATACCTCCTCGATATTCGAGGATCATCTTCCTTTTATCAAAGCAGCAAAGGTAACCATCGATTACCTGCCTCCCATCGATACAGCCGCCATGAGCCGCGAGGAGAAACGCTCTCTTGCAGATATGGTACACAGCATCATGGAAGAGGCATATCTCGCCCGCCTATCATAGGCTTCTCCCCTTGGGGAGAAGCTGTCAGCCTTTAGGCTGACTGATGAGGGGTTTACAGAGTCTCCCCTGCTATATATCTCGCCACGTGTACTCCGCTTGCAGATGCATGGGACAGCGAATGAGTTATACCGCTTCCGTCTCCTATTATGAAGAGTCCCTTGTGCAGAGTTTCCAGATTAGCGTCCACTTCCACTTCCATGTTATAAAACTTCACTTCCACGCCGTACAGCAATGTATCGTCATTGGCTGTACCCGGAGCTATCTTATCCAATTTATAGATCATCTCAATAATGCCGTCCAGTATTCTTTTAGGCATTACCAGACTTAAGTCTCCCGGAGTCGCGTTGAGCGTGGGGGTTATGAATGCTTCATTTATTCTTGACTGGGTGCTGCGGTGTCCTGTTGTCAGGTCGCCGAAGCGCTGTACTATAACGCCTCCCCCCAGCATATTCGAAAGCCTTGCTATACTCTCGCCGTAACCGTTGGAATCCTTAAACGGCTCGGAAAAATGTTTTGCAACCAGCAGGGCAAAATTGGTATTCTCGGTCTGTCTTGCCGGATCCTCATAGCTGTGGCCGTTTACGGTCACTATGCCGTTGGTATTCTCATTAACAACAGCCCCCTTGGGATTCATACAGAAGGTACGGACCAGATCGCCGTATTTGGCGGTACGGTATACGATCTTGCTCTCATAGAGCTCATCCGTTAAGTGGGAGAACACCTCTGCCGGCAGCTCCACTCTTACACCTATATCAACACGGTTGGACTTGGTCGGTATCTCCAGATCGCGGCACACCTTTTCCATCCACTTGCTGCCGCTGCGTCCCACCGAGATAATGCAGGTTTTTCCGCAGTATTTCTCATCCTTAACGCTTATCTCGTAAGCGTCGCCGCTCTTCTCCACTTTATCTACAGGTGAAAGGAAATGGAAATCAACTTTATCCTTGAGCTCATCATAGATCTGTTCAAGCACCACGTAATTAACGTCGGTCCCCAGATGCCTTACAGACGCATCAAGAAGATGCAGATCGTTCTGAAGGCAGAGTTTCTTTATCTTGGTATTGGCGGTGGAGTAGAGCTTGGTCCCTTCTCCGCCGTGACTAATGTTTATCTCATCCACATACTTCATCAGCTCGATGGCTTCGTTCTTGCCGATGTACTCGTAAAGCGTTCCGCCAAACTGATTCGTGATATTGTACTTACCGTCGGAGAATGCTCCCGCTCCTCCGAAGCCGTTCATGATAGAACAGGGCTTGCAGCCTATGCAGCTTTTGACCTTCACCCCGTCTATGGGACACTTTCTCTTTTCCAGAGAATGCCCGGCCTCAAATACGCCTATCTTAAGGGCGCTGTTTTTCTTTACCAGCTCATATGCCGAGAAAATACCTCCCGGTCCTGCCCCCACAATTATCACATCATATTCTTTCATTCCGTAACCCTCCAATAACAGTTTCAGCCTTTTTTCAGCGCTTCCACCACTTTTTCAAAATGCATTCCGTGAGATGCCTTTACCAGCACCATCGATCCGCCAAAGCTCAGCTTATCAATGTCCGCAAGCAGCGCCTCCGTGGATTCATAATACTCAGCGTTACCGTATGTGTCCTGTATGTTCTTTGACAAGGTCCCGACGGCTATAAGCCTATCCACGCCCTTCTCCTTCGCGTACCGCCCGATTTCCGCATGAAGCTTTGCCTCGTCTTCCCCGAGTTCAAACATATCTCCGAGGATAGCTACTTTTTTAAGTTCCTTCGTCTCACAGAGTGTATCTATCGCCGCTTTCACCGACGTGGGATTGGCATTATAGCAGTCATCCATCAGGCTGTAACTCTTAAGCTCAACGATGCCTCCGCGGCCCTTCATAATCTCAACCGTTTTAAGCCCCTCAATTATCTCATCATCGTTTAGTCCCAGAAGCCTTCCCACCGCTGCGGCTCCGTGAGCGTTCAGCTGCATGTGTCTGCCGCGGATGAAAGACAGATCCGGTGCATCATTCTTAGTATAGAAAATCGTATTCTTTCTCGTAACGCTTCTCAGCTTATCATCTTCCCCGTTAAGCACCGCTACCGCATCTTCGCTCATTCCTTCAAAGATCTCGGTCTTGGCTTTAAGCACGCCGTCACGGTCATGAAAAGCTTCGAGATGACATTCTCCTATAGCTGTGATCAGCGCTATATCGGGGCGCACCAGCGCTGTCAGCCTGCTCATCTCACCGAAATGATTGATGCCCATCTCTACCACTGCGCACTCGTCATCTTCTCTGATGCGAAGCAGCGTCAGCGGCACGCCTATCTCATTATTGTAGTTGCCTTCAGTGCTGCATACCTTATACTTCTGAGAAAGCACTGCTGCCGTCATTTCCTTTGTACTGGTCTTACCCACACTGCCGGTAATGCCTATGAACTTACAGTTCAGCTGCTTCCTGTAGAAAGCCGCTATATCGGTAAGCGCCCTGAAGCTGTCTTTTACGACTATGCAGGCCCCCGCCGCATCAGCCGGTGCCTCTTCACAGACAACAGCTATAGCTCCCTTCTCAAAAACCTGCGGGATAAAACTGTGACCGTCAACCTTCTCGCCTCTGGTGGCTATGAATACTCCGCCCGCTTCAAGCTTTCTTGAATCGATGACTACGCAGCTTGCTTCTGCTACGTTATCCGCTTTTCCCACAAGCTCTCCGCCGCAGGCTCTGCATATGTTTTCAACTGTTAAAGCTTTCATGTTCACGCCCTTGCCTTTAATGATATCTCTATCAGTTTCTCACACAATGAAGGATAATCTATGCCTATGGCGGCTGCCTCCTGGGGTATCAGCGAAGTAGGCGTCATTCCGGGTATCGTATTCGCCTCGAGGCAATAGATCTCTCCGGCTTCATCCATAAGGAAATCAAGTCTCGCATAGACCTTTATGTGAAGGGCCTTTGCCGCTTCTTCCGCAATATGCTGTATTTTTTTCGTAGTCTCATCGTCGAGAGGTGCAGGACATATCTCCGTGGTCGCTCCTGCCTGATACTTATTCTTATAATCATATCCGCCGTCAAGCGGTTTTATCTCTACCAGCGGAAGAGCCTTGCCGTCTATGATACCGCAGGTAAACTCCCTGCCGATGATCTTCTTCTCTATGACCACACGGTTACAGTATTTTTGCGCTTTCTTAAGAGCTTCGTTAAACTCCGCATCATTATCCACGAAATAAACCCCTACGGAAGATCCGCCGTTATTGACTTTTACCACAGCCGGATATTCCACACTTCCGGGATCCTCGCCTATAAGCA
>JAEEIK010000063.1 GCA_016281335.1 Lachnospiraceae bacterium | reverse complement strand
TTGCAACGTCATCAATGGTCTTTTGGCCTCAGACTACGTCGAGCTTGCCGCTCTCGATGTACGGCTTAAGCACATCATATGCACCGTTGAAGAAGTACCCTGCGTTGTTGCCGCCGGGGTCACCTGCGGTGAACTCGATATTGAAAGGACCTGCTGCGTTGTCAAGATCCAGAGCTTCTTTTACGTATGTACCCTGAACTGTACCAACCTTGTAGTTATCAAATGTTGCATAGTAGGAAACTGCATCTGAGTTCATGAGCAGACGGTCATAAGCGATAACGGGAACGCCTGATGCCTTTGCCATGTCGAGAGCCTCACCGAGTGATGAACCTTCGATAGCTGCGATAACGACTACGCTACATCCGTTGTTGATCATGTTCTCAACCTGTGAAAGCTGAGTAGGAACATCGTTTGCTGCATACTGAAGTTCAACTTCATAACCTGCTGCCTTCAGCTCGCTCTCCATGTTAGCGCCGTCCTGGTTCCATCTCTGCAGATCCTTGGTAGGCATTGATACGCCGACCTTCTGTCCGGCTGCTGCTGCGGGAGCAGATCCGCCGTCATCTGTAGTTGTGCTTGTTGCTGTGGTGGTAGTTGTTGTAGTTGTTGTTGAACCACCGTCTGTGTTGCCGCCTGTGCTTCCGCCGCAACCAGCCAGCATTGAAACTGAAAGCGCTGCGCCAAGTAATGCTTTAGCAAATTTCTTCATTCTGTACTTACCTCCCTTTGGTTTGAATGATTTTTGAAGCCGCTATGGCTTCCCTATGCCAAACACAATAACACATATCCTCTAGGAGTTGTTTGCTAATTGCTTCACATTATTGTCGGCTTTAAAAAAAGAAAAAAACCATGGCAGCATTTTTTTGCTATCACATGGCATGATTTGCAAGAAAGTGAAGAGAGAATTTTATTGGAAAATGGGCACAAGCAGCTTTGCTGCTTGTTTTGCTTGCACATGAATCGTCCCGGCAAGCTGGCTTGCCGGAGCGATTCCTGGTGCAAGCTGACATACGATCTTTGATCGTATGCCCATTTTCCTTTTGCTTACGCTGCCTGTACCCATTTGATCCTGTACCCATTTGATCCGTACTATAATCGTATGCCCATTTGCTCACAACTCACTTAATATTCAAATACACTTCCTCTTTGCTGTGGAAGCCGCTGTCAATTATCACCTCGTCCATATTTTCCTTCGTGACCATCACCGGCTGCAGTTTGACGAAAGGCAGGTCCTTTCTGCCGTTATTGATCACACCCACATCCGGGCCGCTGATCTCCTTCCCCTCAGCCATGGCCACTGCGCATTCAGCGGCCCTCTGGGCCAGTTTCTCCACAGGTTTGTACACAGTCATTACCTGGGTGCCTTCAACTATTCTCTGGCAGGCCTCCAGATCAGCATCCTGACCGGTCACCATTATCTTGCCCGCAGTACGCTGCACCGCCAGCGCATTCACCACCTGACTCGCCACATTATCGTTGCCGCACATTATTGCATCACATTCCTCCAGCTTATCCCTGTTGGAATAGATATAATCCGCCGCCAGTTCGGCTCTCCATCCGTCGCAGTGCATACGGTCTATGATCTCTACGCTGTTATACTTCATTACCTTTTCAAAGGCACTCTCAACCAGCGATACATTATTATCAAGGGGCGAACCGCCGACCATTATCACCTTGCCGCCTTTAAGTCCGTTATCGATAAGGCTCTGGGCCATCAGTGTTCCGACCATTTCGTTGTCAAAGGAAACATATAGATCGATATCCGCGTTATTTATCAGACGATCATAAGCGATAACCTTTATGCCTGCATCCTTGGCATTCTTTATCACATCCGAGAGCGCATCGGAATCGATACAGACTATCACTATCACATCCACTTTTTTCTGTATGAAATAAGCTATCTGTTCTCTCTGTGTATCCACATCACCGTTGGCATTCTGTACATTGACTTCAGCTCCCCTCTCTTTTGCTGCCTGGACAAAGATGTCACGGTCCTTCGCCCATCTTTCTATAACGAAGGAATCAAAGCTCATGCCTATAGAAAGCTTCTCTTCTTCCTGCTCGTTATTTACCTCAGCTGCGGTCTCGTTTTTTCCGCAGCCCGCAAGGACCGTGATCGCAAGGATCAGTGTTATCAGAAATACTTTTTTGATCTTAACCATTTTTAACTTTATACTCCGTTGGTGTGAGCCCTACATTTTTCTTGAATGTACGGCTGAAATAATTGGGATCCGAATAACCGCACTCCAGACATATCTCCTTCATGGATTTGTCCGAATCCGTCAGCAGTTCCTTCGCTTTTTCTATACGTATGTTGGTCAGATATTCTATGAAGTTCTCTCCCGTCGCTTCTTTAAACAGCTTGCTGAAATAGTAGGGTGAGATGTTCACTTCTCTTGATACATCATCAAGAGAGATTTCTTTCGAAAAGTTATCACGTATATAATCCCTTGCGGTCTTGATAATATCGGTTGAACGCTCCTGCCGCTTGCTGCCTATGTTCTGGCAGGAAGTCTTGATCTTGTCAAGAAACCAGCCTTTAAGTTCCTCCATGGAATCCATCGCCATCACATCCGGCAGATAAGAATCCCTCGATCCGAAACGGTAGGTCATGCCGCCGTTCTCATACACCAGTCTTTCCGCCCACATTGCAAACTCCAACAGTTTCAGGCGTATGCTCATCATGTTATTGCCGTTAAAGTCTTCCATCCACTTGATGAAATTCGATGCATGCAGCACTGCTTCGTTCTGATCGCCTCTCTGCACGCTTTCAAAAAGTTTCTTTTCGATATCGACAGGATAATCTTTCTCATAATCACAGCCTATAGGCAGATCGTCCGCATGGGCCACCTGCCCCGTCGTGGCGATCAGCGCGTTAAGAGCTTCCTGGTAGGATTCACCGAGGCTCTTTAGGGGCTTTACTCCTCCTATACCGAGACGGAAACTGATGTTAATGTGTCTCCTCAGATATCGCACCAGTTCCCTGCCCTTGTCTATCAGCTCTATTCTCGTGTTGTAATCCATCTCGGCTGCTTCGAAGGGAACAAGCACTGCGATCTTGTTGCCCATCACCGAACCTATCTTGCAGTCAAAGAATTCCTTGATACCGCTGCGCAGTTCCATGTAATGTCCGGATATCTTTATGGAGCTTCCCACGGCATTGGTCATATGCGCGCCTTCCTGGGAATCACCGCAGACAACGCACATCATATAACCGTGATCGGTATCGACACCGAGGATGGTCCTGTAATTATCTATGTCTTCGTCAAAGCTTTCCCTTAACAGGATATTATAGATGAAACCGTTTTCGATTATGGGTTCCACATTTTCCAGTTTTTCTTTTACCAGCAGATCATCGCTTCTCTTTTTTCTGCTTATATCGATCTGCTCCATGGCTTTTTTCAGCACCTGCACAAACCTGGTCTTCTCCATGGGTTTGTTAATATATTCCAGCACCCCGAGCTTTATGGCTTCCTGGGCGTAATCAAATTTATCGTAGGCGCTCATTACGATGAATACGGTATTTGCAGAGAATGTCTTTATCTCCTTCATTGCCTCTATGCCGTTGATCCCGGGCATCTGTATGTCCATCACGGCAATGTCCGGTCTGAAGCGTTCCGCAAGCTCTATCACACTCCGGCCGGTCTTTGCATATTCGATCTCGCACTCTTCACCGAATTCCTTTTCGATTATAAACTTCATTGAATCGATGACGATGCCCTCATCATCAGCAAGCATTATCCTGTACATTTTATCACCCTTCTTCGCTTGGAGAATCTTTATCATAAGGAATATTGATGATCACTTCGGTTCCCTTGTCTTCCCCTTCACATTTTATATCGATCACATCATCCCGGCCTGAAAAGAGCCTTAGTCTTGCGATCACGTTATCCATGCCTATTCCGTTGGAATCACCTTTTTTCTCCTCATACTTCCATTCGCCGCCCAGCAGTTTTTCTATATCTTCCGGAGTCATTCCTTTTCCGTTATCCTTAACGGATATATAGACTCTCTCACCATCCCTGTATACGCGTAAGACTATACGTCCTTTGTTGCCCATCTCCCTTATGCCGTGATTGACCGCATTCTCGACTATGGGCTGCAGTATCATTCCGGGCATCTTTACTTTCATCAGCCTCTCATCAGTCTGACTCTCATAATGTATATCACCGGAAAAACGAACGTTGAGTATGCGGATATAATTATCCACCAGATCTACTTCATTTTCAATACTTACAAGTTCATCCTGCTTGCGCACATTGTATCTGAAGAAATCAGCCACGGTCTGCACATATTCATAGGTTCTGTCCGCGCCCTCCATCATGGCCAGCTGTGCTCCCGCATTCAGAGTGTTGAAAAGAAAGTGAGGGTTGATCTGCGCCTGCAGATACTTAAGCTGCGCATCCTTAAGATGCGTTTCCATCATCAGCTCCTTTTCCTGCATCTGTCTTTCTTTTTCCATGCTGACACGCTGCTTCTCGATATACTCGCGTATGCTTATCATCATCTTCGCAAATACCGCTGTCAGTCTGCCTGTCTCATCATTGTTGACTATCTCGGGAAGTTTTGCATCCAGATTTCCGGAGGCCACTTCATCCGCGCTCTTTGCCAGAGCCTGTAGCGGGTATATCAGCATACGGGTAATATGGATTATGATAAATGCGCTGGTAAAGAACACCACAAGCATCACTATACCCGCAAAGAATTCAAACTTTCTGAAGTTCACGGATAGTATCGAATATCTTTCCGAGTTGCTTGCAAATCTTTCTTCGTTCAGGCTTCGTATATATTCCTTAATGTATCCGTGGAGTTTCGTGGCTTCCTCGTATTGTACCCTGTACCTCTCCACGTTCCTGCCTCGCTTGGACTCTATGGTAAGCGCCACCTCGCTTAAGTAAGCTTCTGAGAGATATGCGATATTTCTCTCCATCCTGTCATAAGCCCGGTTGCTCACTTTCTTGTCCAGACCTCCCGCGAGCTCTGCATATTTCTGCTCACTCAGATAATAATCCGAAAGTGAATCGGTTGATTTGGAATCGAGATATTCGGTCATCGAACGCTGCACGCTGTCCAACGCATTGGACAGTTCATTCAGCTGGCGGTTCTCACGGTAGGTTTCCTCCATCTCCGTGAACATCCTGTTCACTCCGGCTAAGAGCATCAGATCCACAATAAAAATGAAAAGGTTTGCTATTATGAACATACCGCTCACCTTTACCCAGAGGGAACGACTTTTGATCTTCTTACTCATCGTCCTCCTCCTTACGGTTAAGATAGTCCGAAACATTGTTCCTGTCTATCATGGTGACATCAGTTGAAAAATACTGATTGGTATTTCCGCTTTCTATATACTCGTCCAGCGCCTCCACGCAGTGACGTCCCATCTCCTCCGTATCTACGGACAAAGTGGAATAAACAACGCTCCTGTTGATCGCATTGAGTATCTTTTCGGAATCATGATAACCGAGAATGTAGACACTGCCCACAAGGTTATGATCTATGAGTGCCTGGTATGCGCAGGTAGTATCAAGTTCACTGAGGCACACCAGAATGTCGGGTGTCTCTTCCTGCATGAAGATATCACGTATGCTCTCTTCGACTGAAAAAGGGCTCACGTCATCAACTGTAACACTGTCAGTCAGAAAACTCATGCTTCCCGCCTCAGTGTTCAGTACGTCACTTATTCCGGATATTATCAGATTGTGATCATAAAGAAGGTTGCTGTTGTCAAAGAGGACCGTGACTTTATTTTCTCTGCTGTTGTTTTCTTCTCCTGCAAGACGGTCTCTTTCGAGAACAGCATTTAAGATCTGCCTTCCGTATTCCTTACCTATAGTGTAAGCACTCACGCCGACAAAGGAACATCTCTTTGAATCGGCATTGTCGGTATACATTGTGACCACGGGGATACCGCTGTCAACTGCCTTATCTATCAGCGCCGTCATATCTCCCCGCTCGTTACCAAGCACCATGATACCGTCCACTTTGGAGGATATGGCTATATCCATCAGTTCCAGCGTATCAAGTTCCGAATTCAGATCAGCCCCGAAAAAATCAACATAACAGTCACTGTTTTCCGTAGCCTCTGTCATTCCCTGATATACATGCTGCCAGAAAGACGAATTTCTGTCATCACAGATCATCGCATAGTAACGGCTGTATATCTTTTCATTTTCATCAACCTGTGCGCCGGCCGGATTGATGCGGAAGTAAAACAGAACAAAAATACAGATTGCTGCTGCTCCGAAAAGCACTATGCTCAGGAAAAGAAGCCTTTTGGATCTCACTGTCTGTTACCCCTTCAGTTTACTGCAAATGCCGGCATACTCATTAAGAAAGTCCTCCGCATCTTCGTCGATAAAAGCGGTATTGCCTTCTTTTGCTGCAAACTCATGCTTCCTTGCCCTCTCGGAAAATCCGGACAATCCTATGGTTGCCATAGAGCTCTTAACGGAATGCGCATCTATCGCATAAGCCTTTATATCCTTATCTTCCAGGCTTTTTTTCATTCTCGCGCTGCGTTCATCACATTCTGCCACGATGTCATCGATTATCTCCGCAAGGAAGCTTTCATCGCTTCCGCAGTGACGCAGTGCCACATCGTAATCAAAGCCCTCTATCTTTTCCAGCTTCTGTCTCAGCAGTGACATATCTTCAGCAGCCGTTTCTTCAGCTGCAGGAAATTCGAGTATCTCATCATCTGCAGTTTCGTTCTTTTCCTCTTCAGCCACAGGAACATACTTCTTCACTTTCTCCGGAGGAAGCATGATCTTTACTGTCTGTTCAAGCACCTGTGCATCCAACGGTTTGGTCAGATAGTCCGCAAAACCTTCATCTATATACATCTTGCGGCTTCCCGCAACGGCATTCGCAGTGAGCACTATCGCTTTTGTATCCCTGTTCTTCGAAGCCTCTTCCTCCCGGATAAGATGTAAGGTCTCGATACCGTCCGGCTTAGGCATCATATGATCGAGAAGAAGCAGATCATATTTATTCTCTTTGCAGAGTTCCACGGCACGGGTACCTGAACTGCACAGATCGAGTATTATTCCCGTTCTCTTTAAGAACAGTTTCACCACTGTCAGATTTGCCTGATTGTCATCAACCGCAAGCACGCGCGCCTCCGGCGCGCTGAAATTACATTCTCTTGAAGAGACTTCTTCCCTGCGAGTCGCATTCATGAAATCATCATTCAGCAGTTCCTCCCCCGAATATTTCACCGGAAATGTCACCTTGAATTCCGACCCCACTCCGTATTCGCTCTCTACGGAAACAGTGCCTTTCATGGAATCAACTATGCTCTTTACTATCGCAAGTCCGAGACCTGTCCCTTCAATATTTGCATTCTGCTCCTTATCTGCTCTTGAGAATGCTTCGAAGAGATGGGGCAGTTCCTCTTTCCTGATTCCCTTTCCCGTATCTTTTACCGCCAGGCTTAAGTCAAATCCATCTTCGATATACTTACCCGAAAGTTTTATTGTCACAGTGCCCTTCTCGGTATATTTGATCGCATTGTTTATCAGATTGACCAGTACCTGCCTGATCCTGAACTCATCGCTGATGATCTCATTGGGTATCTTGTCTGATATCATGGCTTTCAGTTTCAGGCCCTTTTCATCTGCTCTTTCCTTTACAAGTGAGATCACATCATTCATCATTTGAGACATGTAGAAAGGCGTTTCGTTTATCTCAAGTTTTCCTGCTTCTATCTTTGAGAAATCAAGCACATCATTGACCAACATCAGCAGCATCTTTCCGGAGTTCTTTATGCTTCTTGAATACTCGCCGATGGCACCGTCATTGTTTTCACGCAGGATCATCTCATTCATTCCGAGTATGGAATTGATCGGCGTCCTGATCTCATGTGACATGCTTGCAAGAAATCTTGTCTTGGCTTCCGAGATATCTATCGCATGCTGCTTTTCAGCATTGATCTTTCTGAGAACATCTACCTGCTGTATGACTATAAATACAAGCAGGAAGCCGAGCCCCACTACCATGGGAAGAGAAGATGCCGAACTTGTCATGAGCAGCATCATCAGCTCCACTATGCAGCAGGCAAGAAAACCGAAAAAGCCTATATATACATAGAAATATTCACGGGCATTGCCCTTGACCGCATCGATGAGCAACAGGGCTATCGTTGATACTGCCAGGAAAACAAATACCATATTGGCTATATTACGCACATGGTAGAAAGATATCACTCCGGTGAAATACAATACCGGCCATATGATGCCGTTTACACAGGCGACTGTCATAAGTATCGGCATGAACCGTTTAAAACGTCCGTGCTGAACGGAATTAAGATAAAGAGCCAATGAAAATGGTATCATTAGACTGAAGGTAAAGTACAGCGGTGAATTCACATGATATACTCCGAAAATAAACGGAAACATCTCAGAACCGTTGATGATCCACATTGCAATGGTAATGGTGGTAAGCGATCCGTACAGCATGCCTATTTCCTGCTTATACCAGAACCTCAGAACAACGCTGACTATGAAAGCCACTACCGAGAAAATAAGAACTATGGAAGCCAGCATAAAAGCCGTACCGCCGTGGCTCATCATATAGGCAAAAGCCCCGAAACGCGTACTGATAAATGCGTTCGGAACTATCTCCTCATTATCCGCGAACAGCGTCCTTACCATTTTTATCTCTGCATTTCTGTCATTATCGACAAGCCGGAACATAAGATAGAAACGCCTCATGGAACCTCCCGGGGTATTAACGTCTCTCTTTTCCTCAAAATCCTGTCTCAGAACACCGTTTACATATACCGATACATCTTTTCTGGCAGTGAAGAAAAAGTATTCATTATCCCGTATATCCGAAGGAAGCGTTGCCAAGAGCTGCACCACATCACCATCCTGTTCCAGAACTGTCCATCTTTCCACAAAACGGATGGGATCAGCTCCCGTGACTTCAGTTTTGTTTATCATTCCATAGTTGATATATATATATGCGTTAAAGGCGAACATGACACACAGCAGTATCTTTACCACCTTAACGCATATTCCCAGATAACCGCTCTTTTTATTCTTATCCATGGACAACTCCTTTTGTCTTCGCATATTCCTTTATAGCTTACCACAAAACCCCAAAAAACGCCATAAAAATAGCGGCGGCCCGATAAGCCGCCGCCCGATCCCGTCTTACGGTTTTTCAAGTCCGGTATAATTCCAATCGGGATACAGCATATTGTTTTCATTCGAGGGATTGCCGGCATATACCCTCCAGCTCTTCCTGAAAGGCAGCACTCCCATAAAAAGCCGGTCTCCGTTAGACAATTGGGGATCAAAATCCTCTCCCAGCTTTTCAACAAGCTTTTTGTAGAAGTCTCCATCCTTTTCATATATCAGTCCCACATCAAAGATATACCACTGGCCCTGATCCTCGGCTATTTTCGTCACAACCGAAGAAGACGCGACCTCTTTTATGGCATTCTTTACTGCCTCTATCTTTTCATAATCGCTCACAGTCTGATCCACAGCTTCGTCTGAAGACCCGGAGCTTTTCCTTATTCCGAAATATAATGCTGCTATTATCGCTGCCATAAAAAGCAGTATAAGTAATCTTTTCATAATCATTTAAATGAAATGCTGTTCAGTATCTTATCACCCATTGTTCCGTCTGAAATGTCCACGCGTACGATACCTACGGAAACGGCCTTGCCATCGGAGATCTGCGCAATATACTCGGTCCATTCGTAACCGATGTTCTTGTAGGTCCTTCCTTTCATCTTGATACCGCCGATCTCACGCTCATCGATATCCTTATAGTTTTCGAAGCTGTCCTTGTAGAAATCGAATTTCTCAATATCCTCTTCCATCTTGAACTTGATAAAACCGGCGCCGAAAGCCTCAGGGTCATCGTTATCAACAAGCTCGCTTTTTTTCTCATTTATACTCCAGCCGCTTTCAGGCATGGACACTTTTACTTTCATTGCCTTATCGTCCTTACCGAAAGGCGCGATCGAAAGCTCTACATCTTTCATCTTTGCGCTGCCTGCTGCCGCCTTATCTGCATCGCTTGCTTCCTGCTGCAGCACATCGAGATATTTTGCTTCAGCATCTGCTGAAGTAAAACCGCTTGAGTTGAAACCTGTCACCTTGTAAACACCGGGTGCGCCTTCAGGATCTTTCTCACCGAGATTCACGTATACAAAATGAGTATCGTTTTCGCTTGATATCCATTTGTAATATCTGCGGTTCTGGTTCATGTGCTCCGAAAACTCTTCTTTATCAAAAGCGCCTTCCGTGCCGAAGTATGCGACCAGATCTTCATAAGTGGCATTGAAGATATCCTTATTGATCTTGTTCATCCAGACATAACCCTTCTGGACCATCTCTTCACTCACAATGCCGTCTCCGCCCGGTGCATCAGCCGCAGGTTTTGCAGGTTCATCATCCTTCTTATCTGTAGCATCCGGCGTATCCTCTTCGTCCTTATCATCAGCAGCAGCGACGGAAGTGTCTGCAGGCGCTGATCCGCCTTCTTTCTTCATCGTGTAATACACGCCCTGCATATCCATTACCAGAGTATCGCCGTTTATCTCAAAATCATAATCTGAGGTACCGTATACCGTTATCTTATTCTCCTCCCAGGTAATATCCAGATCACTCTCGAAGAGCCTGAACTTACCGGTTCCGTCTGCCTTGAGATCAAGATAGGTATCACCCATGCCTGCTGTCACGAGCATATCATGATCAACCTTTATCCCGTTCGCCTCATACTCGTAAAGCGTGTAATAACCTGCCTGTGATGCAAGCGCCGGATCCCCCTGCTCTGCTTCATCCTCTTTGTCATCGGCATCAGCTTCCTTTACATCCTCGTCGTCATCATCGTCTTCTTCTGCATCCTTGCTCTCTGACGAATCTCTTTTTCTGTCACGTCCGTTATCTTCATCTTCCTCGGCACCGCAGCCTGCAAACGCAAGCAGCATGCAGAAGCTTAACAATAACACCAGTAATCTCTTTTTCATTTTTCTCCTCCTCAAGATCTCATCCCGTAACCGGATATCCGAGTACCTGTCCGATATCGTCATCCGCTCATGTAGTCGATCGCGGGTTCCCCCACAAGTTATGGATTATATCACACTTTCCGTATTTGTGCCACGTTCATTTCGTTTTCTTTAATGCACTCCCTTTTTCATCTTGAAAACGCTTAATGCCTGCTATGTTGCTCAGCTCCTATAACAAGCAGCATTATTATAAGCACTACCGGAAATACCAGCCCCGCTGCCATGCCTGCGCGTATGTCATCTCCGGCATACTGCGTGACTTTTCCGACAATGGCCGGGCCTATGCTGCCACCCAGATCTCCCGCCATGGCAAGCAGCGCAAACATCGCAGTTCCGCCCGCAGGAAATTGTTTTGAAGATATGCTTATGGTCCCCGGCCACATGATGCCTACCGAGAAGCCGCAGAAGATGCAGCCGATAAGACCGATGAACGGATTCGATGAAAGGGATGCGAGAAGATAGCAAACGACGCACAAAGCCCCGGAACCCATCATGAATTTTCTGAGTTCAAGCTTATCACCATATTTTCCGTATATCACCCGGCTTATCCCCATTGTAACTGCAAACATGCAGGGTCCGGCCAGGTCTCCTATAGTTTTGGAAAGCCCCAGGGCAGCTTCCGCATATGCCGATGCCCACTGGGCCATGGACAGCTCCGCGGCGCCGGCGCATACCATCAGGCATATTGCAGCCCAAAATAAAGGCTTTTTTCCAAGCTGTCTTATTCCCATCCCCTTGCCTTCTTCAACTATCGGGACTATCGGACAGGTAGCAAAATTGAAGATATTAACAGCCGGCACAAGCGCCCAGATCACTGCAAGCCATCTCCAACTGTCCATACCGAAGATTGCAAAAAACAGAGTAGATATCGCTATCGTCCCCACGCAGCCCCAGCAGTAAAAGGAATGCAGAAGGCTCATGGTTGCTTCCTTATTCTCAAAAGGACAGGCTTCCACGATCGGACTTGCCAGTACCTCGATCAGACCGCAGCCTACCGCATACACGCTCACGCTGATCAGTATCCCCGCAAAAGCATCCGTCAAAAGATCCGGCAGGAATGCAAGTCCCACAAGTCCTCCAGCAGAGCATATTTCCGACACCACTATCGACACCCTGTATCCGATCCTGTCAACATACTTTGCACAGAACAGATCCACAAGCAGCTGCATAAAAAAGTATACCGTAGAGATCAGCGCTATATTTCCCAGGGATATCCCGTAGTCCCTATGAAATTTCAAAAAAAGCAGCGGTGCAAAATTCGCTGCTATAGCCTGTGTTATAAAGCCCAGATAACAGGCCAGCTTTGTCTTATTATAGTTTGGCATTAATGTCCATCCTCTTTTATAGTTTCTATCACAAATCTTACACAGTCCTCCGCAAACTGATTAGAATCCTACACCGCTTTTATCATTTCCGCACTTCTTCTTTATATGAGATAATCACTATATTATTTCAAAGCTTTTAAGATTACATCTGTAATAATCGGAGTATAGAATTTCGATCTTGGTGAATCCTGTGCTTGCAACACAACAACCATATCATGCTCGGGATAAACATGCAGTTCCTGACCGCCACGACCAAGTCCCCTGTATCCGCTGCCGTCCTCATTAATCCACCAATAATAACCATAGTTTTCAATATGTGCGGTTGTAGCCTCATCTATATATTCCGCCGTAATGATCTGCCTCCTTTCTTTTATTAAAAAGATTTCCCTAGACAATTAACATCACCATTATTGAGTCCGCATTTTTTATAAAACTCTAGATTATCATTTA